>CAJXLM010000003.1 GCA_913056175.1 uncultured Opitutia bacterium | reverse complement strand
CACCCCCTCCAAAAGCCCCACCCCGCAGAACTCCCCCACCCGACGCACCATCGACAGGAACACCTCTCGCTCCCCCGACGTCCAGCCCGCCAACCCGTCCGTCAGCTCGCTGCGCACGTAGTACACCCCCGACCAAGGCACCTTGTAGCGACTCATCCGCATGGTACAAGGAATTCCATAGGGGAAAACCTCCACCGTCAAGGCGATTAAAAGGGACGCAGCTTACAAAAGCCTCCAACAGAGGTAGGGTTCCTCTTTGGAAGAGCGCTTTTGGGAGGGGGGTGGTTGGGGGAGGGGCGGGGTTAGGGGTTGGCGCGGAAGTGGATGACGTCGCCGTCCTGGACGAGGTAGTCCTTGCCCTCGAGGCGGAGGCGTCCCTCCTCGCGGGCGGCGTGGAGGGAGCCGGCGTGGAGGAGGTCCTGGTAGGAGACGACTTCGGCCTTGATGAAGTTCTTCTGGAAGTCGGAGTGGATGACCCCGGCGCATTCCGGGGCGGTCATGCCCCGGTGGAAGGTCCAGGCGCGGACTTCGGGGGCTCCGGCGGTGAGGAAGGAGGCGAGGCCGAGGAGCTCGTAGGTTTCCTGGATGAGGCGGGAGACGCCGGAGTCGGCGACCCCGAGGTCGCGGAGGAATTCGGCGGCTTCGTCCGGGGAGAAGTCGGCCAACTCCTCTTCGGTGCGAGCGGAGACCACGCAGACGCGGGCGTCGCCGCGCCGGCGCGCGTAGTCGCGAACGGCCTGGACGGCGGGTAGGCCATCCGGCCGGGCGAGGTCGGTTTCGGTGACGTTGCAGGCGTAGAGGACCGGGATGGCGGAGAGCAAGTGGAGGTGGGGGAGGACCTCCCGTTCGTTCTCGTCGAGGGGGAGGGTAAAGGCGGACCGTCCCTCATCGAGGTGGGGCTGGAGGCGCTCGACGAGGGCGAGTTGTCGGGCGGCCTCCTCGTCGCCGCCGCGGGCCTTCTTCCGCAGGCGGGCTTCCTGGTTCTCGAGGGACTGGAGGTCGGCGAGGATGAACTCGGTCTCGATGACCCCGATATCGCGGACCGGGTCGACGCTGCCCTCGTTGTGGACGATATCCTCATCCTCGAAGCAGCGGACCACCTGGACGATGGCGTCGACCTCGCGGATGTTGGCGAGGAACTGGTTGCCGAGGCCCTCGCCCTGGCTGGCGCCGGCGACCAGCCCGGCGATATCGACCATCTCGACGGCGGCGGGGATGATTTTGGAGGTGCCGACCAGCCGGGCGAGCGGTTCGAGGCGCTCATCGGGGACATGGACCACCCCGACATTGGGCTCGATCGTGCAGAAGGGATAGTTCTGGGCCTCGGCCTTGCGCGTGCGCGTGAGGGCGTTGAAGAGAGTACTTTTCCCGACGTTGGGGAGACCGACGATTCCCGCTTGGAGCATCGGAACAGTGAGGAAGGGCTGGGGGGCCTTGTCGAGTGAAGACCCCGGGGAGGCCGGGCTCCCGCTCAGGGGGCGGCGTTGTCGGCGGCGGGAGGAGCGGCGGACTCGACCTTGCGGGAGGCGAGGTAGGTGTAGGCGGCGGGGACGATGTAGAGGGTGAGGAGGGTGCTGAGGAGGAGGCCCCCGATCACGGCGATCCCGAGAGGCATGCGGCTTTCGGAGCCGGCCCCGAGGCCGATGGCGATGGGGAGGATGCCGAGGATCGTGGAGAGGGACGTCATGAGGATCGGCCGAAAGCGGGCGGCGGAGCCCTCGAGGACCGCTTCGTGCATGGGGAGACCGGCGCGGCGGCGCTGGTTGATGAACTCGACGAGGAGGATTCCGTTCTTGGTGACCAATCCGATCAGCATGATCAGGCCGATCTGGGAGAAGAGATTGAGCGATTGCCCGAAGAGCCGCAGCCCGAGCAGTCCCCCGAGAAGGGCGAGCGGGACCGTAAGCATGATAATGAGCGGATCGCGAAAGCTCTCGAACTGGGCGGCGAGGACGAGGAAGACGACGAGAAGGGCAAAGACGAAGACGAAGACCAAGCTCTGTCCGGTCTCGCGGAACTCCCGCGACTGGCCACGCAGGTCGGTGGAGAAAGTTTCGTCGAGGAGTCCGGCGGCAATCCCGTCCATGGCGGCGATCCCCTCGGCGAGGGAGACGCCCGGGGCGAGGCTGGCGCTGACCGTGGCGGCGGGGAAGCGGTTGAAGCGGTAGAGCACCGGCGGGGCGGTCACCTCGCGAAAATCGACGAATTGCTCGAGGGAGACCAGCTCTCCATTGCCGGAGCGCAGGTAGACCCTGCGCAGGTCGGCGGGTTCGTCGCGAAAGGGGCGGTCCATCTGGCCGACGATGTCGTACTGGTTGCCGTCCTTGAGGAAGCTCCCGTAGCGCTGACCGGCGAGGGCGGCCTGGGCGGTCTCGGCGATTTCCTCGACCGGAACCCCGAGGGACTCGGCGCGGTTGCGGTCGATGGTCATCTCGATCTCCGGCTGGTTGAACTCGAGGTCGGCATCGACGAAGGTGAATTCCGGGCGTTGCCGGGCTTCCGCGAGGAAGCGGGGGAGCACTTCGCGGATTTTGGCGAAATCACTGTTCTGGAGCACGTAGCGCACCGGCAACCCCCGCCCCCCGGTGCTGAGGGTGGCCGGTTGCCGGACGGAGATCCGGGCGGCGGCGATGTCGGCGAAGCTTTGCTCGAGGTCGCGGACAATCTCTTCCTGGGAGCGTTCCCGGCCGGTGCGGTCGGTGAGGACCAGCCGGGCGAAACCCGAGTTGACCGTGGTGGAGGAGCCGAAGCCCGGCGAGGTCACCGAGATGAGGGCCTCCCGCTCCGGGATTTCCTCGAGAACGATCTCGTCGGCCCGGTCCATGACCGCGGACATGTAGTTGAAGTTGGCACCCGGCGGACCTCCCATGGAAAGGACGAGCAGGCCGCGGTCCTCGGTGGGGGCGAGTTCCCGGGGCAGTGCGTCGTAGAGCCAGACCGCGGCCGTTCCCAACGCGACCACCAGCGGCAGGGCGAGGATACGGGCCCGGAGGAAGCCGCGCAGAGTCCAGCGGTAGAAGCGGTTGAGGGCGGCGAAGAAGGGCTCGGTGGCGCGGTAGAACCACTTGTGCTGGGCGCCTCCCTTGAGGAGGCGGGAGCCGAGCATCGGCGTGAGGGTGAGGGCCACCAGGGAGGAGACAATGACGACGGCGGCCAGGGTGACCCCGAATTCGCTGAAGAGCTTCCCGGTGAGTCCCTCGATGAAAACGATCGGGGTGAAGACGGCGACGAGGGAGAGCGTCGTGGCGATGACCGCGAAGAAGATCTCCTTGAGTCCGGCGGCGGCCGCCTCGCGGGCGGGAAGGCCCGCCTCGATTTTCGTGTAGATGTTCTCCAGGACGACGACGGCATCGTCGACCACCAGGCCCACCGCGAGGACCAGGGCGAGGAGGGTGAGGACATTGATCGTGTAGCCGGCGAGGTAGACGAAGAAGAGTCCCCCGATCAGGGAGACCGGGATGGTGATCAGGGGGATCAGGGAGGTGCGCCCCTCGCGGAGGAAGAGGAAAATGGTGAGGCAGACCAGAAGGAGGGCGAGGAAGAGCGTCTGGCGGACCTCGGCGAGCGAGTCGCGGATGTACTCGCTCGTATCGAAGCCGATGCCCAGTTCGATGTCGGGCGGGAGGTCGGGACGGATCCGGTCGAGCCTCTTGTAGAACTCGTCGACGATGGCGATCTCGTTGGCGCCGGACTGGGGCCGGAGGACCACCCCGACCATGGGGACGCCGTCCCGCTTGAGGATGGTGCGCTCATTGCGGGGCGCGATCTCGACGCGGGCGACGTCCCGGAGCCGGACCACCTGATCCCCCGAGCCGGCGATGATCGTCTCGGCGAGCACTTCCGGCTCCGGTCCGAGGCGGCTGAGGACGCGCAGGTTCACATCGGTCTGTTGTCCCTCGAGCCGACCCGTGGGCAACTCGAGGTTGGCGTCCCGGATGGACTCGCGAACTTCCCGCGGGGTGAGCCCGAAGGCGCTGAGCCTCTCCGGGTCCAGCCAGACGCGCATGGCGTATTCCTTGTCGCCCCAGATATCGACCCGTCCGACCCCGTCGATCGTCTCGAAGCGCGGTTTGAAGACATTGTCAGCAATCTCGGTGAGCTCGAGAAGGGAGCGGTCCTCGCTCCTGATGTTGAGGAAGACGATCGGGTCGCCCTCGGCATCCGCCTTCTCGACGACGGGGGCCTCCGCTTCCTCGGGCAATCGCTGGCGGGCGGCGGCCACTCGGTCGCGGATGTCATTGGCGGCCCGGTCGAGGTCGTCGCCCAACTCGAATTCCACGCGGAGGGAGCTGCGCCCGTCGCGGGAGGTCGAGCGGAGCGAGCGAATCCCGGAGACCGTGTTGATCTCCTCTTCGAGAACCTCGGTGACCTGGCTCTCCATGACGGCGGCATTCGCGCCCGGGTAGCTCGTGTTGACGCTGACCACCGGGCGATCGGCGCGGGGGAACTCCCGCACGCCGAGCCGGGAGAACCCGATCAGGCCGAAGAGGATGATGACCAGGGAGAGGACCGTAGTGAAGACGGGCCGCCGGATGAAGAATTCGCGGGGATCCATGGGGAGGTTTGGGGCGGACCCGCTCAGAAATCGACGACCCGCACCGCGGCGCCATCGCGAAGGGCCTGCGTGCCGTAGCTGACAATCGTTTCCCCGGGTGCGAGTCCCTCGACGACCTCCACCACCGCGTTGCGGCGCTGGCCCAGCTCGACCGGCCGCCGCCGGGCCGTATCGTTCTCGACCACGAAGACGTAGGCCCCCTCAAGGTCACGGATCACCGCGTTGGTGGGGATCTGGACCGCGTCGGCCCGGCGCTGGAGGACCAGCTCGACCGAGACGAAATTCCCCGGGAGCAGGCTGCGGTCAGGGTTGGGGAGGGTTCCGCGGACCCGGAGGTTGCGGGTCTCCGGATCGACACGGTTGTCCCAGGCGACGACTTGCCCCGCGAGCACTTCGGCGACTCCGGCGGCCGACACCCGGAGAGTCTGCCCGACCGCCAGCTGGGACTGGTGGATCTCCGGCAGCCCAAAGTCCACCTTGAGTGGATTGAGCTGCTCGAGGGTGGCGACCGTGTCGCCCGGTTGGAGATAGGCGCCGGGACTCGTCTCGCGGAGACCGAGCCGCCCTCGGAAGGGGGCGCGAATGACCGTGCGGGCCAGCTCCACCTCCACTTGCTGGAGGCGGGCGCGGAAGCGCTGGAGATTGGTCCGGGCCTCATCGAGGGCTTCCCGGGTGGTGGCCTCGCGGGCGGAGAGGGTCTGCTGGCGGCGCAACTGGCTGGTGGCGAGGGCGATCTCCGCCTCGATCTCGGCGCGCTCGGCCTGGAGGAGGTCGTCCTCGATCCGGGCGAGCACGGCACCCTTCTCCACCGTGGTTCCCTCCGCGAAGGGAACCGCCTCCACCGTCCCGGCGATTTCCGCGCGGATCACCGCGCTCTCGTTGGATCGGATGGATCCGTTCAGGGAAAGAGTCTCCTCGGAGGGGGCCGCCTCGACCGTGGTCGTCCGCACGGCCACGGGCGGACGGCCCTGACCGGAGAGACTGGCGAGGGGCATCGCGCAAAGGAGGAGCAGGGCGAGAGGGGCGAGGGCCCCGGAGCGTGCGGATCGGTACACACGCGCAGCCAACGTTCGCCCGGCCTCCTTTGCAAACCCATCGAACCTTCCCCGTTCTCCCTTCCGGGCTTGGCAGGAGCCAATGGAGGAAAAACCATCCGGGCGATGGCCGGGACGGGGGCAGAAAGCGGGGAGCGCTGGACGGCTTGGTGCGGCCGACTCGAGGCGATCTTCGGGACCGAGGTGGCGCGGTGCATCCGGATGGGAGCGGGGGATCCCCGTCCTCCCGTGCTCCGGATCAATGCCCTGCGGAGCGGAGCCGGAGAGGCCCGGGCCCTTTTCGGGGGGACCCGCCTTTCCTGGTGCGAGGAGGCGCTCACCCTGCCGGCGGAGTGGCTTCCCGAGGACATGCGCGGGCATCCCTACCTGCGGGAGGGGAAGGGCTACCTGCAGAACCGGTCCAGCCTCCTGCCCGTCCTTGCCCTCGACCCGCGCCCCGGGGACCGCGTGCTCGACCTGTGCGCGGCGCCCGGGGGGAAGGCCTCGCACCTCGCTGCGCGCACCGGCGAGCCGTCCGCGCTGACCGCGGTCGAGGTCGTCCGCGACCGGGCCTACCGGCTGCGCGAGGTGCTGCGCCGACTCGGGGCGGAGGAAGCTCAGGTGGTGAGGAAGGACGGCCGGCTCTTTCGCGACGCGAGCGGCTACGACCGCATCCTCGTGGACGCGCCCTGTTCCTCGGAGGGCCGGCTGCGGGGCCCGGATGACCCCGCGCTCGCCTACTGGAGCGAGCGGAAGATCGGGGAGATGGCGCACAAGCAGAAGGGCCTGCTCGCCCGGGCGGTCCGCCTGCTCCGCCCGGGCGGCCGCCTCGTCTACAGCACGTGCACCTACGCGCCCGAGGAAAACGAGGTCACCCTGGCCCGTCTCCTCCGCCGATTTCCGGAGATGGAGGTCGAGCCGTTCGACCTCCCGGCCGCGGTGCCGTACCTGCCACTGGTGACGGAGTGGAGGGGCCGTCCCCTCGACGGCCAGCTGTCGGGGTGCCGGCGGATCGCGCCGGCCGGCGGACACGAGGGTTTTTTTGTCGCGCGGTTGCGCAAGTCTCCAGAGCGGGCCTCCCCGGCACCCCCGGCTAGCCGAGGGGGTAGGGGTGCCGCGCGGTGATCGCATCGATGGCGGCGAGCACCTCGTCCGGGAGGATCAGGTCGCGGGCCTGAAGGCATTCTTCCAGTTGCTCGAGACTCGTGGCCCCGAAGATCGAGGAAGCGACGAAGTCGTGTTGGCGGCTCCAGGCGAGACAGAGGGGGACGAGACCGTAGCCGGCGCTTGCGGCGAGTTCACGGAGCTCGGCGACCGTGGCGAGGCTCTTCTCGTTGACGAAGCGGTGGGCCATGGACTGCTGCCGCTCCCCGCCGGCGTGCAGGTACTCGGAAAAGCGGGCACCCACCGGCCGTCCCCCGTCGTTGTACTTGCCCGAGCAGACCCCGCCTCCCAGGGGGGAGTAGGGCAACAGGTGGATTTGCTCCTTGCGGGCAATGAAGGCCAGCTCGTCCTCGAAGCGGCGATTGAGGATCGAGAAGTTGTTCTGGACCGTGTCGTAGCGGGCGAGCCCGCACTCGCGGGAGACCGCCTCGGCCTTCATGAGCCCCCAGGCATTTTCATTGGAGGAGCCGATGACCCGGACCTTCCCCTCCCGGACCAGTTCGTCGAGGGCCTCGAGGGTATCCTCGTAGCGCATGCCGTGGTCGGGCCAGTGGGTTTGGTACAGGTCGAGGTAATCGGTGCGCAGGCGGCGAAGGCTTCCCTCGACGGCCCTCCGGATATGGTTGCGGTCGAGGGCGCTGTGGCCGCGGCGGAGCGGCGGCCGGAACCAGCCATGGGCGGGCCCGCCGACCTTGGAGGCGAGCAGGATCTCGTCCCGGTTCCGGCCGGCCAGCCATTCCCCGACGATCTCCTCGGTCCGGTGGACATGATCGGCCCGCGGGGGGACCGGATAGACCTCGGCGGTGTCGAAGAAATCGATCCCGGCCTCGAGGGCGCGGTCCATGATCGCGAAGGCCTCTTCCTTCGTGTTGCGGGAGCCGAACATCATCGTGCCGAGGCAGAGATCGGTGACGACGAGGCCGCTCTTGCCGAGACGGCGGTGTTCCATGAGGCGAGGTTGCCAGACTCCGCGAGTGGGGGGAAGGAGGAATCGGCCGGGCGAAACGCGGCCTCGGGAGGGAGCGGCGCGACCCCTCCCGACGGCCCGGCGGGTCAGCCCGCCTTCCGCTGCTCGCTGCGCACGGTGTCGGCAAGGGCCTGGCGGAGGAGCAGGAGATTGTGGTTGCCCGGCGAGTGGGCGGTTGGCTCGACCCCCTCGATGTAGAAGGTGTCGTTGGCGATCCCGTTCTCGGTGTCGATGCGGGCGAAAGTGATGTCGAAACCGTGCTCGGTGATGACCCGGCCGAGTTTGTAGAGCAGCCCGAGCGTGTCGGGAGCCTGCACCTCGATGATGGTGCGCTGGAGGGTGAGCTCGTGGTAGACGTTGATGACCGGATCGATGTGGCTGGCGAGGGTGGCCCCGTTGCGGCGGAGGTATCCGGACTCGTACTTGCGGGCCTCCCGCTCGATGGCCTCGAGGAGATCCCGGTTCTCCACGAGGGCCTCGTGGACATGGCTCTCGAATTTCGAGCGGGCGGCCGGGTCGGAGACTGGGCCGCCGTCCGGCCCGACCACGGTAAACGTGTCGATGGCAATATGGTCGGCCCGGGTGACCGCCTTGGTGCTGAGGATGTTCAGCCCGGAGACGGAGAGCGCCCCGGCGAGGTTGAAGAAGAGCCCGCCCCGGTCCCAAGTCACCACGGTGACTGTGGAGAGTCCCTGGTCCGGGCTGTCCTGCCAGTCAATAATTGGGGCGAGCGCGCCTACGGAGTCGGCGGTCTGGATGCGGACCAGCAATTGGTGGACCATATCGAGGTGGAGGACCACCTCATCGAGACTGTTCTGGACAAAGTAGCGGTCGGGTAGGCCGTTGAGGTGGGCCTCGACCTCCTCCCTTTCGACGCGGGCGGCGGCGCCCTCCCCGAGGAGCTGTTCCTCGAGGTGCTCCCGGTATTCCCGCTCCATCAGGCTGCGGTCGGCCCCCTTCTCGAGGAGGGAGAGGGTCTTCCGGTAAAGGGATTCGTGGAGCAGTTGCTTGTATCCGTTCCAGAGGTTCTCGGCGGTGCCGAGGGCGTCGCAGTAGGTATGGGCGTAGAGGTAGGCCAGGCGCGTAGGGGTACCGGCAAAGCGGGCGAAGGACTGGATGGTGGTGGGGTCATCGAGGTCGAACCGTTGCGAGAATCGTGCCATCTCCAGGTGATTCTCGATGAGGAAGAGGATTTCCCCGTGCAGAGGTTCGGGGAGACCGATTCTCGAGAGGATGGGAGCGGCGAGCACGGCTCCCCGTTGGGCATGACCGCGAACGCCGTCGGCCTTTCCGATGTCGTGGAGAAGAAGGGCGAGGTAGAGGAGGGTGGGGTACTCGGTACGGCGGAGGGCCTCGAGGTAGCTGTTCCAGGGGGGCTCCGTCCGGGCGAAGACCCGGTCCAGCTGGTGGAGCGTCTCGAGGGTGTGCATGTCCGCCGTGTAGCGGTGGTAGTACTCGTGCTGGACGAGGCAGGTGAGCCGTCCGAACTCCGGGAGGATGTGGCCGAGCACCCCCACCTCGTGGAGCGAGGCGACCGCGGGGAAGACCCGGCCGGCGTCGTTGAGCAGGGCCCGCATGATCTTCTGGAGGGCGGGTTGCCAGGGATCCGTCACCTCGAGCAGTCCGAGGGACTCCTCAATTTCCTCGGCAAGTTCATCGTGGAGGTCGGCCCCGAGTTGCTGGGCGTGGCGGAACACCCGGACCAGCCGGAGCGGATCGGCCTGGAAAGCGCCGGGCTCGTCGCGGTGGAGGAGACCCTTCTCGAGGAGGAAGCCATCGATCCTCCGCTTGCGCTGCGGGCGCCGGGAGGCGAGGACATCGCGGAGGTGGAAGCGGTCCCCGGCGAAGGGCAGGTCCCGGCGGAGGATGCGGCTCTCCACCCGGCTCGCCGTGCGGAGGATGCACTGGGCCCGGGCATAGTAGTCCCGCATGAAGGCCTCGACCCGCTCGACGAGGTCGACCTCAGGGTAGCCGAGGTGCGCGGCGATGGTGGGCTGGCGGTCGAGGGAGAGCAGGTCAGTCGCCCGGCCGGCGAAGAAGTGGAGCTCGTTGCGGACGCGGAGGAGAAAGTCGTAGGCCTCGTGGAACTGCCGAAGACGGGCCGGCGAGAGGATCCCGTTTTCCACGAGAACCTCCGGGTCGCCCCGGTCGAAGCGGATGTGGCTCATCCAGAGCACATTCTGGTAGTCGCGAAGCCCACCGACCCCGTTCTTGATGTCGGGTTCCTGGAGGTAGAGAGAATCCCCCTGCTGGGTCCGCCGGTCGACGGCATTCTCGATCTGGCTCTGCAGGGTGAGGGCGGAGCGACGGCGACGGAACCTTGAGCGGAAGCGTCGGTTCAGCTGTTCGGCGAGGGATTCGTTCCCGAAGAGGAAACGCATCTCAAGGAGGGCGTTGCGGGACTTGGGTTCGCGGTCGGCTTCGGAGAGGGCTTCACTGACCGTACGGGTGGCGTGCCCGACCTTCAGCCCGAGATCCCAGAGCGGGTAGAGCATTTCCTCGGCGAAGGCGGCCGGCAGGCCCCGGGCGGAATCCCGGGGGCTGTCCGGCGGGTGGAGGAGGAGGATGTCGACATCGCTGAAGGGGCAGACCTCCCCGCGACCGTATCCTCCGAGGGCGAGGACCGCGATCCGTTGCCACCGGCTCCCGTAGTCCGGGGCGAGCACCTTGCCGGCGGCGTCGTAGAGGGCGGTGAGGAGGGCGTCGATGAGGAGGGCACCCTCCCGGGAGACGGACAGGCCGCTGGCCCCGGCCCGATGGTCCGCGAGGATCCGCTCCCGCTCGGAGGTGAGAAAGGTGCGGTAGGCCTCCACGCGATCGGCGCGGGCGGGCAGGGACCCTGCCGCGAAGTGGAGCTCCCGGCGGGCCCGCGCGGCCAGCCCGGGCGGGTCTCCCGGGTGGGCATCCTCGGAGGCGGCATTCGGGTGGCCGGCGGCGTGGGACTTCATGGCGACGGTACGGAGCGTGGAGCTTGGGGCAGGAATCGCCAACCGTCGAGTTTCCCGGCGAGGGCCCAGCGCGGGTGCGGCGGAAGGGCGCCAGACTGTTGTGGCGGAGCGGAAAGTGTGAATGATTGGCCGCCATGTGGTTAGAAAGCCTCGCCTGTGTGCGCCCCGAACCTTTCTACACGCAGGCCGAATGCTGGGAGGTGCTGCGGAACAGTTCCCGTTTCGCGGAACTGCGCCCCGGTTCCCAGCGGCTTCTCGAACGGATCCTGAAGGGTTCCGGCGGCATCGATCGCCGACACTTCGCGATGCCGCAGGTGGAGGGGCTGTTTGACCTATCGGCGGAGGATCTGAACCGGGGCTTCGAGCGGGAGGCCCCCCGGCTGGGTGGAGAGGCCCTCGGCCGGGCCCTGGAGGAAGCCGGCCTGCGGGCCGGAGAGCTCGACGCCCTCCTCGTGTGCACCTGCACCGGTTATCTCTGCCCCGGTCTCTCCAGCTATATCGGGGAGGCGGCGGGCCTCCGCCCGGACGCCTACCTCGGCGACCTTGTCGGGCTGGGTTGCGGGGCGGCCCTTCCCCTCCTCCGGCAAGCCGCGGGCCTGCTCGCGCTCGATCCGGACGCGAAGGTGGCCTGCGTTTCCGTGGAGGTGTGTTCGGCGGCGTTCTACATCGACGACGACCCCGGGGTGCTCGTGAGCCTCTGCCTGTTTGGCGACGGGGCGGCGGCGAGCATCTGGAGCGGGGACCGAGCCGGGGAGGATGCGGGAAAGGTGCGCGCTTACGGGTTCGACACCCTGCACCGCCCGGAGGCGCGGGAGCAGCTCCGCTTCGAGAACCGCGGGGGCAAGCTGCGGAACCGGCTGGAGCGGACCGTCCCGGCCACGGCGGCCGCGGCTGTCCGCGAGCTGCACGCGCGCTCCGGCGCGAACGGGGCGGAGGTGATCACGCATGCCGGCGGTCGCGATGTCCTCGACGCGGTGGCCGACTCCCTGCAGGTGCCGGACCTGCCGACCTCGCGGGAGGTGCTGCGGGACGGGGGCAACATGAGCAGCCCGAGTGTCCTTTTCGCGGTGGACGAGGTCCTGCGGGCCCGGGCGGGCCGACCCGTCGACCTCTGGGCCAGCTCGTTCGGGGCCGGGTTCAGTTGTCACTCCTGCCGGCTGACCGGCGGGAATAGCTAGGCCTCGCCCTCCCCGGCAACCCGCTGGAACCCGGCGAGGAACTCGCGGTTGCCGTCGGTGCCGGCGAGGGTGGACTCGCGGACGGAGGCGAGCCACGCCCCCGGAAGGTGGGCGAGGATCCAGGCGACGACCTCATCGCGGACCCGTGCGCGCACTTGCGGGTCGCGGATCACCCCGCGGCCGGCATCGGCCTCGGCCCGGGAGGCCTCGAACTGGGGCTTGACGAGCACGACCATGCGACCGCCCGGGGCGAGCCGCGCCCAGACCGCGGCGAGCACCTTGCGGAGCGAGATGAAGGAGAGGTCGACCACCACCCAGTCGTAGCGGTCGCGGGGAAGATCCGCGGAGGCGAGGGTTCCCGCGTGGACGCGCTCGAGGTTGGTGACTCGCGGATCGCGGCGGAGTCTCTCGTGGAGCTGGCCCCGGCCCACGTCGACGCAGGTGACTTCCCGGGCGCCCCGCTGGAGCAGGCAGTCGGTGAAGCCCCCGGTGGAGGCGCCCACATCGAGGACGGTGGCGCCGGTGGGGGACCAGCCGACGGCCTCGAGAAAGCCCTCCAACTTCTCCCCGGCCCGGCTGACGAAACGGGGAGGATGCTCGAGGGCGAGGGGCAAGTCCCGGGGGACCGCCCGCCCCGGCTTGTCCATCCGCTCCGTGCCGTTCCACACCTTCCCCGCGAGGATGAGGGCCTGGGCCTGGGTGCGGCTCGCGCAGAGGCCCTTCTCGACCAGCAGGTGGTCGAGGCGGATCCTGCGGAGGGGGCGTTCGCTCATGGCCACTCGATAGGCAGCCGGCCCCGCTGCGTCCACGCGAAAGGGTAAATCCTTGCCGGCCGGAACCCGCCCCCGGTAGCTTGCCGGCATGGAGGACTCCGCCACCGCCCGCCACCCCGAGCTCGACCTGGAGGCACTGGGACGCCTCGCCCGCATCCGCCTGCGCGACGAGGACCGGGCGGAATTCCAGCCCCAGCTCGCCCGTATCCTCGGCTACGTGGAGCAGCTTTCCCGGGTGGAGGTGGAGGGAGTCGAGCCGATGACCCACCCCGTCCCCCTGGAGAACGTCCTCCGGCCGGACCGGGCGGTGGCCCCCGATTCCCGGGAGGCCTACCTCGACAACGCGCCGGCCACCCGCAACGGGGAGGTCATCGTTCCGCGGGTGATCGAGGAATGACGGCCCTGCACACCTGCACGGCCGGGGATCTCGGCACCCTGCTCGACCGCGGGGAGGTGGGTAGCCTGGAAATCACCGAACACCTCCTCGCGCGGTTGGAAGCCTGCGAGCCACGGATCCGCGCCTTCCTCTCCTGGGAGGGGGAGGACGCGCGGGCGCGGGCGCGGGCCAGTGACGAGCGCCGCCGGCGCGGGGAAAGCCGCGGGCCGCTGGAGGGGGTCCCGGTGGCCCTCAAGGACATCGTGGCCGTGGAGGGCCAGCCCCTCGGCTGCGCCAGCCGGATTCTCGAGGGATTCCGCAGTCCGTACACGGCGACCGCCGTCCGTCGGCTCGAGGAGGCCGGGGCCGTGGTCTTCGGGCGGTTGAACATGGATGAATTCGCGATGGGTTCCTCCACGGAGAATTCCGGCTACCACCCGACGGCCAATCCCTGGGATAACCGGAGGGTGCCCGGCGGCAGCAGTGGGGGCAGCGCGGCGGCGGTGGCGGCGGGAGAGGCCCCCATCGCCCTGGGCAGCGATACCGGCGGGTCCATCCGCCAGCCGGCGGCCTTCTGTGGCACGGTGGGGCTGAAGCCCACCTACGGGAGAATTTCCCGCTATGGCCTGGTGGCCTTTGCCTCCTCGCTGGACCAGATCGGTCCGCTGGCCCGCTCCGTGGAGGACGTGGCCCTCTTCCTCGATGCCACCTGCGGTCACGACCCGCGGGACTCGACCTCCCTGCCCGGCGGACCGCCGGCGTGGGCGGGGAGGCTGGCACCCCCGGAAGGCCCCCTGCGCCTCGGTGTGCCCCGCGAATTCTTCGGGGAGGGCCTGGCTCCGGAGGTGAGGGAGGCGGTGGAGAAGGCCCTTCGCTTTTACGAGCAAGCCGGCCACAGCGTGGAGGAGGTGGACCTGCCCCACGCGGAGTACGGAGTCGCCGTTTACTACATCGTAGCGACCGCGGAGGCTTCCTCGAACCTCGCCCGCTTCGACGGGATCCGCTACGGGCAGAGGGCCCCCGGGGCCGAGGACGGGATCGACCTCTACTACCGCACCCGGGAGGAGGGCTTCGGCCCGGAAGTGGTCCGCCGGATTCTGCTCGGCACCTACGTGCTCTCCTCCGGATACTACGATGCCTACTACCTGCGCGCGCAAAAGGTGCGCACCCTCGTGCAGCGGGATTTCGAGGAAGTCTTTGCCCGGGTGGACGCCCTCGTTTCCCCGACCACGCCGACGGTGGCCTTCCGGGAGGGAGACAAGATCGACGATCCGCTCGCGATGTACCTGAACGACATCTACACCATCCCGGCGAACCTTGCCGGGCTGCCGGCCCTGAGCGTGCCCTGCGGATTCTCTCCGGAGGGAATGCCGATCGGCTTGCAGCTGATGGGGCCCGTCCTCGCGGAGGAACGCCTCCTGCAGTTGGCCCGACAGTTCGAGGAGGGCCACGACTTCCGCGGACAGGTGGCCCCGGTGGAAACAGGGGAGGGCCGAAGCTCATGAGCGCGGCTTGGGAACCCGTCATCGGACTCGAGGTCCATGTCCAGCTGGGGACCGCCTCGAAGATGTTCTCCCCCGTTCCCTATCGCTTCGGGGAGGAGCCGAACACCCTGATCGATCCGGTCGTCTGGGCTCTTCCCGGCAGCCTGCCCGTCATCAACGAGGAGGCGGTGGCCAAGACCGTGCAGCTCGGGCTCCTGCTCGGTTGTGAGATCGCCCCCGTCTGCAAGTGGGACCGGAAGAACTACTTCTATCCCGATTCGCCGAAGAACTACCAGATCTCGCAGTACGATCAGCCCGTCTGCCGGCACGGCAGCGTGGAGATCGAGTTGGCGGGTCCTTCCCGGGCGGAGATGGGCCCGCACCGGGAGGTCCGCCTCACCCGCATCCACCTCGAGGAGGACGTCGGCAAGCTGACCCACTACGGCAAGGACAGCGGCGTGGACTACAACCGGGCGGGCACTCCCCTCGTGGAGATCGTCACCGAGCCGGACCTGCACTCGGCGGAGGAGGCCTATGCCTTTCTCACCTGCCTGCGCCGCATGCTCGTGCACGCCGGCCTCTCCGACTGCGACATGGAGAAGGGGCAGTTGCGCTGCGATGCGAACATCAGTCTCCGGCCGGCGGGGAGTGGCAAGCTCGGCACCAAGGTGGAGCTGAAGAATTTGAACAGCATCAGCGGCGTGCGCGACGGGATCGCCCACGAGATCCGGCGCCAGCAGCGGGAGCTCGAGCGGGGCAACGCCCTTCGCCAGGAGACCCGGCGCTGGGACGCGGAGAAGGGGCAGACCCGCGAGATGCGGGGCAAGGAGGAGGCCCACGACTACCGCTATTTTCCGGACCCGGACCTCCTGCCCGTCCGGATCAGCGAGGCATGGAAGGCGGAGCTGGCGGCGACTCTCCCCGAGCGTCCCTTCGACCGGCAGCGCCGCTACCTCGAACGGCTCGGCCTCCCGTATTCGACCGCGACCGTGCTCATCGGGGAGCGGGAGGTCGCCGACTTCTTCGAGGCCTGCCTCACGGAGGGGGGCGATCCCGTCATCGCGGGCAACCTCGTGGCCAACGATCTCCTGCGGGAGCGGAGGGGCAGCCTTGCGGAACTCCCCATCGGGCCGGCCGAGGTGGCGGAGCTGGCCGGCTTGTTGGCCCATCGGACCATTGCCCACGCCACCGCCCGGGAACTCCTCGCCGAGATCGTGCAGACCGGAGGATCGCCCTCGGCCCTCGTGCGGGAGCGGGGGCTCGAGCAGCGGTCGGATACCGGGGAGCTCGAGGCCCTCTGCCGGGAGGCGATCGAAAACTCCCCCAAGGCGGTCGCCCAGTACCGGGAGGGCAATGCCAAGGCCATCAATGCCGTGAAGGGGCAGGTGATGAAGGCGACGGGGGGGAAGGCGGACCCACAGGTCGTCAACCAACTCCTCGAAAAGCTCCTCGCGGACTAAGGATACGGACCACCCCTCAAATCGGGCGGTTGGGGGCTCTCCTGGTGGAGCCGATCGGGATCGAACCGACGACCTCCACAATGCCATTGTGGCGCTCTTCCAACTGAGCTACGGCCCCAGGAAAACTCGGGAGACAATCGCGAAAGTCCCTCGCGGTCAAGCCCAAGAGGGAGGGGAAGGGAGAGAAACGACCCCTCGGAGGTACCGTACCGTCTCGGGGCGGGCACGATACCTCCGGAGGCCGGAAAGGGAAGGCCTCAGTCCTCCTTGGCGATGAGGCGGGCGAGCGCGTCGGACTTCGGATCGACGAGGGCGGCGATCCGCTCGCGGTGCACGGTGGCCACGATCATGTCGCCGATCTCGGCCCCAACCTCGGAGAAGAGGCCCAGTTCCTGCATCCGCACCGTCTGGTGGCGGTTGTCGTCGGTGGGCGTCACGTAGTGGACGGCATCGGCGTCGTAGCGGTAGAGAAGGTAGAGCTGGGCGAGCGTCATGAGCCGCTTGCGCTTGCAGTCCTCGGCCCGGGTATTCTGGTCGCGGATGGAGAGGATGCTCCGCCCGGCGCGGTCCTCGATGGCGGCGTAGACCACGTCGAGCACCTTTTCCTCCTCTCCTCCGCGGAGCAGGGAGAGCTCGATGAGCTCGGAGGAGGCTCGGTGCGGGCGCAGGCGGGCCCGGGGAGCGGGGTCCATCCCGTAGTGGGCGGCCCAGGCGTCGAGCCAGCCGTCGAGCACCTTGACCGGGACCTCCGTCTGGATGCGGTGCTGGTGTTCGGTGGAACCCTTGCCCATGGCCTTGGTGGTGGCATTGCGCCCGAGGGAGGCGGCGAGGGCGGCGTCCAGCCGCGGTCCACCCACGTAGCTCTGTGGCTTGGAGTAGGGGGACTCCAGCAGGCGGAGCCGGCGCTGCAGCTTGGCGAGGGCGAGCATACCGTTCTCGCGGAGATCGGTGGTGAACTCCTCGGCGGCCCAGCCGTCGATCTGGTGCCCGCCGTAGGTGATGAAATTGAAGACGAACCCGAGCTTGCCGATTTCCTTGGGGAAGTCGCGCATCTCCTGCTCGGTCATCCCGGTGGTGTCCCAGTTGAAGGAGGGGGAGAGGTTGTAGGCGAGCATCTGGTTCGGGTAGACCGCGTGGACGGCCTCGGCGAACTCGCGGGCCTCCTCGAGGTTGGCCGTCTTCGTCTCCATCCAGAGGAGATCGGCGTAGGGGGCGACGGCGAGGGACTTGGCAATCGCGTAGGGGATGCCGCCCCGGACCTGATAGTAGCCCTCGGAGGTGCGGGCGAGCTCGCTGTCCCAGGTGACCCGGAGGCCCATCTCGGCGGCCTTGGCGGAGGCCCGGCGGTAGGAGGCGGTCTTGGCGAACTCCAGCCATTCCTCCTCGGTCATGGGTAGCTCAAAGCCCTCTTCCTTGCGGAAGCGCATCGCCTCGATGACGGCCTCGCCGTAGGTCATGAGGCCGGCGGCGTCCTCCCACTTCTCGCTGAGGATGGCCCCGGCCTCGTCAAAGGCAGCTTCCATCTCGCTGGACGAGCCGGAGCGGGCGCGCTCGACGCAGGCGTCGATCTCGCCGGCGATGCCGGCCTCCCGGAACCAGGCGTCCGCCTTCTCGAGGTTTTCCTCGGCGAGGCCGAGCATGCGGTGCCCGTTCACCTCGTCCACGCCGCCCTGGTGGAAGCGGCGGAGGAGGGCGGCGGAGCAGTCGCGGTAGGGCGGGACCTGGAGGAGGGTGGCCCCGAGGATGAAGGGGTGGTCGCGACCGTCGCTGTTGTTGTCGAGGAGATTGGCGGCCTCGGCATCCGTACGGGCGACGATGATGCCCTCGACGCCCATGGTATCGAGCTGGAAGCGGGCGGTGTTCAGGCGGGAGATCTGCTCGGTGACGGAGACGAGCACCTTCCCCCCCTGGTGGCCGCACTTCTTGGTCCCGGGCCGCTGGTCCTCGATGTGGTAGCCGGGCACGCCGGCCTCGACAAAGCGGCGGATGAGATTGCGGACATGGGCATCCCCGCCGTGGCCCGTGTCGGCGTCGGCGATGATGTAGGGATTGTAGTCGACCTCCGGCGTGGCCTCGCGCTCCCCGGCGGACATGCGGGAGCGGTTGAAGCGCTGGTTGCGGTCCTGGGTGAGGAGGGCCCGCACCAGCACGGAAGCCTCGTCCGGGACCTGGCTGAGCGGGTAGGAGGCGAGGTCGGCCCCGAGGTCCTCCTGCACCGAGCCCTTGGCGGAGGTGGCCCAGCCCCCGAGGTAGATCCCCTGGATCCCCAGTCGCTTCATCATGACGACGTGGCCGGGAGAGTAGGGCCCGAAGGTGGTGATGGACGCGCCGCGATCGTAGTGCTCACGGAGCAGCTGGTAAAATCCGCGGGCGGCCTCGCGGGCGATGGGGTAGTCCTTTTCGATCGTGCCCTGCTGCTCGGCGACCTGGCGGGCCGAGTAGAGCCGGGTGATCTCCCGGAAACGGGGGCTGGCAAACCAGTCCTCGAGTTGTCGAATGGCCTCGTCGAGGGGGGTAGAATCACTCATGGGGTATCTTTTGGGGGTTGGGGTCGAGGGTAACGGGAAAAGGGTGGGGCTCTCAGACCTGGAAGTCCGGATTGTCCGTCCAGCGCTCGTTTTCCTCGCGCAGGCGGCGGAGGTACTCGTCGATCCGCTCGCGGGCCACCTCGGGGTCCTTGTTGTTCAGGTTGAGGTTGAGGAGGTCGATGTACCAGGGGACCTTCTCCTCGGACCGGACGTAGGCGTCCACGATTTCGCGGACGATGGGGAGGGTGGTGGTCTTCGAGTCCTCGTGGACATCCTTGGGGTCGGCCTGGAGCAGCTTGTCGTACTCCTCGCGGAGGAGGCGCTCGAAGAGGGAGAGGGTGAAGGTATCGCCCTTGGCCACGCCGGTCTCCCCGTCCTCCTCGGTGAGGCGGGCCTTCTTGTGGAGCCATTCCCAGAGAATGCTCATGCGGATTTCGCCGGTGGCGGCGTCCTCCATGAGGTAGAGGATGTCGTCGTCGCCGAAGAAGTCGGCCGGCTTGAGGGCGGCCGCCTGGAAGCCCTCACCGAAGGCGTTGCCGTACTGGAGGGCGACGCTGAGGAGGTTGCGGGCCCCGCGGATGGTGCGGGGGGCTTCCTCGAGGAGGAGGAGGTCCCGGGCGTCCTGTTCGGAGTAGCCCGGGGCGGGGAAGGCGCGGCCGAGCTGGTTGTCCGTCCCGACTTTTTCCCAGGCCGGGCGGATGATGTGGACCATCCGCCAGTGGGCCACCCACTTGCCGCTGGCGCCCTCGCGCTGTTCGCGCTCGGCTCCGGCGTAGGCTTTCTCCATGGAGCTCTTCACCCCCGCCTCCGAGCCGACCGGGATGTTCGGCTCCATGCCGCCCTGCCAGAGGGCGAACTGGCCGTGCTGGTCAGGAGTGTTGACCACCCGGCGGACGCGGTCCTCGTAGACCCGCATATAGCCGTAGGTCATGGTGATGGACTCGATGTTCGGGTTGAGGAAGTCGGGATCGGCGGCCATCCGGTCGGAGACGCTGTTGATGTAGTCCCAGCGGCCCGTGTTGTAGCCGACGAAGTGCAGGCCGAGGGCCGCCCGGATCTCCATGAGCTGGTAGGTGGCCTCGAGCTGCTCGACGAGCACGTAGGTCTTGATGGTACCTACGTCGAGTCCGAGGTGCCCCTCGAGGGTGGTGAGGAGCTTGTTCCAGAAGGCGGCCTCCGCGGCGGTCTGGATCTTGGGAAGGTAGAGGACGACGGAAGAGCCCTGTTCCTGGAGGGTCCGGTGGTTGTTCGTGACGTAGAGGGCGGTGTCCACGAGGGAGGCGGCGAGCCCCTTGCCCTCGTGGTCGCGGGTGTGCCGGTCGTCGAGGTGGAGGCCGCGGGCCCGGAAGATGCGGGTGGTGAAAGAGAGTTGTTCCTCCCAATCCGTGACGATCTCGTGCCCGAAGAACTCGCGGGCCCAGCGGTTCATCCCGTCGGCCACGCCCGGAACCACCTCGAGGAAGCGCTCGTCGCGGGCGAAGGCCAGCTTGAGGTTGCGCTGGTTGTCGAGGGACATCGTGTCGATCTGGCCGAGGGCGTCCTCCCCGTCGAACATCCAGCCGTCGGCGCCGGAGAGGAGAGCGTAGGCGACGTTGCGGATGGAGGAGGCGAGGTTCGCGTGCGGCTTGGCACCGGGACCGGTGCCCTGGATCCACTGGCGCTGGAGATCGTGGGGGATGGTCGAGCCGGTGAAGCGGCCCTCCCGGGCGTTCCGCACGGTGAGGCGGGTCCCCGGAATGGTTTCCTCCGGATTGAGGAACTGGGGCGGCTCGCCACTGCGGAAACGCTCGGCGCGCCGCCGGGTGCGGGCCGCCATCAATTGGTTGCGCTCCGCATTGAGGGGTTCGAGGGCCTCGATGGCAGCGATCGCCTCCGGAGTGTAGACATCCGGGTACGCGGACTCGATGGAATCGCGGAGGTGGAAGTTGCGGGAGGAACTCATAAAGGGGTAGGGACTAGGGGAGGGGCAGACCGGTCGGCTCGCCCGGCGAGGCGACCACCGCAAAAACGAGTCCCGAAAATGAGCGCCCGCCCGCGAGGCTGTCCAGCGCTACTTCTTCCGGCCTGTCGAGTCTGACGGAAAATTGCAACCACCAGAAGCCGGACTACTGCGCAAAGGGCCTATTCTTCTTGCACCGGAACCGGGGGCAGGTGCCAGATCTGCTCGGCGTATTCGCGGATGGTGCGGTCCGAGGAGAACTTGCCGGTACGGGCGGTATTGAGAATGGCCCGGCGGTTCCACTCATGGCGGTCCCGGTAGAGTCGATCGACCTGTTGCTGGGTCTGGCCGTAGGCCTCGAAATCGGCACAGACGAGGAAGGGGTCCCCCCCGTCGAGAAGGCTGTGGACCAGCGGGGCGAAGGCGTCCTTCTCGCCCCGGGTGAAGGCATCGGTGCCGAGCCAGTCGATGGCGGCGCGGAGGAGGGGGCTGCGCTCGTAGTAGTCGCGGGGCTGGTAGCCACTGGCCACCAGGTCGGCCACCTCGTTCTCGCGGAGCCCGAAGATGAAGATGTTGTCCTCGCCGACCTCGTCGCGGATCTCGACGTTGGCACCATCGAGGGTGCCGATGGTGAGGGCCCCGTTGAGGGCGAACTTCATATTCCCGGTGCCGGAGGCTTCCTTGCCGGCGGTGCTAATCTGTTCGGAGAGGTTGGCGGCCGGGATGATCTTTTCGGCGAGGGAGACCCCGTAGTTCGGGAGGAAGGCGACCTTGATGCGGTCCTCGACGCGGGGGTCGTGGTTGATGCGGTGGCCCACGCAATTGATGGCGCGGATGATGTTCTTGGCGATCAGGTAACCCGGGGCAGCCTTGGCGGCGAAGACGAAGACCCGGGGCACCATGTCGAAGTCCTTCTCGTGGAGCAGCCGGTAGTAGAGGCTGAGGATGTGGAGCAGGTTGAGGTGCTGGCGCTTGTACTCGTGGAGCCGCTTCACCTGGCAGTCGAAGAGGGCGTGGGGGTCGACGGTGATGCCGAGGGAGTCGGAGATGACCCGGGCGAGCTGTTCCTTCTTGGCGAGCTTGACCGCCTCGAACTCCTCCTGGAAGCCGCGGTCGCCGGCGTGCTTTTCCAGGCCCCGCAGGTCCTCGAGGTGGGTGACCCAGCTGGAGGACCCGAGGGTGCGGGTGGCGAGGCCGGCGAGCTCCGGGTTGCAGGCGAGGAGCCAGCGGCGGGGGGTGATCCCGTTGGTCTTGTTCTGGAACTTGCCCGGGTAGAGTTCGTCGAAGTGGTGGAAGAGGTGCTTGCGGAGCAACTCGGTGTGGAGGGCGGCCACGCCGTTGACCGTGTGGCTGGCGACGACGGAGAGGTAGGCCATCCGGATCATCTGGGGGTCACCCTCCTCGATCAGGGAGAGCTCCCGCTTGCGGTCGTTGTCGCCGGGCCACTTGGGCTCGACCTCGTCCTCGAGGAAGCGGTGGTTGATCTCGTAGACGATCTGGAGGTGGCGGGGGAGGACCCGCCCGAAGAGGGGGACACTCCACTTCTCGAGGGCCTCGGGGAGGAGCGTGTGGTTTGTGTAGGAGAAGATCCGCCGGACGAGGGCCCAGGCGTCGTCCCAGGGGAAGCCGTGCTCGTCGAGGAGGATGCGCATGAGCTCGACAACGGCGACGGCCGGGTGGGTGTCATTCAACTGGATGGCGACCTGCTCGGGGAAGGCTTCCCATGTCTGCTCGCTCCGGAAGTAGCGGCGGATGATGTCGCGGAGGGAGCAGGATACGAAGAAGTACTGTTGGACGAGGCGGAGTTCCTTGCCGCTCTCGGTGGCATCGTTGGGATAGAGGACCTTGGAGATGGTCTCCCCGAGGGCCTTCTCGCGGACCGCGTCGACGTAGCCCCCGCGATTGAAGGCCTCCAGGTCGAGGTCGGAGGAGGCCTTCGACTCCCAGAGGCGGAGGTAGTTCACGGTCTTCGTGCCGTAGCCGGCGATGGGGATGTCGTAGGGGACCCCGAGGACCGTGCGGGTGTCGACCCAGGCCGGGTGGAAGTCGCCGTTCTCGTCGACAAAGCTCTCGGCCCGCCCGTAGAGGCGCACTTCCTGGAGGTGTTCCGGCCGAACGATCTCCCAGGGGTTGCCAAAGCGTTCCCAGTTGTCGGGCAGCTCGACCTGGTGCCCGTTCTCGAATTCCTGGCGGAAGAGACCGAACTGGTAGTGGATGCCGTAGCCGATGGCGGGGTAGTCGAGGGTGGCGAGGGAATCGAGGAAGCAGGCGGCGAGCCGCCCGAGGCCGCCATTGCCCAGACCCATGTCCTTCTCCTCGGCACCGAGTTCGTCGATCTCGAAGCCCAGACCGCGGACCGCTTCGACGACGGCGTCGTGCAGCCCCGAGTTGAAGATGTTGTTCTTGAAGAGCCGACCCATGAGGTATTCCAGGCTCAGGTAGTAGACCCGGCGCACCTTCTCGCGGTTGTGGGTGCGCATGGTGGCGATGTAGGCGGCGAGGATGTAGTCCTCGACGGCTTTGGAGGTAGCGATCCACCAGTCGCGCGGGGTGGCCGTGTGGGTGTCGCGGGCGAGGGTGGACTGCAGGTGGTGGAGGATGGAGGCCCGGATCTCGTTGGCGCTGACCTGGCCGGGGTCGGTCGGCAGGGTGGGTGTGCCCGTGAGCGCGGAGGGAGCCGGGGTGCCGGCACCGCTGGCGGAGGCGGGGCGGGCATCCGTGGCCGCCGGGCGGGCGGTTTTCTTGGTGGCTTTCTTCGCGGCCTTGGTGGCCTGGGGAGAGGTCGCCTTCTTGGCGGTCTTCTTGCGGGCGGCTTTCTTGGTCATGGTGGTGGGAGGCGGAGGCGAGTGGGGGAAGAAGGGTGGGTGGCGTATCCGGAAACAGGAACCGTGCCAGCGGGCGGGCCGACCGGGGGCGACCCGGGCCGTCGACCGGGCCGGTCAGTCCTGCCGGGGGCCCATGATCTCGGAGAGCGGCGTGGGGGGGGCGGGCAGGGCGAAGGCCCCGGCCGGCGGGGTCTCTGCGGAGAGCGCGGTGACCTCGTAGTCGTTGCCGAAACGGAGCACCCCGAGACCCTCGGCGGCAACCCGCTCCGTGATGGCCCCGGGACCCTCGCGACCGGCGGCGGCCGCCATGGCGACGGCGTAGCGGTCGAAGGCTTCCTGCATGCCGACGGCGAGGGGTGCGTCGCTGAGGATCGCTTCCGCCTCCCGTTCGCGGCCCTGGTCATCGATCCACACCAGGCGGTAGATCTCTCCCGGGACACCGGCGACGGACTCGCGGACACCCGTGGGGACCCAGTCGACCAGCCGCTCCGCGTTGAGGGGAACATCCCCGTCGATGTTCAGGCGGAGGGAGCCCCCCATCCGGGCCATTTCGGAAAAGTTCATGACGAGGGGCCCGCCTGCTTGATGGGTGACGATGAAGACCTCGCCCTCGCGGAGGAGGATCTCGCCGATCCCCTCCTTCGCCCCGGGGAGGATCCGCACCTCCCCGCGGTCGTTCCAGGCGAGTTCGAGGGTCAGGCGCTCGGTTTGCCCGGCCTCGATGGAGGCCGTGCCGGCGGAGAGGGAACCGGCAAGGGGGAGGAGGAGGGTGAGGAAGCCAAGGAGAGGTGTGCGCATCGGGAATCGGGATTGAAAAACCGGGAATCTTCCGGAGGGCCGGGCCTTGCCCGGGCCCTGCGAAGAACCTTTCAATCCGGCCGATCGGCGTCGAGCCGGAAGTGGGCTTCGCCGAGGCAATCGGCCCAGGCCGGCGGGGGCGGCTGGTGGAGCGCGGGCAGGCCGAGGGTGTTCTCCACGGACCACTCCCCGGCGTGCAGCATCTGCCGGGGCCAACCGAGCGCCTCGCGGAGCCGCGGGGTCCAGCCCTCCCGGCAGAATTCCAGGTAGAGGGTTTCATCGGGCCCGTAGAGCTTGTCGCCGACCAGGGGGAGGCCGGCGGCGGCGGCGTGCACCCGGATCTGGTGCTTGCGGCCGCCCGCCGTATGCACCCGGCAGAGGGTTTTCCCGTGGGCGGTGAGAAGGGGTTGGAAGCGGGTAAAGCCCCCAGCGGGATCCCTCTCGGAGCTCGCCCGCATTTTCACCCGCACCGCCGAGGGCCGGTCGGGGACGATGCGATCGTGTCGTTCGAGGGTTTCGCCGAGGGTGCCGTGAAGAACCGCGAGGTAGCTCTTGGAGACCTCGCGGCGCTCCACGGCCCCCTGGAGGAGGCGGGCGGCGCCGCGGTCGAGGGCGAAGACGACGATCCCGCTCGTTTCCCGGTCGAGCCGGCTCACCGGGTGGATGCGCTCCGTGCCGAGGTGGCGGCAGGCAGCGGAGGCGAGGCTGGATCCCGGGCCGGCCTTGGCGGGGTGCACGGGCAGCCAGGGGGGCTTGTCCACGGCGAGGACCCGTTCGTTCCGGAAGAGGATACGGGCGCGGAACTCCCCGGGGTCGAGTCGCGGAGCTTCCGCGGAGCTGGCGCGGGCCTCGTCGGCGCGGGAGCGGGCGCGTTCGGAGGGAGGCGGGGCCACGAGACCGGCGGGGACGGGGTCGGGTCCGGAGGGAGGGCCGCCGGCGGAGTCTGCGGCCTTCATCGGGCCTCCGGCGGATAGCCCGGGGCGAAGCAGGCTGGCCAGTCCCCCCTCCGGAAGCGGGTGAACAGGGAGACCGGGAGGGCGGCGACGAAGGCGCGGCCGTAGGGCTTGCGGAGGAGGCGCGCGTCGAGGAGGACGAATTGGCCGCGGTCATCGACCCGGCGGACGAGTCGTCCGAGCCCCTGCCGGAACTTGAGGAGGGCGTCCGGCAGGGAAATCTCGGTGAAGGGGGAGCCGCCCCGTTCCCGAACGGCCTCCTCCCGGGCCTGGCGGACCGGGTGGGAGGGGTTGTCGAAGGGGAGCTTGGTGAGGATGACCTGGGAGAGGGCCGGTCCGGGCACGTCGATTCCCGTCCAGAAGCTGTCCGTGCCGAAGAGGAGGGCGTTCCCGTCCTCCCGGAAGCGCTCGAGGAGGGTGGAGCGGTTGAGGTCGCCGCCCTGCCGGAGGAAGAGATGGCCGGCGGCCTCCCAGTCCGGCTGGACGCGGCGGGCGGTGGTGGCGAGATCCTGGTGGCTGGTGAAGAGGACGAGGGTCCCCCCGGTCACCGCCCCCGCCGCGGCGAGGATGGCCTCCGCCCAGTAGTCGAGGGTGGCGGCCGGGGTGCGGCCGGTGGCGGCGGGGCAGTCCTCACTGACGAGGACGCGGGTGCGTTCCTCGTAGGGAAAGGGAGAGTCGACCCGGCCGTGCTCCTGGCCCTCCGCGCCGATGCGGCGGAGGAAGGGGTCCATGTCCTCTCCCGGGGCGAGGGTGGCGCTGGTCAGCCCGACGGTGGTCTCAGCGGCGAAGAGGATGGCGCGCAGTTCCGGGGCGAGGTCGATGGGAGCGGAGCGGAGGGTGGTGATCGGCCGTTTCCGGCCGCCCTGCTCCACCCAGATGACGTGTCCCTCGAAATCGAGGGCGAGGAAGCGGTCGAAGAGGCCGCGGTAGTGGTCGATCCGGGCCTGCTGGTCGCGCATTTCCGCGTGGCGGGTCTCGTCGGTGGCCTCCTCGGCGAGGGCCTTCAGCCGGCGGGAGAGTTCGCGGAGGGGCTCCCGGAAGACCGGCTCGGCCCAGTCCGGCTCGAGCAGGCGGACCTGGTCGCGCTCGCGGAGGAAGAGGGCGGCGGTGGCCTCGAAGAACTCGTCGCAGGCGGCGAGGGCCTCTTCCACCAGCCGGAGGTCGGCGGGCCGCCCCCGTTTGCGGAGGATCCCCTTGCGCGTCTTCGGGTTGTAGAGGATGCGCAGGCCGCGCTCCACCCCGTAGCTGGAGAGGGAGCTGCCGAGGTGGTCGGTGGCGATGGCCGGGAGCGTGTGGGCCTCATCGAGCATGAGGAAATCCCCGGCGAAGAGCACCCCCGTCTCGTCCTTGCCCGGGGTCATTCCGGCGGCGACCAGCGAGAAGAGCAGGCTGTGGTTGAGGATGATGAGATGGGCCTTGCGAACCCGGTCGCGGGCGGCGTGGAAGAAGCAGCTCTCGGCCGGGCACTCCTTCCGGTTGCAGCTGGAGGCATCCGCGTTGACGGCGTCCCAGAGCTCGGGAGGCACCGGGAAATCGAGTTCCTGGCGGAGACCGGTGGGGGTCTCCACGACCCAGGCGAGCAGTTGGCGGATGGTTTCCTCGGTGGAGGAGGGGAAGAGTTCGCCCTGTTCCTCGCGAACGCGGGCGAGCCGCTTCGCGCAGACGTAGTTGCCCCGGCCGACGAGGAAGGCGGCCCGGAAGTCGGCGTAGGGCCGCAGGGCCGGCACGGCCTGGAAGAGGGCCCGGCACTGGGCGAGGTCCTTTTCGCGGATCTGTTCCTGCAGGGAGATCGTGTGGGTCGAGACGAGGAAGGGGCGGCCGGTGGCGACGGCGTGGAGGAGGCCGGGCAGGAGGTAGGCGAGGCTCTTGCCGACCCCGGTGCCCGCCTCGAAGAGCAGGGGCCGTTCCCGCTCGAGGGCCGTGGCGAAGCGCTCGGCCATCACCTGTTGCTCGGGGCGGTGCTCCAGCCCGAGGGCTTTCTCGAGGCTTCCCCCGGCCGCGAAGATTTCCCGCGTGCGGGCGAGCACCTCCGAGGAGCGGGGCGCGGGATCCTCGGTGGGCTCAATGGGTCGGATCATGGCGGTGCGGGGACGGGTGCGGGGAACGCGCCTGGGAGGACAGTCTCGCCGGGAGCGGCTTCCGACTCAATGCCGGACCGGGTCAGGCCGGCCGGTCGCCCGGGCCGGGGGGCGCGTCCCACCAGTCGGGGTCGGGAAGCCCGGCGTAGGCCTCGGCGAGGTGGCGTGACCAGGCGTCGTGCATCCGGTGGTAGTAGGCGTCGTCCTCGTGGATCCGCCGCCGCAGGGTGACCCGGAAGTCGTCCCGGCGGTAGACGAGCAGGTCCAGGGGCATCCCCACGGAGAGATTGGACTTGAGGGTGGAATCCACCGAGAGCAGGCCCAGTTTGACGGCTTCCTCCAGGCGGATGCCCGGGTGCATGAGCCGGTCGAGGATGGGCTTGCCGTACTTGAGCTCGCCGATCTGGAAGTAGGGCGTGTCCCGGGTGGCCTCCACGAAGTTACCGGCGGCGTAGAGCTGAAAGAGGCGGAGGGGCCGCCCGCGGATCTGGCCGCCGAGGATCATGGAGACCTGGAAGCCGTCCTGGGCCCCGAGGGAGGGCCCGTCGGTGTGGTAGACGTTGCGGATGGCCCGGCCGACGAGGAGGGCGGCCTGAAAGACGGTGGGCACGGTCTCGAGGGTGAAGGCCGTGTCCGGTTCGGTCGGCGCGTCCGGCCCCATCACGGCGAGGTCCTCGGGGGCGAAGCGCAGGCCCTCGCGGAGCAGGCCGCGCACCGACTGGCTGATGGCGAGGTTCCCGGCGGTCGTCAGCCCGAGGACGCGCTCGCCGGGCGTTTCCCAGACGTGCAGTTTCCGGAAGGTGGAGATGTTGTCCACCCCGGCGTGGGTCCGGGTGTCCGCGAGCATGACGAGCCCGGGCTCGGAGAGCATGCCGATGCAGTAGGTCATGGGTGCCGAAGGAAGGAGGTGAAACGGGTGGGACCCGCGAGCACACCGATCCCGGGCCCGGAGGGCAAACCGCTTCGTCGTTTCACTGCTGGCTGGCGGCGGCGGCGACCCGGACCTCCACGGTGAGGTCCTCGCCGGTCCCGCCCCGCTGGATGCCGCGGATGGGGGCGGCCTCCCGGTAGTCGAGCCCGACGGCGAGGCGCACGTAGCCCTCGCCCGGGCAGACGCCGTTGGAGACGTCGAAACCGATCCAGCCGATTTCCGGGACGTGGGCCTCCGCCCAGGCGTGGGCGGCGGTGTGGGTGGCGTGCGGATCGTCGCTGGCGATGAGGTAGCCGGAGACGTAGCGGGCGGGCAGGCCGAGGAGGCGGCAGGCGGTGGCGAAGACGTGGGCGTGGTCCTGGCAGACCCCGCTCCCGCGGGCGAGGGCATCCGCGGCGGTGGTGCGGGCGTCCGTCTCCCCCGTCCGGTAGGCGATGGCCGCCCGGATCGCGTTCATAAGCCCGTGAAGGGTCTCGACTTCCTTGCCGGGGCCCTTGTCGTGGGCGCGGGCCAGCTCCTGCAGGGCGGGTGTCGGGGTGGTCAGCGCGGTGGGCCGGAGGTAGCCGGGGAGGGGGAAGGGCTCCGGGGTGTTGCGGAGGACGCCCCCGTTGTCCTCGGTCCAGACCCGGCCGCGGGCGACGATGCGCACGGAGTCGTGCGGACCCCGCTGGGTAAAGGTGTGGGTAAGGTTGCCAAAGCTGTCGACGAAGGCGGGGAGGGGGCCGGGGTGCCCGGTGTCGACGAACCAGTCCCGGATCTGCTGGGTGCCCGTGGAGGAGGGGGTCAGCCGGAGGCTCTGGATCGTGTAGTGGGCGGGCTCCGCGTAGCGGTATTCGGTGCGATGGAAGACCTCGACAAGCATGGGAGGAAAGGGGTGGCCTCAGAGGAGGTAGTCCCGGGTGATGCGGGCGGCGAGGTCATTGTTGTCGGCGAGGAAGTCGAGCAACCACTCGTGCAACCCATCCTGGATGATCTCGCCGGCACTGGAGTAGCGCAGCCGGGAAAAGAGCTTGCCGGCGGCCCGGTGGCAAGCGCGGGCCCCGTCCAGCTCGGCGGCGAGCCGGTCGAGGAGGAGCTGGACCTGGTGCACGCAGAAGAGGAGGGAGCGGGGCATCTCCTCGCGGAGGATGAGCAGCTCGGCGATCTTCCAGGGGCGGGGATTCTCGCGGTAGAAGTAGTGGTAGCTGCCGAGGGCGGAGACGGCCCGGAGCACGTGGGTCCACTGGAAGTAGTCGATCCAGCTGCCGACCCCCTCCTTCCCGGGGAGGAGGACATGGTACTTCACGTCGAGAAGCCGGGCGGTGTTGTCGGCCCGCTCGAGAAAGGTGCCGATCCGGGCGAAGCAGTAGGCCTCGTCGCGGACCATGGTGCCCTCGAGGGCACCGTAGAAGTGGGCGCTCCGCTCGCGGATCCAGTCGAGGAAGGGGCGCAGGTTGTGGTCGCGGCGGGAGGCCTTCCAGCGGGACTCGAAACCGAGGTAGGTGGTATTGAGGCTCTCCCACATCTCGGTGGTCAGGGAGATGCGCACGGCCCGGCCATTCCGGCGGGCCTGGTCGAGGGAGGCGAGGAGACTGGAGGGATTGGCGGGGTCGGCCACCAGGTAGTGGAGCAGCTGCGCGTGCCGGTCGGGAGCGTCCGCGGGAATGGGTGCCGGGGGCGCGCCCGAGACGATCAGGGCGAGCTGCCAGTTGGCGTTTTCCTCCCCGGTCTGGTCGGGCAGCAGGGAGAGCCGCTCGCTCACCTCGAGGAGCCGGGCGAGGTTTTCCAGCCGCTCCATGTAGCGGGCGAGCCAGTAGAGGTTGTTGGCGGTGCGGCTAAGCATCGTCGGGGGGCGGGGGGGCGGGCGGTTCGAGGACCCAGGTATCCTTGGTGCCCCCTCCCTGGGAGGAGTTGACGACGAGGGAGCCCTTGCGGAGGGCCACCCGGCAGAGGCCGCCCGGCACGATGCGGGTTTCCTTGCCGGAGGAGAGCACGAAGGGCCGGAAGTCGACGTGCCGGGGGGCAATCCCCTCTTCCACGAGGGTGGGGCAGGCGCTCAGGGCGAGGGTGGGCTGGGCGATGAATTGATGGGGGGCGGCGGCGATCCGGGCGGCGTAGGCCTCCTGCTCCGCCCGGGTGGAGCGGGGCCCGATGAGCATGCCGTAGCCACCGGAGCCGTGGACTTCCTTGACGACCAGCTCGTGGAGGTGGTCGCGCACGTAGGCGAGGTTGTCCGCCTCCCCGCAGCGCCAGGTGGGCACATTGGCGAGGAGGGGCTCCTCGGCGAGGTAGAAGCGGATCATGTCCGGCACGTAGGAGTAGATCGCCTTGTCGTCGGCGAGGCCGGAGCCCACCGCGTTGGCAAGGCTGACCTGCCCGGCCCGGTAGGCGTTGAGGAGGCCGGGAACCCCGAGGAGGGAGTCCGGATCGAAGACGAGCGGGTCGAGGAAGTCGTCGTCGACCCGCCGGTAGATCACGTCCACCTTTCGCGGTCCGGTGGTCGTCCGCATGAAGACCTGGTTGTTCTCGACGAAGAGGTCCTGCCCCTCGACGAGTTCGGCCCCCATCTTGTCGGCGAGGAAGGAGTGCTCGTAGTAGGCGCTGTTGTAAATGCCCGGGGTGAGGACAACGACGACCGGATCGGCGGAGGCTCCGGGAGGGGCGGTTTCCCGGAGGGTCCGGAGGAGTTCGTCCGGGTAGTACTCGACGGGCCGGACCCGGTGATTGGCGAGCAGGTCGGGGAAGAGCCGCATGGACACCTCGCGGTCCTCGAGCATGTAGGAGACTCCGGAGGGCGTCCGGCAATTGTCCTCGAGCACGTAGAAATCGCTCTCGCCGGTCCGGACGAGGTCGAGGCCGGAGATGTGGCTGTAGATCCCTCCCGGCAGGTCGACTCCCTGCATCTCGGGACGGTAGGCATCGTTGGCGAGGACGAGTTCGGCGGGGAGGTGGCCGGCCCGGAGGATTTCCTGGCCGTGGTAGACATCGGCGAGAAAGGCGTTCAGCGCGCGGGTGCGCTGGGCGAGGCCCCGCTCAAGGAAGGACCACTCGGAGGCGGAGAGCAGGCGCGGGATGATGTCGAAGGGGATCAGTTTCTCCGGGTCCCCTCCTTCCGTGTAGACCGCGAAGGTGATGCCGATGCGCCGGAAGAGGGCCTCGGCCTCGTGCTGTTTCCGGCGGAGCTCCTCCAGGGGGGTATGCTCCAGCCAGGCGGCGAGCTGGTCGTAGGGCTTGCGCACGCTTCCGTCGGACGCGTGCATCTCCTCGAAGAAAGGGCCGGAGGGTCCCGGGTCTTCCGCATCGGGTGAATTCATGGGCGGGGGTGGAATGTCCTAGCGTGCAGGAATCGGACCAGGCGAGCAGGAAAGTTTCAGGACGGCGGGGGTGGGACTCCGCCGGTCGGCGGGGAATAACCGCGGGCGGCGAGCGCCGCGCGGAGGTGGGGACCGAGGCGGGCGGCGAGTGCGGGATTGGCGTAGCCCACCCAGGCGACGGGGGTACGGGTATCGAGGGGCAGGTGGAGCTCCCCGCCCCACGGATCGGTGACCGGGCAGCCGGCGGCCCGCAGGACGGGCAGGGCGGCGACATCGTAGGGGTGGCAGGGCAGGCAGTCGCGGTAGGCCGGGTCGCGGGCAAAGACCAGCGGACGCAGGTCGGCCACCATGCGGTCGCGGCCGGCGAGGATTTCGTGGAACTGGCCGCCGGTGGAAATGTACTGGTCGGTGAAGACGAGGGGCTTGCCGGAGGAGAGGGTTCCGGATTGCCGGGCGAGGAAGTCCTCCTCGATCGCCCCGAGCTCGCGGCGACCCTCCGGAAAGAAGGAAACGAAACTGGCGAAGCCGTGGCGGAGGTCGGTGGCGGTGGAGGGGGCGGGCTCGAGTGGCCCGCTCTCGCCGGAGGGCAGGTGGCGGCGTTCTCCGTCCAGGCGCCAGCCGCGGCCGGGCTCCCACCAGGCGGTGTAGCGGTCGGCAATTTCCTGTTTGCGGGGCGGGATTTCCGCCATGGCGCCGGCGAGGAGTGCGGAGATGTCCGGAACGCCCGGTCCCTCCCGCCGGGCGATGCCCGCGAGGACCCAAGCGGGGCGCTTGTCGTACATGAGCCCGCGGGTCCCGTCGATCGGGTCGACAATGATCCGGAAGAGGGGATCGCGGTCCGGGGAGGCCCCCACGGGCACGGGTCCCTCTTCGGCGAGACCCTCGGCGACCAGTTCGGCGGGGAGGCCCGCCGGCCAATGGTCACGGAACCAGGCGAGGAGGGATTCCTCGCTCACCCGGTCGATGCCGTAGAGGACGTCGTCCGCGCCCTCGCGCTCGACCGCCGCGTCCGCCGCGGTGGAGGAAGCGGAGCGTCGTTCGACCACGGCCGCGCGGAGGAACTCGACGAGGGCGGTGAGTCGACCCGCGAGCTCAGCGGGTGGGGATCCTTCCATCGTCCGTGTGGGGTGCCTCCGGGTGCAGTGGGAACCGGGTCGCCCAGGAGCGCAGTCCCTCGAGGGTGAGGTCGGGATAAAAGGGCCACTCTCCCACGGAAGTCCCGCGGACCCAGGCGTGGCCGCCACCGGTGAGGAGGACGACCGGCTCCTCCCCGTCGATGCGGGCGAGGGCGCGCCGCACCTCCGCGGTGAGGGCCTCGGCCATACCGGCCATGCCCACGGAGCAGCCGATTTCCATGGCCTCGGCGGTGGTCCTCCCGATCCCGGTGGCCTGCCTGGCCCTGGCGAGGTCGAGCAGGGGCAGCCGGGCGGTGCGCTCGTGGAGGTAGTCGGCGATGATGGCCGGCCCCGGGGCGATGGCCCCGCCCTCGTAGCCGCCGGTCCGGGTCACTCCGTCGACCGTGAGGGCGGTGCCGAGGTCGACGACGACGTAGGGCGGATCGGCGTGGAGACCCGCCCCGATGGCGTTGGCAAGGCGGTCGGGGCCGAGTTCGCCGGGGAGGCGGTAGCGGAGGGGAAAGGGCAGGGGGGAGTGGTGGTCGAGGAAGTGGCAGGTGCGCCCGTGAGCGGTGGCCGCACGGGAGAGGAGGTCCTCGATTTCCGGGACCACCGTGCAGGCGACGACCGGGAGGCCCCGGGGGGCCCGGGAGAGCCCAACCTCCCACCCGGAGGGCTCATCGCCTTCCGGGCGGGTGGGCCCGCGCCCGCGCTCAAGGAGCGTGGCGCCCCGGAAGAGCGCCCAATCCGTGTGGGTGTTGCCGATGTCGACGGCGAGGAGCTCGGGGGGTGGGTCGCTCATGGGTCGACCGTCAGGTTGAGTCGGCCGGGCCGAGGAAGTCCTCAAGGGCGGCCCGGAGCTCGGCGTGGTCCCGGGCGACGGGCCAGTCCGGCCGCTCGGCGGCGAGGCGTTCCGGCGGGCGGAAGAGGACAGCCCGCTCCGCCGTTTCCAGCATGCTGACGTCGTTGTAGGAGTCCCCGGCGGCGGCCACCCGGAAGCCGAGATCCTGGAAGCGGAGCACGGCCCGCCGTTTCTGGTCGGGCTGCCGGAGGCGGTAGTCCCGGATCCGCCCGTCCGGGTCGATGACCAGTTCGTGGCAGAAGAGGGTCGGGTGGTCCAACTGGGCCATGAGCGGGTGGGCGAACTGGTGGAAGGTGTCCGAGAGGAGGATCACCCGGGTCCGGGAGCGCAGCCAGCGGAGAAACGCGGCCGCCCCGGGGAGCGGGCTCAGCGAGGCGACCGCCTCCTGGACCGCGGAAAGCCGGATTTGCTCCCGCTCGAGGATCTCCAGCCGGTAGCGCATGAGTGCGTCGTAGTCCGGCTCGTCCCGGGTCGTCCGCTTGAGTTCCTCGACCCCGGTGAGCTCGGCGAGAGCAATCCAGATCTCCGGGATGAGAACGCCTTCGAGGTCGAGGGTCACCAAGTGCATGAGCGGGGAGGGGAGGCGGCCGGGGTTCAGTAGCGGGGAAGGGTGGGGTCCAGTTCGACGGCCCAGCGTTCCACGCCGCCGGCGAGGGAGGTGGCACCGGCCACCCCGTGGGCGCGGAGGAACTCGGCGACGCGGAGGCTGCGGCTGCCGTGGTGGCAGTAGACCACCACCGGCTTGTCGCGGGGCAGGCTGTTCCAGGCTCCGGGAATCTCGCCGTAGGGGACGGCACGGTCGGGCTCGAGGTCGACAATCTCCCGCTCGAAGGGCTCGCGCACGTCGAGGAAGAGGGTGTCCGCGTTTTCCGTGCGGAGGGTCCGGGCGGTGGCCGGGTCGATTTCCAGGGGAAGGGGCGCGTGGGTGCTCATGGGGGGGAAGGGGGGCTCAGGGCGCGACGGTGTGGATGGGGTCCCCGTCGAGGTAGGCACGCACGTTCGAGGCGAGCTGGGAAATCAGGCGGGCCCGCGCCTCGCGGGAGGCCCAGCCGACGTGCGGGGTGATGAGGGCGTTCGGGGCGTGGAGGAGTGGGTGGTCGGCCGGGGGAGGCTCGGTGGTGAGGACATCCGCCCCATAGGCACGGAGACGGCCGCCGGCGAGGGCCTCGGCGACGGCTTCGTCGTCCACGAGCGGCCCGCGGCTCGTGTTGAGGAGGATGGCTCCCTCCCGCAGGCGGGCGAGGCGGTCCCGATTCACCCACTCGCGGGTCTCCTCGGTGAGGGGGCAGTGGAGGGAGAGGACGTCGCTTTGCTCGAGCAATTCCTCCTCGCCGACCCAGCGGGCGCGGAAGTCCACCTCGCGCACGGTGCGCGAGTGCACGAGGATTTCCATGCCGAGGGCTTCGGCGATGCGGGCGGTGGCCTGGCCGATGGCCCCACAGCCGAGCATGCCGAAGCGCTTGCGCTCCAGCTCGAGGACCGGCCCCGCACTGACGGTAAAGTCCGGTTGCGAGGACCACGCCCCGGTCCGGACCAGGTCGGCGTGGGCTCTCAGGTGGGTGGCAATCTCCAGGAGCAGGGCGATCGTGTGCTGGGCGACCGAGGGGGTTGAGTAGGCGGGAACATAGGTCACGGTGATGCCCTGCTCGGCCGCGGTCTCCAGGTCCACCACATTGGTCCCCGTGCTCATAATCCCAATGTAGCGCAGGTCGGGGAGCTGCCGGAGGGTCTTTCGGTCGAGCACTACCTTGTTGGTGAGGACGAGTTCGTAGTCGCGGGCCCGTTCCACGATTTCCCCGGGTTGCGTCCGCGGGTAGACGCGCAGCGCGGTCAGATCCTCGAGGGCCGCCCAGTCCGGCTGGGCCGAATCGTGTTGGCCGACTTCGAGCGGAGTGGTGGTGTGGCCGTCGAGAATGACAAGGGGAGGCTTCATGGCGGAGAGGGAGGTGGGCCGGAAAGCGCCGAGAGTGGCGGTTGCGAGGAGGGGGTCAAGGCAAGGCTTGGGACAGGGCTGGCGCGGGCTGGGCGGGGGAAACGGTCCCCCCGGCCACGGGGAATCGGTTGACGGGCGGGCGGAGTTTTGTATGCCTTTTAGTGCAATTGTTTCCGGGGCGTGGTGCCCTCGCACGAGGGAGCCCCGACCCCGACCACCCCAGTCAACCCCCAACCAACCCGGCGGGATCCCCCGTCGCCGACCGCTTCCTCCGCGGCAGCGGCGCGCCGGCGGCCCGCCCCTCCCATCATGATCAGTATTCCCGAGCTACGAACCATGTTCGAGAACATGGTGACCGCGCGGCTCTACGAGGAGCGGCTCGTGCAGGAGTATCTCGAGGGCAAGCAGCCAGCCTTCGACATCTCCGCCGGCCCGATCCCCGGAGAGCTCCACCTGGCGGCCGGCCACGAGGCTTCCGGTGCCGGCGTCTGCATCCACCTGCGTCCCGACGACACGGTGACCGGGCCGCACCGTCCGCACCACATCGCCATCGCCAAGGGCGTCGACCTCAAGCGCATGACCGCGGAGATCTTCGGCCGGTCGACCGGTCTCTGCCGGGGCAAGGGCGGCCACATGCACCTCTTCGATCCCGAGGTGAACTTTGCCTGCTCCGGGATCATTGCCCAGGGTTGTCCTCCCGCGGTGGGTGCCGCCCTCGCCGCCAAGAAGCGGGGAACCGATGCTGTGGCGGTCGCCTTCCTTGGGGAGGGAGCGATCGACCAGGGCGGATTCCTCGAGTCCCTCAACTTCGCGGCGGTCCAGCGGCTTCCGGTCCTCTTCGTCATCGAGGACAACGACTGGGCGATCAGCATGCCGAAGGAACAGGTCACGGACGTGAAGGACGGTTCCCAGCGGGCCCGCGGCTTCGCCCTGCCGGGCGTGCGGGTGGACTCGGACGACGCCTGCGACGTCTACGAAGCGGCCGGGGAGGCCGTGCGGCGGGCCCGAGACGGCAACGGTCCCACCCTCCTGGAAATCCAGGTGCACCGCCGGATGGGCCACTTCATGGGCGATCCGGAGACCTATCGGCCGGACCGGGACACCGAGCTCGCCCAGCAGCGCGACTCCATCGAACGGCTGGCGGCGACCCTGCGTCGGCACGGCGTGTCCGCGGAGGACGTTCAGGCGATGCGGGACCGCTCTTCCGAGCGCGTCGAGGAAGCCATCGCCTGGGCGAAGGAGCAACCCGAGCCCTCCCCCGAGGAGGCCTATGAACATGTCTTTACCGACCCGGTGGAACCCTACACGGCAGGAGGAGTGCAGTCATGAGTACGACAACCGAGGCAAGCACGGCGGCGACGGGCCGCCAGCTCACCATGAGCCGGGCCATCGTCGAGGCGGTGGCCCACGAGATGCGGGAGAACCCGGAGGTTTTCCTCATGGGCGAGGATGTCGCCGAGTACGGCGGGATCTTCTCCAGCGCGACGGGCCTGCTCGACCAGTTCGGCCCCGACCGGGTCATGAACGTGCCGATCAGTGAGACCGCCTACATTGGCGCGGCGGTGGGGGCGGCCCAGGCGGGCATGCGCCCGATCGCCGAGTTGATGTTCGTCGACTTCTTCGGCGTGGCCATGGACCAGATCTACAACAACATGGCCAAGAACACCTACATGAGCGGGGGAGCGGTCTCCGTTCCCATGGTGCTCACCGCCGGGGTGGGGGGAGGCTACAATGATGCGGGCCAGCACTCGCAGACCCTCTACGGCACCTTTGCCCACCTGCCGGGGATGAAGGTCGTGGTTCCGAGCAACGCCTACGACGCCAAGGGGCTCATGCACAGCGCGATCCGCTCGAACGACCCGGTCGTCTACCTCTTCCACAAGCGCCTCATGGGCCTCGGCTGGATGCCGTCGCCGCCCGGGCCGAAGACGGCGGTGCCGGAGGAGGACTACACGATTCCCTTCGGCAAGGCGGCGGTCGTCCGGGAGGGGGGCGATGCCACCGTGGTGACCCTCGGGATCCACGTGCAGCGCGCCCTCGATGCCGCGGAGGAACTCCGTTCGGCGGGAGCCGGGGAGGTCGAGGTCATCGACCTGCGCTCGCTCGTCCCCCTCGATTCGGCGACCGTCGTGGAGTCGGTCCGCAAGACCGGACGGTTGCTCGTCGTGGACGAGGACTACCGCTCCTTCGGCGTGACCGGGGAGGTGATCGCCCGCACCGCGGAGGGGGCCCTCGATTCGCTCCGGGCGGTCCGCCGCCTCGCCCTCCCGGACGTGCCCATCCCCTACGCGCGGCCCCTCGAGAACGAGGTGATTCCCGGCACCGCGGACATCTCCACCGCCTTGCGCTCCCTTCTCTCGTGAGTGAGCCGGTCGAGCTGAACTCGGCCGATTTCTGGCCGGAGGGAGCCGGGGAGGACGACGAGGCCTACCTGGCCAACTGGTTTGTCCGCCCCGGTTCCCCGGTCCGGAAGGGAACGGCCCTCTGCGAGATCCAGGTCCTCAAGGCGACCCTCGACGTCGAGTCTCCAGTGGGCGGCCACCTCGAGGAGGTCCTCGTGGAGGAAGGCGGCACCTTCCGGAAGGGGACGATCCTCGCGCGCCTTCGCCCGGAGGGCTGAGGTTCCCCGCTGGCTGCCCGGGCGCGGGCTCAACCCCGCCCGGGCAGCACCTCCACTTCCCGCTCGAGCCGTTCGAAATCGTAGGCCCGGCTGCGTCCCCGCTGGCGGGCCCGGGCGACCGTGAGCGCGGTCGAGACGAGGAGGGCTGCGGCGAAGCTCGCCAGGAAGTCCCCGGCAAAGGGAACGTAGGGCAACCACGGATCGAAGTTCGGCAGGGGGAAGAAGAGAGCACCCACGGCCATGCCCGCGGCGCTCGCCGCGATGGCATCCCGCCCGCGGAGGTGGCGGCTGTAGAGGCCGGCGAAGAGGGGCACCACCATGCCGGCGGCGACGAGGTCGGCGAGCAGGAAGAGGTAGAGCACGCTGTACCCCTGGGAGGCGATGAGGACGGCGGGAACCGCAAGGGCCGCGGTCCACCAGCGGGAGAAGCGGAGGAGTTGCCCCGTGCCGAGCTCCGGGCGGCGGGCGTGCTGCTGGGTGGTAATCACGCTGGCCATCCCGGTGAGCAGGGAATCCATGCTGCTCATGACGAGGGCGAGCCCCAGCACGAGGACGAGGGCGACCGCCCAGGGAGGAAGGACCTCCAGGACGACCCGGAAGAGGGCCACGGAGGACTCCCCGGCCTCGAGGCCCGTGCCGAGGGCGAAGATCCCGAAAAGCCCGGCGAGCGCGATGACCGGCACGATGACCACGGCCGCCCCGAGGAAGCCGCGGCGGACCGTCCGGTCGTCCCGGCAGAGGTACACCCGCTGCCAGAATCCCTGGTTGAAGAGGTTCGCGGAGAGGATGGCGAGGACCAGGGTGATCCCGAACTTGACCCCCGGTCCGTGATCGAAACGGAGCAGTTCCGGGCGGGCGTCGGCGACCGGGGCGAGGGCTCCCTCCATTCCGCCCAGGCGCAGCCAGGTCACCGCGAAGAGGACCAGCAGCAGGGGCAGGATGACCACGCACTGGAAGGCATCGGTCCACACGGAGGCCCGCAGCCCTCCCCAGCTCGTGTAGGCGACGACCGCTCCCGCCACCACGACGGCGGTGAGCAGCGGGGGCAGGTCCGCGACCAACTGGAAGGCGAGGGCCACCCCGGTCAGCTCCGCGGTCAGCGCCACGAACATGTAGAAAAGGATCATGCCCACGGTGAAGCGGAGCATGCCGGCCCCGAAGCGGACCCGGGCGTACTCGGTGAGGTTGTGGCCGTGGGGCATGAGGCGGCGCATCCGCGGGCCGATCACCGAGAAGGCCACCAGCGGGGCGGCCTGCCCGACCGCGTACCCGGCGAGTCCGGCCACCCCGGCCCAGGTCGCCGCTTCCGGGGGACTGAGGAGGATCCAGGCACCGGCCGTGGTGGCCGTGACCGTGGCGAAGGCGAGGCCGGGTCCACCCCGGCGACCGCCGGTCAGGTAGTCCTCGAGGCCGAGCTGCTGGCGGGCCGCCACCAGGCCGATGCCGAGGAAGACCGCCGCGGTGAGGAGGAGGATCAGGAGGAGAGGCAGGGAGATCATGGGCTTGCGGGGAAGGGATACAGGTCGGACGCAACTGCCCGAACCAGTCCGGAATCCCCGCGAGGCCGGGGGGAGAGGCGCGCCACGCGGCCGCCTTCACCCTGCCGGTTCCTTCGCTGGCATGATCCAGATCAGGTTCGCGGGTCATCGCCCGGTCAGGCGATTTCTCAGTGCGGTCGCCCGCACTCCCCGTGGCAGAACTGCAGAGAATGGGAGGAGGAAGGCCCCGCGGGCAAGCCCGAATCCCCGGCCCCTTTCCGCACCGGGGGCGCCGGGCTTGACCCAGGGGCGGACCGTGGGTTTGCTGCGACCTATCCTTGGGGTGCCCCTTGCGGGGCTGAGAGGCGCACCCGCGCCAACCCATCGAACCTGACCCGGGTGATGCCGGCGGAGGGAAGGGGTCGCACTCCTCCTCTCCCCCCCCGGCGACCCGCCGAGAGCCATGGAGGAAAGACCGAGTCCCGCCCGCGACGAGCCGCTCACCATCCTGGGAGCAGGCGTGGCCGGCCTGTGCGCGGCCACCGAACTGGTCGACCGCGGCTGGCGGGTCCGCCTGCTCGATCCGGCGGGTCCACCCGGGGAGCACGGTTGCTCGTGGTGGGCCGGTGGCATGCTCGCCCCGTGGTGCGAGGGAGAGACCGCGGAGGAACCGGTCGTGCGTCTCGGTGAGGAGGCGGCGGACTGGTGGGAGCGGCAGGTGGACTGCGTAACCCGCGAGGGCTCCCTGGTGGTCGCCCTCGGCCGCGACCAACGCGAACTGGACCGCTTTGCCCGCCGCACCCGGGCTCATGAGACCGTCGGGGCCGAACAGATCGGCAGCCTGGAGCCCGACCTCGCCGGCCGTTTCTCCCGAGGCCTGTTTTTTCCGGAGGAAGCCCACCTCGACCCGCGGGGGGCGTTGGCGCAGCTCGTGGAGGGGCTGGCGGCCCGGGGAGTGACGATCGAGCGGCGGCACGGCGAACCCGGCCCGGGCTGGACCCTCGACTGCCGGGGGCTCGCCGCGCGCGACCGGCTGGAGGACCTCCGCGGGGTGAAAGGCGAGATGGTCGTCCTGCGATGCCCGGAAGTCCGGCTGCGCCGGACCGTCCGGCTTCTCCACCCGCGCATCCCGCTCTACATCGTCCCCCGGGGCGGGGGCGTCTACATGCTCGGAGCCACCTCCATCGAATCGGGGGAACGAAACCGGGCGACGGTGCGGTCGGTTCTCGAGCTCCTCAGCGCCGCCTTCGCCCTGCATCCCTCCTTCGGCGAGGGGGAGTTGCTCGAGGTCGGGGCGGACGCCCGCCCCGCCTTCCCCGATCACCTCCCGAAGGTCCGCCGGGAAGGCCGGACCCTTTTTCTCAACGGACTGTACCGGCACGGCTTCCTCCTCGCCCCGTCCCTCGCCCGGCAGGCGGCGGAGATGCTAGCCAGCCACGAAGAGGAGATCGCCACACCATGACCATCACCGTGAACGGGGAGACCCGCGAAGTGCAAAAGAGCGCCCTCTCGGCCATCCTGGACGAGTTGGGCTACGCCGACCAGGCGGTCGCCACCGCCCTGAACGGGGAGTTCGTACCGGCCGCCCAGCGGGAGGTCACTTCCGTCCACCCCGGGGACCGTCTCGAGGTGGTCAGCCCCCAGCAGGGAGGATAGGCCGTGCCGACTTTTTACGGGTCCGCCATCGACTCGCCGCTGCTCCTGGGGACGGCGCAGTACCCCTCCCCGGCGGTTCTCGCCGAGTCCTTCCGCCGCTCCGGGGCCGGGGTGGCCACTGTCTCCGTGCGCCGGGAGGCCGGGGGAAGCCGGGCGGGGGAGGACTTCTGGCGCTTGATCCGCGGGCTGGGGGTCAGGGTGCTCCCGAACACGGCGGGCTGCCACTCGGCGAAGGAAGCGATCACCACCGCGGCAATGGCCCGCGAACTCTTTGACACCCCCTGGGTCAAGCTGGAGGTGATCGGGGACACGGATACCCTCCAGCCGGATCCCTTCGGGCTGGTGGAGGCAGCGGGCGAGCTGAGTCGGCAGGGATTCCAGGTGTTCCCCTACACCACCGAGGACCTCGTCCTCGCGGATCGGCTGGTGGCAGCGGGGTGCGAGGTGCTCATGCCGTGGGGATCCCCGATCGGGTCCGGACTCGGGCTGGCCAACGAGTACGCCCTCCGCACCCTGCGCGCCCGTTTTCCGGAGATCCCCTTGGTGGTGGATGCCGGGATCGGACTGCCCTCGCACGCCCTGCGGGCCATGGAACTCGGCTACGACGCGGTGCTCCTGAACACCGCCGTCGCGCGGGCCGGCGACCCCCCCGCGATGGCCGAGGCGATGGCCCGGGCCCTCGAGGCGGGTCGCCTCGGCCGCGCTGCCGACCCCATGGAGCCCCGCGACATGGCCGCGCCTTCGACCCCGGTGATCGGGCAGGCCTTCCTCCCATGATCCCCGACCGCTTCTATCCGATCCTCGAGGATGCCGGCTGGCTGCGGCAGCTCCTCCCCGCGGGCCTCCGCTTCGTCCAGCTGCGCAACAAGGAGCTCGAGGGTGCCGAGCTCCGCCGGGAAATCCGGGAGGCCCGGCGCCTCTGCGAAGGGGCGGGGGCCCGGCTGGTGGTCAATGACCACTGGGAGGAAGCCCTCGCCGAGGGAGTCGGCTATGTCCACCTCGGCCAGGAGGACCTCGCCGCCGCCGACCGGGAGGCCCTCCGGCGATCCGGGGTGCAGTTGGGAGTGAGCACCCACGACGAGGCCGAGCTGGAAACCGCGCTCGCCGCCGGACCGGACTACGTGGCCCTCGGCCCGATCTACCCCACGCGCCTCAAGGTCATGCCGTGGGCACCGCAGGGAACGGAGCGGATCACCGCGTGGAAGCGGCGGATCGGCCGCCTGCCCCTGGTGGCCATTGGAGGGCTCACCGTCGAGCGCGCGGCCGAGGTCCTCGCCGCCGGGGCGGACGCGTTGGCGGTGGTCACCGACGTGACCCTGCACGCGGACCCTCCGGCCCGGGTGCGAGAGTGGCTGGAGGCAACCCGGTGAGCGGGGAGGATCGCTACGCCCGGCAGATCGCCGTGCCCGCTTTCGGAGAGCGCGGGCAGCACGCGGTGCGCGCCGCCCGGGTGGCGGTGGTGGGCGCGGGCGGCCTTGCCGCGACGGCCGCCCCCGCCCTGGTCGGGGCGGGAATCGGGCGGCTGACCCTGTTCGACGGGGACCGCGTGGACCGGACGAACCTTCACCGACAGGTGCTCTTCCGGGAAGAGGATGCCGGACGGCTGAAGGCGGAGGTGGCCGTGGAGCGGCTGTCCGCATTGAACCCGGAGGTGGAGCTGGTGGCCCGGACCCGCTTTCTCGAGCCGGACGGGCTCGGCGCGGAGCTCGACGGGCACGACCTCGTCCTCGATTGCGCCGATCGCTTCTCGGTGAGCTATTCCCTCTCCGACTACGGGCGCGGGCAGGGCGTACCCTTGGTGAGCGCCTCCGTGACCGGACTCTCCGGTTATGCCGGTGCGTTCTGCGGGGCGGCACCCTCCCTGCACGCGGTCTTTCCCGACCTGCCCGTACGCGCGGGGAGCTGCGCCAGCGAGGGCGTGCTCGGCCCGGTGGTCGGCCTGCTCGGCAACCTGCAGGCACAAATGACCCTCGGCATTCTCGCCGGCCTCGAACCCTCCCCGCTGGGCCAACTGGTCACCGTGGAAGCTCCGGGCTGGCGGTTCGGGGGATTTCGCTTTGACCGGGCCCCGGAACCGGAGGGGGCGGCGCGGCTCTGCTTCCTCGGGCCCGCCGAGATCCGCGAGGAGGATTTCGTGCTCGATGTGCGCGGGCCGCAGGAGGGACCCGCCCTCGCCCCGCAGGCGGTTCGGATTCCCTGGGAGGAAGTCGGACCGCACGGACCCCTCCCCGCCCCCGGCCAGCGCGCGGTGATCGGCTGCTGCAGTGGCGTCCGCGCCCAGCTCGCCGCCCGCCGCCTCGCCCGCACCTGGCAAGGGGAAACCTGCCTGGTCGCCACCGGGCCCGCCCCGGGCCTACCAGCCTAGCCCTTCCCGCACCGGCCGGGCGCGTTCCCGGCGGGGAGGTCGATGCCTGTCCCCGCTGCCTGCGGCACCGGATTTTTTCGGGGACGGACCCCCGATCGACCCGTGCTCCCCCGGGAACCAGGGCCACCCTCCGGAGCGCGCGTCCCGGGGAAGGTAAACGGCCCGGTCCGCCGGTGCCGGGAAAAGGGGACGGAGATCCATCGATCCCTCCCAAACTCCCCCCGTGGGCGGGAAGGAGGCGAAGGCCTCGCCGGGCGTCAGGGGGAGGGCCGGGCGGACCCGGCACCGAGGGAGGGGTGGGGCTCTCCGCCTTCCCCGAAGGCCGCCTCCGGCCCGGGCACTTCGCCCGGGGGAAGGACGAGGGAGTCGAGTCGCTCTTTTTCCACGGGGTCGTTGGTCTCGTAGGGGGGAGCCACGGCCCCGCCGGAGATGATCAGCTTCATCCCGTCGGAAACGCTCATCTCGAGGGGGATCACCTCGTCGGAGGGAACGAGGAGGAGGAAGCCACTGGTGGGGTTGGGGGTGGTCGGCACGAAGATGTTGGATAGCTGCAGGCCGGTCTTGGCCTGGATTTCCGCGCGGGTCTCGCTGGTACGGAATCCGACGGCCCAGACGCCCCGGCGGGGGTATTGGATGAGGACGACTTCCTGGAAAACGGTTTTCTGCTGTTGGGTAAATGTATCTACAATCTGTTTTACCCAGCGATAGACAGTATTGATAAAAGGAAGACGGCTGAGAATTTTCTCAACCGTATTGATGACGAGTCGGCCGATGACGTAGCGGGAGAAGAAGCCCAGCCCGATGATGAAGACGACGAGGGCGAGGACGGAGAGGATGCTGAGGATCGTGCTGAACAGGGCGATGTTCCGCACATTTTCGTCGAGGTACCAGAAGAAGACCTGGCTGGCGGGCACGCCGACCCGGACGACGATAAAGTTCACCACAATGTAGGTGACTCCGAGGGGGAGGAGGAGCACCAGGCCGGTGAAGAAGGCGTTGCGGAGATTGCGCAGCACGGGAGGAATCCTAGGGGTCGGGTGGAGCGCTCACCAGCGCAAAGGAGGGAAGGCCCGGACCTTCCCGGACCTGGGCGAGGGCCTCCTGTTCGGCCGCCCGCATGCGGGCGCGCTCCCCGGGGGTGCGGTCGTCGTATCCGGCGAGGTGCAGCCAGCCGTGGGCCAGGTAGAGGGTCAACTCGGCGTCGAGGCCGTGGTTGTGCGCGTCGGCCACGCGCGCGGCCCGTTCAGCGCCCGCGCAAATTTCCCCGGCCTCGCCGAAGGAGGGATCGCCGGGGAAGGTAATGACATCGGTCGGGGAGGGATCGGCGAGGAAGCGCCCGTGCAGCTCCCCCATGGTGCTCTCGTCGAGGAAGACCACGGAAAGGTTGCCGGGAGGCGGGCGCCGGGGGAAGTGGGCGTCGAGACAGCGGAGGGCTGCAGCGACCTCTTCGGCGGCGAGGCGGAGGCCCCTACACCGGTTGCTGATCTCGATCCCGCGCACGGGGTGGGCGTGGCTGGGCCCGCTCGCGGGCGCTGTTCCTTCCGGCAGTGTCGGCGCTGTCGGGGCGCTCCGGGTAGGCGATCCGCGCGTGGAGGCTGTTGAGAAGGGTGCGGCTGAAGCTCTTCCGGATCTCGGCGACTTGGCGGAGGGTGAGGGAACACTCGTCGAGTTGTCCGTCCTCCATTCGCTCGCGGAAGATGGCCTCGAGCAAGTCGTCGATGCTCTGCGCGTTGACCTTGGGGAGGGAGCGGCTGGCCGCCTCCACCGAATCGGCGAAGAAGATGATGGCGGACTCGGGGCTGTGGGGCTTGGGACCGTCGTAGCGGTAGGTCTCCTCCTGGACCTCCTCGAGGCGGTCCTCCTCGTTCGCCCCGGGCCCGTTCTGCCGCTGGACCGCCTCGCGGTAGAAGTACTGGATAAGGCTGGTGCCGTGGTGCTCGCGGATGATGTCCCGGAAGACGCGGGGCAGTTTGTACTGGCGGGCGAGCTCGAGCCCTTCCTTGACGTGGCGCTTGATGATCACCGCGGCCAGGGAGGGCTTCTGGGCCACCAGGGGATTCTCCCGGCCCATCTGGTTCTCGGTGAAGTACTCCGGCTTGACCAGCTTGCCGACGTCGTGGAAGAGGGCCGTGGCGCGGCAGACGAGCGGGTTGGCCCCGATGGCGGCGGCGGCGTTCTCGGAGAGGCTGGCGACCATCAGGCTGTGGTGGTAGGTCCCCGGGGCCTCCAGTTGCATCCGGCGGAGCAAGGGGTGGTTGAAGTCGGTGTACTCGAGGAGGGTGATGTCGGTGCTGTAGGCGAAGAGCTTCTCGAGGACCGGCAGGATCCCGAGGACGGCCACCCCGGTGAGTGCTCCGGCGACGAGGGCGGAGGCGACCTCCCGGCCGAGGGCACCGAGGGGGGTCCCCTCGAGGACTCCCCCGAGGAGCAGGCAGAGGGCGAAGGCCACCCCGGCAAGGGTGCAGGCGCTGACGACATTGGCCCGGAGCCGGATGTCCCGGGCGAGGAAGAGGCCCACGAGGGTGGCGAGGTTGGCCCCGAGGAAGAGGAGGAGGGAGTCCCCGAACATGAGGGCGTAGAACCCGCTCACGGTGAAGGCGGTGAGCAGCCCGACGAGGGGCCCGAGCAGGATCCCGGCGGTGACCGGGGCGAAGGCAATGGGGGCTGCGGAGGTAAGGACCGCGGAGAGGGTGGGGTCGGGCCCGAGCCATTCCGGGCTGTTCAGGAGCAGGAGCAGGCGGAAGAGGAGGAGGTTGGCGACGACCAGCAAGCCGAGGGTGCCCATGCGGCGGGGACTGGTGAGTACGGAGGGGAGGGCGAGCCGGAGGACGCCCCCGGCGGCGGCGAGGAGGAGAACGGCGAGGAAGGAGCGCTGGAGGAAGAGGGGGTCGGAGGTGAGGAAGCCGGAGACCCGGGCGGCCTCCTCCTGGCGGTACCGGGCGAGCTTCTCAAAGGCGAGCGGGGACACCTTCACCCCGGGTTCGATGAGGGTCTCGCCGGCGGGCACTTCGACGACGACCTCCCCGACGCTGGCGGCGGCCTCGTCCCGGCGGGCGCGGGTGACCTCGGGGTTGAACCGCAGGTTGGGCTCGATGGCGGTGCTGGCGAGGACGAAGAGCGCGTTGAAGAGCCGGTCATTGATGTCCAGCTCGGCGAGTCGGTTGCGCAGGGCGACCTTGGCGTCGTACACCCGCTGGATCCGCAGGCGTTGCCGTTCGCCGTCCGTCTCCTCGGGGAGGATGAGGTTGTAGCTGCCGATGCCGGTGAAGTCGGGATCGTTGCCGATGATGCCCTCGCGGTAGAGGTCCTCGAGCTCGGCGAGGGCAGCCCCGAGGAGGCGTTTCCGCTGGCCGGGATTGGTCTCGGAGAGAAAGAGGGCGGTGGCTTCCACGGGCAGCTCCACCCTCCGTTCCTCGAGAAAGCGGCGCACGAAGGCGGCGGCCTCCTGCTGGCGGTCCAGATCGGAGAGTTCCGCGCCCGCGCCGTTGTCCGCCTCCGTGCGGTCGCTGTAGTCCAGTTCGAGGCCGTTGAGGGTGCGGGCGAATTTCTCGAACTCCTCCATGCGGACATCGTAGAAGGGGGGAACCTTCTCGCGGGCGAGGGCACGGCGCTCCTCGGTGCGCACCCGGCTGGGAAAATCGTACCCGAAGTCGGCCACGATCCGCTCGGAGGCGACCTCGCCCTGGCGAATCTGGGGGTCGTTCCGGGAAAGGCCGGCGAAGGCGATGACCATGAGGAGGAGCGCCGCTGCGGCATAGGCAGCCGCCACTCGGAGGATGCGGCCGGTGGACAGCTCCTCCCCGCGCCGGCGCAGCGCCGCGCGGCCGCGGGGGAGGGAACGGCGCGAGCGTTCCCGGCGTCTGGGAGGAGAGGATCCCATGCGGTGAAGGATCAGGCGAGGGGGACGCCGGGTCCCTCGATGGCTTGGGACTCGTAGGCCTCAATGATCCTCTGGACGAGAGGATGGCGCACGACATCGGCCCCGTCGAAGGTAAAGAGGGAGATTCCCTCGACCTCGCGGAGGACCTGGACGGCCTGCTTGAGCCCCGACTTCTTGCTCCGGGGCAGGTCGATCTGGGTGATGTCCCCGGTGATGACCATCCGGGAATCCTCGCCGAGGCGGGTGAGGAACATCATCATCTGCTCCGGGGTGGTGTTCTGGGCCTCGTCGAGGATGACAAAGGACCGGGAAAGGGTCCGGCCGCGCATGTAGGCGAGCGGGGCGATCTCGATCTGCTGGCGGTCCATCATCCGCTGGGTTTCCTCCACGCCGACCATTTCGTAGAGGGCATCGTAGAGGGGCCGGAGGTAGGGGAGGATCTTTTCCTGGAGGTCGCCGGGAAGGAAGCCGAGGGCCTCGCCGGCCTCCACGGCGGGCCGGGTGAAGATCAGCTTCTCCACGGTGCCGGTGAAGAAGGCCTCGAGGGCGGCCGCCATGGCGAGGTAGGTCTTCCCGGTGCCGGCCGGGCCGATCCCGAGGGAGACGTCGTGGGTGCGGATCTCGTTGAGGTACTGTTTCTGGTGGAGCGTCTTCGGGACGATGCTCTTCCGCTTCAGCTGGAGGAGGACCGGCTCCTCGAAGAGGTGGCGGAGCTCGGCCGCTTCCCCGGCGGCGACCCCGGCGAGGATCTTCTCGAAATCGGCCCTCCGGATCCGCAGCCCCTGGGCGCGGGCGAGCTGGAGGATGGCGAAGAGCTCGCGGGTCGCCTCCACCCCTTCCTCCCCGCCCTCGATCCTCAGCCAGTCGTCGCGGGTGGAGAGGCTCACGCCAAGGGTGGCCTCAGCACTGGCGAGATTGTCGACCTCCCCGGCATAGAGCTGGGCGAGGAGGCGGGGCGAGTCGAACTCGAGGACGGTGGCGGTCTCAGCGGGCACGATCAGCCGGAGACCTGCGGCACGAAGGAGCGCAGGCGTTCCCACATGGTTTCCATCGCTTCCGGGAGCACGCGGGTCCCCGAGAGAATGGGCAGGAAATTGGTATCGCCCGTCCATCGGGGCACGATATGGCAGTGCAGGTGGGTGGGAATGCCGGCCCCGGCAGCATCGCCAAGGTTGAAGCCGATGTTGAAGCCGGCCGGATCGAGGGCGAGGCGGAGGAGGCGCTTGGCGCGGAGGATGGTGGCCCAGAGGTCGGCGGATTCCGTCTCCTCCAGCTCCTCGAGATCGCCGACCTCACGATAGGGAACCGCGAGGAGGTGCCCGGCGTTGTAGGGAAACTTGTTCATCACCAGGTAGGTGTGGGTTCCGCGGTAGAGGAGGAGGACCGAGCGCTCGTCCTCGGCCTCCGGGATGCGCAGGAAGGGGTTGCCTCCCGGGTTGTCCTCCCCGCTCCCCGCCTGGATGTACGGCATCCTCCAGTGGGCGTGCAGGTATTCGTACTGCCCACTCATCCGGAAACGGGTCGGTGCGGAGGGGATGGCACAATAGAGAGGGAGGATGAGCGGGCTCCCCCGAAGCTTCAATCCGAAAACTCCGGGCTTGTCAGCCGGGCGCTCCCGGGGGAAGCCTTGGGGGTAGGGTCATGGACACCGTCGCGCAGCAGGAAGCCCGGATCCCCCGATGGGTTCGGCAGGGTGCCTTTCTCGCGCTGGCAATGGCCGGGTTCCTTGTCTACGACCAGTGGCACTGGTGGTCGAACCGGGAGGATTACAGCTTCGGGTTCCTCGTTCCGGTCTTCGTGGCCTACGTCCTCCACGAGCGCTGGCCGACGGTGCGGCGCTACCTCGTGGAGGGTCGCTGGGAGGGGAGGCCCCTGCGGACGGAGGCCCCGGGCGGGCGGATCCTCAGCCGCCTCCTCGGGGGGGTGGCCTGGTTGGCGGTGATTGGCGGGTTGCTCCTCTTCTTTCTCGGGGGATTCCTGCAGGCCCTCACCGACAACCCCCTCCTCCCCGGCGGGCAGGCGGCGGCTTACGGGTTCGCCGCGACCGTGCTCGCCCTCGCCTTCCTCGCGGGGGGACGGGATCCGCGGCAGCCCGCGACCGTCGGGGAGCGACTTCTCTTCACCGGTCTCTTCGTCTTTCCCGCCCTGATCTGGATCCTTTCCCTGCCCCTCCTCAGCTTCGCGGAGGTGCGGGTGAGCCTCTTTCTGCTCCACCAAGTGACCGCGGTGGTCTTCCAGGTTTTCGACATCCTCGGGATTCCCCTCGAGCAAAGGGGCAATGTTCTCGTGCTCGCTCGGGGCGAGGTGGGGGTCGAGGATGCCTGCTCGGGCATCCGGTCGCTGACGGCCTGCCTCTTCGCCGGTTCCTTCCTGGCGGCGGTGTTTCTGGACCGCTGGTGGAAGAAGTGGGCCCTGGTCGGGTGCGCCATGGCGTTTGCCTTTGTCATGAACCTTTTCCGGAGCCTTTTCCTGACGGCGTGGGCGCATGCCTTTGGCCCGGAAGCGATTGCCGGAAGGGTCCACGACCTCACCGGCTACGCCGTCCTCGGCTTCACCTGTGCGGGCCTTCTCCTCCTCCTGCCCCTGTTCAACTACCGGGCCCGCTGGGAGGACGATGGGGAGGACGGCCCGATCGAACCAATTTCCCTGAACACGAACGGAGGACGCACGTGAAGATTCTTTTTGTAGCACCGGAGGCCGCCCCCCTCGCCAAGGAAGGCGGACTCGGAGACGTGGTGGGAGCACTGCCTCCCCACCTGGAGGCCCTCGGGCACGACGTGCGGCTCGTGCTCCCGCAGTACCGGGGCCTTCGCACCACCCAGCCCCCTCGTCGGCGCGAGGAGATCCTTTTCGTGCATACCGGGGTGGGCGTGCAGTTCGCGGCCGTTGCCGAGACCGAGTTGCCCGGTTCGAAGGTGCCCGTGTACCTGCTCGAGTACCAGGAGTACTTCGACCGTGCCGGGATCTACCACACCCGGGAGGGCGCCTATCCGGACAACCACCGTCGCTTCGGCCTCCTCTCGCGGGGAGCCCTCGAACTTTGTCTTGTCCTCGGCTGGATCCCCGACGTCGTCCACGTGCACGACTGGACCACCGCCCTCATCCCCGCGTACCTGAACACGATCCTCTCGGGCACGCCGCTCGGGCAAACCGCCAGCGTGCTCACCATCCACAACCTCGAGCACCAGGGCCGGTTCCCCGTGGAGACTTTCCCCGACACCGGCCTGCCCGGCTGGACCCTCCGTCCCGACGGGTTCGGGGACGTCGGCGCGGCCAACTGGCTGAAGGGCGGACTCTACCACGCGGACAAGCTGACCACGGTGAGCCCCACCTACGCGGAGGAAATCAAGGGCCCCGTGGGTGGCTGCGGTCTCGACGGGGTCCTCCGTTTCAAGGCGGCCGATCTCATCGGGATCGTCAACGGGATCGACGAAGCGGCGTGGGATCCGGCCACGGATCCCCACCTGCCGGCCCCGATCTCCGCGGACGATCTTTCCGGGCGCACCGTGGCGCGCGAGGCCCTGCGGGAGGAATTCGGGCTCGATCCGGACCTCTCCCGCCCCCTCTTCGGGGTGGTCTCCCGGCTCTTTGCCCAGAAGGGCATGGACCTCTTCCTCGACATCATGGACCGTTTCCTCGGGTCGACCCGGGCGCAGTTCGTGCTGCTCGGCTCCGGCGATTCCCTCGAGGAGGAGCGCTTTGCGGCGGAGGCGCGGGCCCGGCCCCGCGAGGTCGGTGTCTACCTCGGCTACAACGAGCGCCTCGCCCACCTCATCATGGGTGGGGCAGACTTCCTCGTCATGCCCAGTCGCTTCGAGCCCTGCGGGCTCAGCCAGCAGTACGCGATGCGCTACGGGGCCATTCCCGTGGTCCGGAAGACGGGCGGGCTGGCGGATACCGTCCTCCCCGCCGAGGAGCCCCACGGGACCGGTTTCCTCTTCGAGCCGATCCTCTCCGAGGCCCTCCTCGAGGTGCTTCTCCGTGCGGTGGACCTCTGGGAGACCGAGCCCACCCGCGTGGCGGCCCTCCAGCAGAACGGGATGCGGCGGGACGCGTCCTGGGGTGCGTCGGCGCGCCAGTACTCGCAAGTGTACGAGTGGGCGGCGGCCGCCCGCAGGGGATAAACCAGATTGATCGTATCGATTCGATAATCTTGTAATCCACGGGCGGGGAGGTCAGGGTCCGCCTATGCAATCCCCCCGTCGTCCCCTCCTGCACCTCCTTCTCCTCGCGCTGCTGGCGACGGTCCTGACCGGCTGTGTGACCGCGGCCCGCAAGACCGTGGGCCAGGCCCTGCCCACCGAGGTGAGGATGGCGCCCTGCCCGCAGGCAGCGGTTCCCCGCCTGGAAGTCTACCTGGATACCGCGGCGGTGGAGAGGGTGGATGCGCAGAACCGCGATGGTTTCGAGGACGCCTTGAACAAGGCCCTCGGCAACCGGGGCACGCAGGTGACCCTGCTCTCGGCCGCTCCCTCCGCCTCTTCCGCGCGGGATACCCTCGTGGTGACGGTCGAGGACCTGGAGCGCAATCGCCTGATGAACCGCTGGAAGATGACCGGGACCACCCGGCTGCAAGTCGCCGGCACGACCACCCGGAGCACCTTCTCGGCGGTGAACCGCAAGACGATTGAGTCGACCGATTCCCTCTTCACCAGCCTGGCGGAGGAAATCGTCGGCTGCCTCGTTGCCGCGCCGGCCTCCTGAGGCTCAGTCCCCCGGGGGCTCTTCCTCCCGGCCCCCGTCTCCCTCCGCCTCGGGGATCTGGTGGGCGAAGAGCCAGCAACTGAAGGCGGCGATCCCGATCCCACCGAGCAGCGTCGTCAGTTGGGGTGCCCTCATCCCGAGGAACACGGGCGCCCCTTCCTCCGGCCAGTACCAGGGGATCGCGAAGGCGACCAGCCCGGCGTAGACCAGCCAGACCCAGAGGCCGAAGCTGGGCCGTTTCGGAGTGCTGGCGGGTGGCGGGGGATTGTCGCTCACACCCCGGACTCTGCCAAAAAAATCCCGCGGGCCAAGCCCTTCTCTTGCCCTGCCGGGCCAGCTGGGCACGATCAGCCCCGTGAGCAGCGATTCCTCCCGTGTTCTCATCCTCGGCGCCGGCGGCGTGGGCCGCGTGGTGGCCCACAAGTGCGCCCAGCAGCCCGAAGTCTTTGGCGACATCGTGCTCGCGAGTCGGAACGAGGAGAAGTGCCGCCGCATTGCCGACGAGCTCGGCGGCGGCCTGCGGACGGCCCAGGTCGACGCGGATCGTCCGGAGGAGGTGGAGGCCCTCCTGCGGCGGGAGCGGCCCGACCTCCTCCTCCACGTGGCCCTGCCGTACCAGGACCTCACCCTCATGGAGGCGTGCCTGGCCACCGGGGTCCCCTACCTCGACACCGCGAACTACGAGCCCCCGGAGACCGCCCGCTTCGAGTACTCCTGGCAGTGGGCCTACGAGGACCGGTTCCGGGAGGCCGGGCTCATGGCCCTCCTCGGATGCGGCTTCGACCCCGGGGTGACGAATGCTTACACCGCCTGGCTCGCCAAGCACGACTTCGACCGCATCGAGGAGCTCGACATCCTCGACGCGAACGCCGGCGACCACGGGCTGCCCTTCGCCACGAACTTCAACCCCGAGATCAACATCCGCGAGGTGACCGCGCCCTGCCGCCACTACGAGGACGGTGAGTGGGTGGAGACCCCGGCGTTGAGCACCGCGGAGTCCTTTGACTTCCCGGACGGGATTGGCCCGCTGCGCATCTACCGGATGTACCACGAGGAGCTCGAGTCCCTCGCCCGGCACCTGCCCGGCCTGCGCCGGGCCCAGTTCTGGATGACCTTTTCGGACAACTACCTGAAGCACCTTGAGGTCCTCGAGAATGTCGGGATGACCCGCATCGACCCCGTGGAGTACGAGGGCCGGGAGGTGATCCCCCTGCAGTTCCTCAAGGCCGTCCTCCCCGACCCCGGCGATCTCGGCGCGCGCACCCGCGGGCGCACCTGCATCGGGGTGATCGCCCGCGGAAAAAAGGGGGGCGAGCCCCGCCGGGTGTACCTCTACAACCTCTGCCGCCACGAGGATTGCTACGAGGAGGTCGGCTCCCAGGCCATTTCCTATACCACCGGAGTCCCGGCGATGGCCGGGGCGAAGATGATGCTGACCGGGCAGTGGTCGGGGGCCGGAGTCTTCAATGTGGAGCAGCTCGACCCCGACCCCTTCCTCGCTGAGCTGGAGCGCAGCGGATTGCCCCGGCACCGCGTGGAGCTCCCGTTGTGAACGGGGGAGGGGAGGAGCTGCCTCCCGGTCCGGCGGCTCCCGTGCGGTTTCCCCGCGCGGAGGAGCGGGAGGCGATCCTGGGGGCAGTGCGCACCCCGGCCTTTGTCCTCGTGGAGCGGCAGCTGGGCGAGAACCTCACCCTGCTCGGCCGTCTTCGCGAGCAAACCGGGGCCCGACTCCTCCTCGCCCTGAAGGGCTACGCGCCCGGCCCGTTGCTCGGGTCCATCAGGGGCGCGCTGGACGGGGCCACCGCATCCTCGCCCCACGAGGCCCGGCTGGCCCGCGAGGAGATCGGCGGGGAAGTGCACGGCTACGCCCCCGCCTACGGGCGGGAGGATCTCCTCGCCATGGCCGGTCTCTGCGACCATCTCGTCTTCAACTCACCCGGACAGGCCCGGCGGTGGGTGGATCGGGCGCAGGGCGTGTCCCCCGCCCTCGCGTTCGGCCTGCGGGTGCATCCCGAGCATTCCGAGGGGCAGACCCCCCTCTACGACCCGGGTGGGCCGGACTCCCGCCTCGGCACGCGGGCGGCCGAGCTGGCCGTGGAGGGCTTGCCGGAGGGGGTGAGCGGCCTGCACTTCCACACCCTCTGCGAGCAGGACGCCGACGCGCTCGAGCGGACCCTCGTGGCCTTTGAGGACCGCTTTGCCCGCTGGTTCCCCCGGCTCTCCTGGGTGAATTTCGGGGGTGGGCACCACCTGACCCGGGAGGGCTACGACCGCGAGCGTCTTGTGCGGATCGTCCGTTCCTTTTGCGAGCGGACCGGCCTGACCGTGTATCTTGAGCCCGGGGAGGCCGTGGGCCTGAACACCGGCGTGCTCGTGGCCTCCGTGCTGGACCTCGCCGGACCCGGGGGCCGCTACGCGATCCTCGACACCTCCGCCACCGCCCACCTCCCGGACGTCCTCGAGATGCCCTACCGCCCGGAGGTATTCGGGGCCGGGCGTCCCGGCGAGAAGGCCTACACCTACCAGCTCGGAGGCCTGACCTGCCTGGCGGGCGATGTCCTCGGGGACTATTCCTTCGACCGGCCGCTCGCGGTGGGGGACCGGCTCCTGTTCGGGGACATGGGCCACTACACGATGGTAAAGACCACCACTTTCAACGGCGTGCGCCTGCCGGACATCGCCGTCCTCGGGGAGGACGGCAACTGCCGGACGACCCGCACCTTTGACTACCGCACCTTCCGGGAGCGGCTCGGCTGAGTGTGCCGGGGAAGGCCCCCGCGGGAGGTCCGCGCCCCCGGGATCCCGGCCGTCCCGGCAACTCCCGGGTTGGCCCCGCGGCGGGGCGGAGGCATCCTGACCCCACAATGAAGGCAGGTTGCGGCAGTGGAGGGTGGATCGCGCTAGTGCTTGTCGGGTGCGCCGGTATCCTCCTCTCCGGGCCGCAGCTCCTCCGGGCGGAGGAGTTGCGCGTGGCGGTGGCCAGCAATTTCCGTCCGGCCCTCGAGGCGCTCCTGCCCCTTTACGCCCGGGAGTCAGGGGTGGAGCTGGTGCCCAGCTATGGATCGACCGGCCAACTCTACGCGCAGATCCGCCACGGGGCTCCCTACGGGGTCTTCCTGGCGGCGGACGCGGAGCGCCCGCGCCTCCTTGAGGAAGAGGGCCTCGCCGTGGCCGGCTCCCGGTTCACCTATGCCGTGGGGCAGCTCGCCCTGTGGAGCCCGCGGGAGGGCCTCGATCTCGCCGGGGGGCGCCTCCTCGCGGAGGGCGGTTTCCGCTATCTCGCCCTCGCCAACCCCTCCCTCGCCCCCTACGGCGCGGCGGCGCGGGCCCTGCTCGAGCGGCGCGGTCTTTGGGAAGCGCTGCGCGGAAGGATCGTGCGGGGCCAGAATGTTGCCCAGGCCTTCCAGCTCGTGGACAGCGGGGCGGCCGAGCTCGGATTCGTGGCCTATGCACAGGTTCTCGCACGGGGCGGGGGAGGGGAGCCGGCGGGATCCCTCTGGCTTCCTCCGGCCGCGTCCTACCCGGCGATCGAGCAACAGGCGGTCGCCCTGGAGGACCGGTCCGCAGCCGCCGACTTCCTCCGTTTCCTCCGCGGCGAGCGGGTCGCCGCCCGCTTGCGGGAGTGGGGTTACCGTTCTGGGGCGGGCCCATGAGCGAGTCCGGTGACTGGGTCGCCCTTGGCCTCTCGCTGCGGCTGGCCGCCGTGACCGTGGTCCTTCTCCTCCTTGTGGGCACCCCCTTGGCCTGGTGGCTGGCCCGCACCTCCTGGCGGGGGCGCTTCCTCGTGGAAGCGGTGGTGGCCCTGCCTCTCGTCCTCCCCCCCACGGTGCTCGGGTTCTACCTGCTGGTGGCTCTCGGCCCGCGGGGTCCGGTGGGCGGATTGCTGGAGGCCCTCGGCGGCCGCTCCCTCGCCTTCACCTTCGAGGGCCTCGTGATCGGTTCGATGCTCTACTCCCTGCCCTTCGTCGTGCAACCCCTGCAGACCGCCTTTCACGGGGTGGGAGGCCGGCCCCTCGAAGTCGCCGCGACGCTGGGGGCGGGTCCCCGGGACCGCTTTCTCACCGTGGCCGTGCCCCTCGCCCGGCGCGGCTTCCTCACGGCGGCCGTTCTCGGTTTTGCCCACACCCTCGGCGAGTTCGGGGTCGTCCTCCTCATCGGGGGAAACCTGCCCGGGGAGACCCGGGTGGCCTCCATCGCGATCTATGACCACGTAGAAACCCTGGAGTACGGCAAGGCGGGGATCCTCTCGGCCGTCCTCCTCGGGCTTTCCCTGTTCCTGCTGCTCGTGGTCTACGGCTGGGGCGGGCGCGGTCGGCGGGAGCGGGTGGGGCCATGAGCGTGCGGGTGCAGCTGGTCCTCGAGCGGCCGGGCTTCCGCCTGGAGGTGGACACCGGCTTCCCGGGGCGGGGGGTCTCCGGTCTCTTCGGCCCCTCCGGGAGCGGCAAGACCACCCTCCTCCGCGCGATCGCCGGATTGGAGAGGGGGGCGCGGGGAAGGGTGGAGGTGGGAGGGGAGACCTGGCAGGACGGGTCCCGCTTTCTTCCGCCCCACCGCCGCCGGGTCGGGTTCGTCTTCCAGGAGCCGAGTCTCTTCCCCCACCTCCGCGTGCGGGGGAATCTCGCCTACGCGGAGCGCCGGGCGGGCAGGGGGGGCTGGGCCCTCCCCCGGGAGCAGGTTCTGGCGGTCCTCGGGATCGAATCCCTCCTCGACCGTTTTCCCGGGCAGCTCTCGCTCGGCGAGCAGCAGCGCGTGGCCATGGCCCGGGCGCTGGCCTCCCGGCCGCACCTGCTCCTCCTCGACGAGCCCCTCGCCTCCCTGGATGCGCCCCGCAAGGACGAGATCCTGCCCCTGCTCGCCGGCTTGCAGGAGAGCCTGCGGATCCCCGTGCTCCATGTGAGCCATTCCCCGGAGGAGATGCTCGCCCTCGCCGACGAGATCTTCCTGTTGGAAGACGGGAGGATTCGCGCGAGTGGTTCCGTCGCCGCCATGGCCGGGTGGCTCGAGGGCGGGAAAGGTTCCGGGGCGGTGGTGCTCCGGGGTCGCCGCCGGGCCGCGGGTGCCGCGGGGGGGGAGGCCACCTTCCTCACCGAATGGGGCCCGGTCCTCCTGCCGGAGGGGGAGGTGCGCGGACGGGAGGCCGTACGCTTCCTCCTCCGGCCGGAGGAAACGAGCCTCCTCGTGGGCGAGGGGGCGCGCAGCAGTGTGGACCACCTGCTGGACGGGACGGTCGAGTCGCTGGAGGAGCCGGGGGCAACCACCGCGCGGGTGCGGGTCCGCCTCGCCGGGGAGGTGCTTCCCGTTCCCGTGCCGAAGGCTTTCCTCGAGACCCACCCTCTCCGTCCCGGTGATCCGGTGCGCGTACAGCTGCACCGGCTCAGGGTGCTGCCGGGCGGCGTGGGCAAGGCCCCGGGGCCGGCAGCACCGCCCGCCCCGGAAGAGCGGCCCTAGGTCGTCGGGACAATCCAGTGGGGGCGGAGGCCGGAGCGCTCGATGAAGGGCTCCGGGTCGAGCCCGGCGAAGAGTCCATGGTCGGCCACGAGGACCGTGTCGCAACCGGCGGCAGTGCCCCCGAGGACATCCGTGTGGAGGGTGTCGCCGACCATGACCGTACGGTGGGGGGGGATCCCGGTGCGGGCCATGGCGATGGTGAAGGCCTCGGCGAAGGGCTTGCCGAAAAAGCGGGGCTCGATCCCGCACTCATCGGCGAGGTGGTGGGCGTAGGTCCCCGGCTCCACGGAGAGCCAGTCCTCGCGGGGGGCCACCAGGTCGGGATTGGCGACGACCACCGGCCGTGGCCGGGCCCGCAGGGCCTCGACGAGTCGGTCCTGCCAGGACCAGTTCCAGCGGTCGCTGGAGAGGAAGAGGAAGGCGTCGGCGGTGGCGAGCAGCCCCGGGTTTTTCTGGAGGTCCTCGAGGGGGACGGAGAGATCGGGGAACGAGTCCCCCTCCCCGGCGATGGCGGCCCAGGTGCCGGAGGGCAGGATTCCCCGCAGGTGCAGGCTGGCAATCTCGCGGCTGGCCACCAATTCCTCCGGCGCCAAGGCGAACCCGAGGGCGCGGTACTTGGCCCGGGCGGCCTCCGCGGTGGGCGTCGCCCCGTTGGTGAGGACGACAATCTTCCGGCCGGCGGCACGCAACTGGGCAAGTCGTTCGACGGCACCGGGGACCGGCTGGTCCCCCCGGTTGAGGACACCGTAGCCGTCGAGGAGGAAGGCGTCGTAGCGGTCGACGAGGTCGCCGAGGTGGCGGGCCCGCCCGGTGGAGGCGGGAGAGACGGCGGCGGGCAGGCGGTGCCGGGCGACCTCATAGCCGGCAAAGGCGGTGGCCGTGTCGATGGGCCCGGGATGCTGGCGGAAGAGTTCCATGGGGGAGGGCTAATCGTCGCCGAGGGATTCGTCGATGGCCCGGTCCAGCTGGCCCGTCTCGGCGAGAAGGTCGAGGAGGGTATAGCGGGAGCGGAGGAAGCGGGCCGCCCGCGCGGAGCGCCGGAGACGCTCGCCGTCGATGCCAATCTGGTCGGGACGAATCGGGGCGCCGGCCCGGGCGAGGCGGTCGGGGAGGTCGGCGATGCGGTCGAGGTGGTCGGCGACCCGACCCTGCAGGGCGGCCCCCTCCCGCCGGAGGAGGGTGAGCCGTTCCTCCCGCTGCCCGGGGGAGAGTAGCTTGGGGGTGAATTCCCGCTCGGCACGGGCGGCAATGGTCGGGTGGGGAAGGAGGGAGCGCAGGAGGGCGAATTCGCTCTCCGCGGAGGCCGGGGGAGTGGTTCTCTCCGTGGGGGGGGCCTCTCGCGGATCCCGGGCGAGCCACCACCGGTAGAGCCGGAGCATGGCCACGGTGGCCACGGAAACACAGGCCCCGTGGCTGACCTTTTCCCCACCGAGGGAGAGACCTTCCATTTCCCAGAGGTGGGCGATCTGGTGGTCGGCACCGGAGGCGGGGCGGGAGCTGCCGTGCCTTTCCATGGCCAGCCCGACGAGGTTGAGCCCGCAGAAGAGTTCCCCGACGGCCTCCGGATCGCCCGTGGCCAACGCGGCGGGCCGGGAGAGTTGCCGGGGAAGGTCCTCCTGCACGAGGGCCCAGGCGATCGGGTCGACCGCCTCGACTCCGAGACCGTCCGCGAGGATCCAGTCGGCCCCGGCGGGAAGCTTGCCGGCAAGGTCGCCGAAGCCCCAGCCATTCATCTCCGCGGGCGCCTCCGCGAGAATGCCGAGATCCCCGAGGACGGCCCGGGCCGGACGGCAGGGCAGGGTGATCTTGAAGCCGTCCTCGGAGAGGGGGGATCCCGCTGAGGTGTAGCCATCCATGGAGGCCGCCGTGGCGATGACCGCGTAGGGTCGTTCCAGCTGAAAGGCGGCGTACTTGGCGAGGTCGTTGAGGACCCCCGAGCCGACGGCAACGAGGTAGTGCTCGCGACCGGCGAGAAAGGCGCGGAGCTCATCGCCGGTGCGCCGGTCCGGGCTCACCCGGGGGCGGCCGGGCAGGATGAAGGGTGTGCACTGCCACCCGGCCCGGTCGAGGATCCCGGCCGCGCGTTCGCCGGCCGCCTTCCACGTGTTGCCGTCCGCGAAGAGGCAGACCGAGCCGTCCGCGCCGTGCGCGCGGAGGAAGGCGGGCAGCTCCTCGAGCAGGTTCCGGCCCACCCGAACCTCGGCCACGGTGGCCGATTCCTGGACGGCCCCGGCGAGCCGTTCGCGGCTGGAGGGGAAGGGAGCCGGCGCCGTGTCCATCAGGCACCCCCCTCCTCCACACGGGCGCCCGACCGGTCGAACAGGTGGACCCGGTCCCGGGGAAGACCGAGGTCGAGCTCCTCCCCGACCCGCGAGCCCCGATCCCCCTCGGTGCGGACGACGAGGCTGTCCCCGGGGCCGGTCTCCGCGTGCAGGTAGGTCTCGCCCCCCAGCTGTTCGACGACCCGGACCGTCGCGGACAGCCGGACCTCCTCCGCCCCTCCGGAACCGGCGCGGAGGTGTTCCGGGCGGATCCCGAGGGTGTACTCCCCGTCGGGGAGTTCCCAGGTGCCCCCCAGCGGGGTTCCGCGGTAGCTCGCCACGCCCCCGGTCATCCCCACCGCGAGGAAATTCATGCTGGGGGCGCCGATGAAGTCGGCCACGAAACGGGTGGCCGGGCGGTGGTAGAGCTCGAGAGGGGGGCCGACCTGCTCAATCTCCCCCTCGTTGAGCACGACGATCTGGTCGGCCATGGTCATGGCCTCCACCTGGTCGTGGGTCACGTAGATCATGGTGGCCCCGAGGGTGTGGTGGAGGGCCTCCAGCTCCACCCGCATCTGGATCCGCAGCTTGGCGTCGAGGTTGGAGAGGGGTTCGTCGAAGAGGAAGACCCGTGGCTGCTTGACGATGGCCCGGCCAATCGCCACCCGCTGGCGCTGGCCGCCGGAGAGTTGGGAGGGACGGCGCTCGAGGTAGTCCCCCAGCCGGAGGATGCGGGCCGCCTCGGCGATGCGCTGCTCCCGCACCTCCCTTTTCTCCCCCCCGATCTTCAGGCCGAACTCCATGTTTTCCCGCACGGTCATGTGCGGGTAGAGGGCATAGGACTGGAAGACCATGCCGACCCCGCGGTCCGAGGGGGGCACCGTGGTGACGTCCTGCCCGCCAATCCCGATGGACCCCGCGGAGATCTCCTCGAGACCGGCGATGGCCCGCAGGAGGGTGGACTTGCCGCAGCCGGAGGGCCCCACGAAAACCGTGAAGGAGCCGTCCGGGACGGCCAGGCTGACCTCCTTCAGCGCCTGGAAGTCGCCGTAGTGCTTGTCGATTGAGGTAAGGGTTACTTCGGCCATGGCTCCGTCGGGTCGGGGATCGGGGTGGGGCGGGAAAGGAAGGGAGGCGGAAAAGGGTTGACGCCGGAGGAAACAACTTTTGTATCTGCGATCGAACATTCGCATGTCAAGGTTGAACCTTCGACCGACCGGCGAACTTGTTCCCCCAACCATTACCTCAACCCAACTGATCACCATGAGAAAACGAACGTATCGTTCGGTGGCCGCGGCTGTGCTCGCGGGCGCCCTCACCCTCGGCCTGGCCCCCCGTGCCGAGGCATGGTCCCTCGAGGAGGCGGCGCAGCCTTACTCCGGGACCACCGTGGATGTCATCTTCCTCCTCCGCCCCGGCTACGAGGCGGCCAAGCAGATGATTCCCGAATTCGAGGAGAAGACCGGCATCAACATCAACATCACCGAGGTTCCCTACGAGAACGCCCTTGGCCAGCAGGTCCGGGACTTTGTCGCGGGGGGCGATCTGGACATCGCGCTGATCGACCTCGTCTGGATCGGGAACTACGCGGAGAACGGCTGGATCGAGCCGGTGTCGAAGTTCATGGACGACCCGGCGCTGCACAACCCGAACTTCCAGCTGGACGACTTCTTCCCGCTGCTCGTGGACGCCTTCGGGAGTTGGAACGGGGTCACCTACGGCATCCCCTTCGACAACTACAGCGGCCTGCTCTTCTACAATGAGTGCATGCTCGAGGAGGCCGGCTTCGACGGTCCGCCGGAGACCTGGACCGAGCTTCTGGAGGTCTACGCGCCGGCCCTCACCGGGGACGGCCAACACGCCTTCGCCCTGCAGTCGAAGCGCAACGAGACCCAGAGCGCGGACAGTTTCGCACGGATGATCTGGCCGTTCGGGGGTTCCTTCCTCGACGAGAACTTCCGCTCGAACCTCGACTCGGAGGGTTCCCTGCGGGGCCTGGAGTTCCGGCAGGACCTTATGGAATACATGCCCGACGGGATTGTCTCCTACGACCACGCGGAAACGGTGAACGGACTGGCGCAGGGAGACGTGGCCATGATCACGGAGTGGTCGGCCTTCTACTCCTCGCTGGCGAATCCGGAGACCTCGAAGATCGCGGACTGTCTGGCGGTGGCGCCGGAGCCGGCGGGACCGGCCGGGCGCAAGCCGGCCCTCGGCGGATTCTCCCTGGCCGTGACGAGCCAGGCCTCCGAGAAGGAGCAGGCAGCCGCCTGGCTCTTCATCCAGTGGATCACCGGGGAAGAGAATGCCCGCGAGTACCTCGACCGCGGGGGCGTTCCGGCCATTGAGGCGGTCTACGAGGAGCCCGGTGTGGCCGAGGAGTACACCTTCGTCCCGGCGCTCGTGGAGAGCTGGCAGGAAGGCGTGCCGGAGTTCCGCCCCCGCTTCGCCGAGTGGCCGGAGATCTCCGAGATCGTCCAGGTCCACGGGACCCGGATCATGCTCGGGGAGCTCACCGTGGAGGAAGGGGCCAACCGGATCGGCGAAGAGATGGAGGCCGTCCTCGAAAAAGCCGGCTACTACGACGGCGAGAAGCCGCTGGCCCAGTAGGACGGCGGCTCTCTCGGGAATCGGGTCCACACCGCAGGTCGACGCGTGAACCGGCGCACTTCCCCCCGGATTGTCTGGGCCTTTCTGGGCCCCGCCGTCCTCGCCCTCGCGGTGATCGGGATCGCCCCGCTCGTCTACGCGGTGTGGACCTCCCTCCACTACTTCAATCTGATTGACCTCAAGGACGTCGAGTTCATCGGGCTGGCGAACTACGCCAGCGTACTGACCAGCGACGCCTTCTGGGACGCCCTCGGGAGGACCCTTCTCCTCCTCGGGATCGTCCTCCCCCTGCAGATCGGCTTCGGGCTGGTGATCGCGCTCCTGCTTCACCAGCCCGGGGTCGGTTTTCTGCGCACCCTCACCCGGTTGAGTCTCGTCCTCCCCATGGCGACCACCTACGCGGTGGTCGGTTTGCTCGGGCAGGTGATGTTCAACATCAAATACGGGGTGGTGAACCAGTTCTTCGGCTTCTTCGGAGCGGAGCCGGTCAATTGGATCGGGGACCCGACGAACGCCTTTCTTACCGTAATCTTCTGGGACGTCTGGCAGTGGACGCCCTTCGTCGCCCTCGTGCTGCTGGCCGGGCTGACCACCGTGCCCGGGGAGATCGAGGAGGCGGCCCGGCTGGAGACCCGCAAGTGGTGGCGCATCCTCCGGCACGTGCAGTTGCCCTTCCTCGTGCCCGGTCTCGTGGCGGTGCTCATCCTGCGCACCGCGGACACGCTCAAGCTCTTCGACATGGTCTTCACCCTCACGCGGGGTGGGCCGGGAGCGGCTACCGAGTTCATCTCCCTGCTCATCGAGCGGACCGGTTTCCGGGCCTTCGACCAGGGCCTCGCCTCCGCGCAGGCCATCCTTCTCCTCATCCTCACCATTGTCCTCAGCCAGCTGTACATCCGGTTCTTCTACCGGGAGGTGCAGTAACGGGGGCCCCGATTCATCCCATGGCCAGGCGTACCGTCGGACCGAAGCGATCCCTGGGGGGACAAATCCTCCTCCTGCTCGCCATTCTCCTTTTCTGCGTCTTTCCCTTCTACTGGATGGTGACGACCAGCCTGAAGACCCAGGTCGTCGCCCTCGAGTCCCCGCCGGTCTGGATTTTTCAGCCGACCTTGGAGAATTATCGGGAAGTCCTCTTCGAGGATGGGGTCGGCTTCACCATGATCAACTCCCTGATCGTGGCGGTGGGGACGACGATTCTCGCCCTCGGGCTGGGAACCCCGGCGGCCTTCGCCCTGGCCCGCTTCGAGTTCCGGGGGAAGAAGCATCTCTGGTTCTGGTTCATCACGAACCGGATGGTCTCGCCCATCGTCCTGGCTCTCCCCCTCTTCCTCATCGCCCGCTCGCTCGGGCTGCTCGACACGCGGATCTCGCTGATCCTCATCTACCTGACGTTCAACCTGCCCATTGTCATCTGGATCTGTACCGACCAGTTCCGTTCGATTCCCCGGGAGCTGGACGAGGCGGCCGTCCTCGAGGGGGCCTCCCCCTTCCGGATCTTCCGGTCGATCTGCCTGCCCCTGGCCATGCCGGGAGTCGCGGTCAGCGCGATTTTTTCCTTTATCTTCTCGTGGAATGAGTTGCTGTATGCGATCGTGCTTACCCGGAACGACGCGAAGACCGCCCCGGCGATGGCCGTCAGCTTCATGGAGGGCTACAACCTGCCCTACGGGAAAATCATGGCGACCTCGACCCTCATCGTCATTCCCGTGATCATTTTCGCACTGATCGCCTCCAAGCAACTCGTCCGCGGTCTTACGATGGGGGCGGTGAAGTAGGGATCATGAGCCGGGTTTCCAAATCGGCGACGGCGACCGTCGATGCGGAGGAACGCTTTCTTGCCCAGGTCGCCTGGGCCTACCACGTGGAGGGGCTGACCCAGAGTGAGGTGGCCTCCAAGCTGAAGGTGACCCGCCTGCGGGTGAACAAGTCGATCGCCGAGGCCTGGCGCCGCGGGATGGTCCGGATCAGCTTCAACACCCGCTACGCCTCCTGCGCGGACGCGGAAGCCGCGCTCCGGGAGCGCTTTGGCCTGCGCCGGGCCTACGTGGCCCCCAGCCCGGAATCGCCTGACCGGGTCCAGACGATGGTGGGTTCAGCGCTCGGACAGTTTCTCTCCGAACGGCTTGCCGACCCGGAGGTGCGCCTTTTCGGGATGGGTTGGGGCAACACCCTCAACCTCGCCACCCGCTTCGTGATTCCGTCGAAGCGTCCCGACCAGGAGGTAGTCTCGGTGATGGGGGGCCTTTCCCGCGGGTCGGACCTCAACAGCTTCGAGATCACCCGGCGGCTCGCCGACCTCTTCGGGGCCAGCCACAGTTACTTTACGGCTCCGCTCTACGCGGGGAATGCCGAGTCGCGGGCGACCATCATGGAGCTGGCCGTCTTCCGGGATCACCTCGAGAAGGTGCGCTCAGTCGAGGCGATGGCCGTGGCCGCCGGGGACCTGTCCGACCAGTCCATCCTTGTGCGGGACGGTCTCCCCCCGGGAGTGACCGAGGAGGAACTCCGCCGGCGGGGTGGAGTCGGCGATTTTCTCGGCAACGTGATCGACGAGGATGGCGAGCGGATCGACCACCCGATCAATGAACAAGTGGTCGGGCTCAGTTTCGAGGATCTCCGCCGGATCGACGATGTCATTCTCGCGGCGGGCGGTGCGCACAAGATACCCGTGCTGGCGGGCCTCCTGTCCACCGGGATGGTGAATACCCTCGTCACGGACGAAGACACGGCCCGGGCGGTACTGGCCCGTGCGGCGGCTGGCGGGTGAGTGTCGACCTCGGCATCGACCTCGGGACTTCCGGAATCAAGGTCCTCCTGCGCGGTCCCGGCGACGAGATTCTCGGCAGCGCGGAGACCCCCCTGGAGGTGTCCGTGCCCGCCGTGGGGGCGAGCGAGCAGGATCCCCGGGCGTGGACGGCAGCGCTCGAGGCGGCCCTCGACGCTCTCGCCGCCTCCCACGGGGAGGCCCTCGGGAGGATCCGGGGCATCGCGTGTTCCGGGCAGATGCTCGGCCTTGTCCTTCTCGACGGGCGGGACCGTCCGGTGCGTCCGGCCCTGCTCTGGAACGACCAGCGGGCGGTGCGCGAGTCCGCGGAGCTCGAGGAGCGTGTGCCGGACATCGGCCGCCGCACGAACGGGCGGCCGGACCCAGGATTCCCCGCCTCCAAGTTGCTCTGGCTGCGGCGGCACGAAGCGGCCGTGCTCGACCGGGCGCGCTGGTTGCTCCTGCCCAAGGACTACCTCGTCCTCTTTCTCACCGGGGAGCGGTCGACTGACCCGAGCGATGCCGGGGGTACCCAGTTTCTCGACAACGCGACCGGTCGCTGGGATCCGGAGTTGATCGCCGCGGCCGGGTGGCGGGAGGACCGCCTGCCCGAGGTCCATGCCTCCGCGGGGACGGTGGGGGGCTTGCGCCCGGAGTGGGCCCGGCGCTGGGGAATGCCCGCCGGAGTGCCGGTGGCGGCCGGGGCCGGCGACAACAGCGCGGCCACCCTCGGGGTGGGCGCGGCCCACCCGGGCCGGGGGGTCCTCACCCTGGGCACCTCCGCGGTGAGTTGTCTCGTGGACGGAGCCTTTCACCCGGGCCCGGAGCGGGCGGTGCTCACGGTGCCGCACGCGGTGCCGGGCACCTGGCTGTCCATGGGGGTGGTCATGAACGGTACGAGCGCGCTGAACTGGCTCGCCGGGCTCACCGGGAGCCCGGCCGACCGGCTGGCGGCGGCGGCCGCCTCTTGCTGGGAGGGGGGCGATGCCGCTGCTGCGCCTCTTTTCCTCCCGGCGCTTTCCGGGATCCGCACGCCGGACAACGACCCGGGTGCCACCGGTCGGATGAGCGGGCTGCGGGCTTCGACCGGGATCGGCCACCTCGCCTACGCCACGCTCGAGGGGGTAGTCCTGCAGATGGCCGAGGCGGTGGAGGCCCAGGAGAGCGCCGGCGTGCCGGTGGAGAGGCTTGCCGCGGTCGGGGGAGGAAGCCGGAGCCGTTTCTGGGTGCGGCTTCTCGCCAGCGCGCTCGGCCGCCCGCTCGACCTGCCCGCGCAGGCCAATCTCGCCGCGCCGCTCGGGGCGGCCCGGCTGGCGGCGGTGGCCGGGGGAGCCGCACCCGGGCCCACCCTGGGCGCGGCCGCCAGCCGAACGGACCGGGTGGATCCGGACCCGGGCCTCGCCGCCTTCCTTCGGGAGCGGTGCCGGGTGTGGAGGGAGCTGCTGCGCGTCGGCCGGGATTGAGGATGGGCCGCGCCGGGCGCCGGCGGGTCCTTCCTCCCGCTTGCCCGGCGGGGTCCGCACCCGCTACGGTGCCGCCATGAGCGAGCGAGACTGTACCGTCGCGGTGGTCCAGATGGCCTGCGGCCCGAGCCGCGGGGAAAATGTCGAGCGGGCGGAGGCGTGGGTCCGGGAGGCGGCCGGCCGCGGGGCCGGCCTGATCCTGCTCCCGGAGCTCTTCGAGGGTCCCTACTTCGGCGTGGAGCGGGACCGCTCCTGGCAGGAACGGGCCGAACCCCTCGCCTCCAGCGGGCTGGTCGCCCACTTCCGGGGGCTGGCCGCGGAGCTCGGGGTGGTCCTGCCCCTCTCCCTCTACGAGCGGGACGGCGATTCCTTCTACAACTCGCTGGCCCTCCTCGACGCGGATGGCTCCGTGGCCGGCATCTACCGCAAGGCCCACATCCCCTCCGGTCGCGGCTACGAGGAAACCTTCTACTTTCGGCCTGGAGATACGGGCTTCCACACCTTCCCCACGCGGTCCGGCCGGCTCGGGCCGGCCATCTGCTGGGACCAGTGGTTCCCGGAGACGGCCCGGGCCCTCGTCCTCGGCGGGGCGGAAATTCTGCTCTACCCGAGCGCGATCGGGTCCGAGCCGGAGGACGCTTCCCTGGACAGCCAGCCCGCCTGGCGCGCGGCCATGTGCGGGCACGCCGCCTGCAACCTCGTGCCGGTGCTGGCGAGCAACCGGGTCGGCACGGAGCGCGGCGCGGAGGCGGAGGTGACCTTCTACGGGAGTTCCTTCATTGCCGATGAGCGCGGGCGGATTGTAGCCGGGCTCGGACGGGAGGAGTCCGGGGTGGCCACGGCCCGCTTCGACCTGGACGCGATTGCCCGGGCCCGGGAAGAGTGGGGCATCCTCGCTGACCGGCGGCCGGAGCTGTACGGCACCCTTACCCGGCAGGAGTAAGGGCGCCGCGCGCGCGGTCCGCCCCCGGGCTCACTCGAGCGGGATGGAGACGAAGTTGTAGACGCCGTCGAACCAGACGTAGAAGAGGTTCTGGCCCGTTTGGAGGGCGCTCTCCAGATCGTCCACGGAGCGGACGGCGGTCCCGTTGATCTCACTGATGACCGCTCCCGGCTGGAAGTACTGGGAGAATCGGCTGGAGGAATTCACCTCGGTGATGAGGAGGCCCTCGATCTGCGCGGGCACGGAGAAACTCGAGCGGTTGCGCTCGCTGAGCGGCTCCAACTCGAGGGCGTCGACCAGCCCGGCGGCGGTGTCCGCGCGGTCGGTGGACCCGCCAGCCCCGTTGATGGCGGCGGTCAGGTCGCCCAGCACCACTTCCTTGGTCATCTCTTCCCCGTCGCGGACGATGATTAGATCGACCGTCTCGCCCGGCGGCGTCTGGGCGATGGCCAGGCGGAGTTCCTGGGCGGACCCGATGGCCCGGTCGTCCACGGAGAGGATGACATCGCCGTGCTCGATGCCGGCGCGGGCGGCCGCGCTGCCCGGCTCCACCTGCCGGACGAGGGCGCCCTCGATGGAATCGAGCCCGAAGGCCTCAGCGAGGTCAGGGGTGAGGTTGCCGGGGACCACCCCGAGGAATCCGCGTGGCACGGTGCCGAACTCGATGAGATTCTCCATCACATAGACGGCGAGGTTCACCGGGATGGCGAAGCCGATGCCGATGTTGCCCCCGGTCCGGGAGAGGATGGCCGTGTTGATCCCGATGAGACGGCCCTTGGCGTCCACGAGGGGTCCGCCGGAGTTGCCCATGTTGATGGAGGCGTCCGTCTGGATGAAATCCTCGTAGCCCTGCATGCCGAGGATGCCGAGATCGGTCCGGCCGGTGGCGGAGACGATGCCCTTGGTCACGGTGAGTCCCACCCGCAGAGGGTTGCCGATCGCGAAGCAGACGTCGCCCACGCGGAGGTCGTCGCTGTTGCCGAGGGGAAGGGCCGAGAGGGGCTCGTCCACATCCACCTTGAGGACGGCGATGTCCGTCTTCTCGTCCGCCCCGACCAGCCGGGCCTCGATCTCCCGGCCGTCACTGAGCTGCACGAGAATCTCGTCGGCCACCTCATCGGAATTGCGGAAGCGCACGACGTGGTTGTTCGTGAGGATGTAGCCCTGGGGCGACACGATCACGCCCGAACCCATCCCCCCGGGAATGCGCCGCTCGAAATCCGGCCCGTTCCCATTCTCGCCGTTGCCGTTGTCCGGCATCCCGTAGAAGCGGCGGAGCATCTCCTCGAGGCTTTGCGGTGGGCCGGACTCGCCCGGCTCGATGACCTGCCGGGTGACGACCCCGACCACGGAGGGGGTCGCCTCCTCGAGCATGCCCGCGTAGCTGACCCGCTGGCCGTCGGCGAACTCACCGAGCGGCGAGGGGTCGAGGGTCAGGTCGGGCGCCGGCCAGCCCGGGCTCTCTTCCTCCTGGGCATGGAGGGCAAGGGATCCGAGGAGGAGGGTCGGGAGGGCGACGAGGGATCGGCCAAGGGAGGCAGGCAGCATTCGCATCTTCATGGGGCAAGGGTGGTGGCTGGGGAAAGTGAACGCAAATGGGAAGGTGAGACGAGAGCTTCAGGCTTGTTGGCCGGCCTCGGCACGGCGTTCCGCCACCGCCGCCTGCAGTTCCCCCTCGAAGCGGCGGAAGACCCCCTCCCAGGAGCGGGAGAGCGCGGTTGCCCGGGCAGCCGCGCGGAGGGCCTGGACCCGGGCCGGAGGGAGGCCGGCCAGGGCGAGCGCCCGCTCCCGGAAGGTGGCGGCGTCTCCGGGCGGCACGGTCCAGCCGTTGCCGCCGTCCTCGATGAGTTGGGCGGCGGCCGCGTAGCGGTAGGCGAGGACCCCGAGGCCGCTGGCCATCGCCTCGGCGACGACATTGCCGTAGGTCTCGGTGAGGCTGGGGAAGAGGAAGTAATCGGCGGAGGCGTAGTGGCTGGCGAGGTCTTCGCCGTTCCGCGTGCCAGTGAAGCGCGCCTCCGGGAGGCGGTTCTCCAGCTCGGGTCGCAGGGGGCCGTCTCCCACGAGGACGAGGTGGGCGTCCGGCCGGGTGGCCCGGATCTCCGGCCAGAGACCGGCGAGCAGGCCGATATTCTTTTCCGCGGCGAGCCGTCCCACGTAGAGAAAGACCGGCGCCTCCGCGCCGGCTCCCCAATCCCGGCGGAGGTCGGCACGCCGCCGGTCGGGCCGGAAGAGGCGGGTGTCCACGCCGCGTTCGAGGAGGCGAAGCCGGTGGAATCCCTCCCGGCGGAGTCGGCGGAGCAGGTCGGCGGAGGGTCCAAAGGTGCGGAGGGTGGAGTTGTGCAGGAAGCGGAGGTAGGTGCGCATGAGCAGCTCCAGCCAGCGCAGCTGATAGTGCCGGACGTACTCCTGGAAGTTGGTGTGGAAACCCGAGACGGGCAGGACTCCCCGGGCATGGCAGACGGCGAGGGCCGCCGCCCCGAGCGGTCCCTCCGTGGCGAGGTAGACCACGTCGGGCCGCTGCCGGCCCCAGTGGTGGTAGAGCCGGGTGGCCACGGGGAGACCGAGGTTGAGTTCCTCGTAGCCGGGCAGGGACACGGCCCCCACCTCCACCTCGCGGTAGGAGGGTCGCTCCGGGCCGGGCGCGTTCCGCTGGCGGGGCCGGACGACCTCCACGGAGTGGCCCGCCTCGCCCATGGCGAGCGCGAGCCGCTCGAGGGTCATGGCGACCCCATTGATCTCGGGCGGAAAGGTCTCGGTGACGAGGGCAATCCGCATGCGTTCGGGCCTTCCGTGGGTGCCCTCAGGAAGGGTTCCTCTTCCACCCGGGCAACTCCGCGCTGAGGAGGGCCCGGACGGAAACGGTGGCGCTGGAGAAGAGCATGAGCAGGGCGGCCACGATGGGATGGAGGATCCCGGCGGCGGCGAGGGTGATCCCGATAAGGTTGTAGAGAACGGCGAAGCGGATGTTCCCGCGGACCCCGGCGTGGACGCGCCGGGCGAGATCGACGCCGTCGAGGAGGCGGCCGAGATCGTTCTGGAGGAGGACGGCGTCGGCCGTCGCCCGGGTCAGCGAGGTGCCCGCGTCCACCGCGACGGAGGCGGCTCCTCCGGCCATCGCGGGGGTATCGTTGATGCCGTCCCCCACGAAGAGGGGTTCCTCGCCGGCCCCCACCGCATCGACCACGGCCCTCCGCTTTTCCTCCGGGCTCCGGCCAGCCTCCACGGCGACCTCGCCGATCGAGGTCCACTGCGGCTCGGGGTCCCCGGAGAGGATGCTCACGGCGATGCCCCTCTCGGCGAGGCCCCGCAGGGTCTCGGTGGCACCCTGCCGGAGAATCTCCTCCACCCGGGCACGGGCTACCGGTTCCCCGTCGAGGGCAATGGCCAGGGACTTTCCATCGGGGCTCGGGGCGGTGCCGGCCGCGGCTTCCCGCCCGCCGCCGAGCCGGGCGCTCCCGATGGCCAGCTCGCGTTCCCCCTCTTCGGTGCGGATCCAGCCGCGGATTCCCTCGCCGGGGACCAGTTCCCGCCGGAGGACTTCGACGCCGGGGTTCTCCTCGAGGGCGGCGAGGGCCCGGGCCGCCGGGTGGGCCTGCCCCTCCTCGACCGCGGCCACCCACGCGCGCAGGCGTTCGGGATCCGGACCGGTGCCGTTGGTGAGGACTTCGAAGTCCTTCACGACAAGGGCGGTGTCGGTGAGTGTCCCGGTCTTGTCGAGGAAGACCCGGCGGGTATGGGCAAGGGCGTCCATGACCTCGCCGTGCCGGCAGAGGAGGCCGTGCGAGGCGAGGCGGAAGAGCCCCTTCCAGACGGCAATCGGGGTGGCCAGGCCGAGGGCGCAGGGGCAGGCGACGAGGAGGACGGCCATGGAGTTAAAGAGGGCCCGGGCCCAGCCGGATCCGGCAAGGAGCCAGCCGACGAGGGTGAACGCAGCGACGGTAGCGACCACCGGGAAGAACCAGCCGATGGTCTGGTCGGCCCAGTTCTGCAGGCGGGAGGGACGCTCGCGGGCTTGCTCGACCCAGGAGAGGATGGTGTCGATGCGGCGCTCTCCCTCCCCATGGGTCATGCGGAGGAGGAGGCTGCCGTCGAGGACCGAGGAGCCGGCGTGCACCTCCGAGCCGGGGCGGCTGTACACAGGGGTGGGCTCGCCGGTGAGCTGGGCCTGCTGCACGGAGGAAGTGCCCTGCTCGACAATCCCGTCGACCGGAACGACCTCCCCGGGCTCCACCCGGATGAGGGCTCGCGGGGGGAGCTCGGCCAGCGGTACTTCCCGCCAGGTGCCATCGGCCTCGACGAATCGGGCGCGCTCAAGGGACTGCCGGTACTGGCTGATTTCCGCGAGGACCCTCCGGCGGGAGCTGTCCCCGATCTTCTTGCCGACCGCGTAGACCACGAGGACGATGGCCACCACCTCGTAGTAGACGGCCCCTTCCCCAGTGAAGGTCGCCACCAATGAGCCCACGAGGGCCCCGAGACAACTGGTCACAAAGAGGGCTTCCACGGTGATCCGGCCCCGCCGGAGAGCCGCCCACGATTCCCGGGCCAGCCGGGGACCGAGGAGCCCGATGGCCACCACGGCGGAGGCGAACAGGGCGAGGTGGAGCCAGAAATAGCTGGGGGAGCCGGGGGTGGGGCTGGCCACGTTGATGGCGAGGCCGAAGACCATGCTTTGTCCGGCGAGGACAAGGGCGATCCCCAGCCGGAGCCAGAAGAAGCGGTCCTCCTCCCGGGGGGCGCTGGCCCCGGCAGCCGGAGAGGAGCAACAGGAACCACAACCGCTCATGGTGCTGCCTCCGCGAGGGCTCGCTCCGCCGCCCGCAACGCGGTCCGCACGCATTCCCGGCGGCTGGGCAGCTGCCGGACCGCCTCGAGTTCGGCCACCTCAGGGGGCAAGGCCTCCCCCGCGGGCTCGCCGCCGGACCCGAGGGACCCGCGGATCTCCCGGAAAAGCTCCCGCACCGCCGGAACCGAGCGCCCCGGGAGGGCCCGCACCAGCAGGGAGGCCGTCGCCGTGGTGACGGCGCAACCGGCGGTCTCCTGCCAGCACCGGACAATGGTTTCCCCCTCCTTTTCCACGGCGAAGCGGACGCGGTCGCCGCAGGTGCGGTTGGACGCCTCCGTCCACTGCCGACCGGGGGGGAGGGGACCTCCCCCCAGCGGTTGCCGGTACAGGGCGAGGAGGGACTCCCGGTAGAGTTCCCCCGGTGTTTTCTTTCCCTCGCGTTCCTCCATTCGCCGCCCAACATTCGGCGGGGATGGCGCAGCCGCAACTCCGTTTCCTTTCCCGCCCGGGACCGGGACCCGCCCGCGTCCGCCCGTGGTGGGCGCCGGCCGGGTCGTCTCCGCGCAGGGGCCGGCCCTGCTTCCCCGCATGAGCGGCCCCGCCCTCTGGTGGGAGGCGGCTCGTCCCCGCACCTTGCCGGCAGCATTGGTGCCGGTGGTGGTGGGCTCGGCGGTGGCGGCCGAGGCGGGCGGTTTCCGGCCGCTGCCCGCCCTGCTCTGTGCGCTCTTCGCCCTGCTCGTGCAGGTCGGCACGAATTACGCCAACGATTACTACGACGCGGTCCAGGGGGCGGACGACGAGAAGCGAACGGGACCGCGGCGGGCGGTGGCGAGTGGTCAGGTTCGCCCGGAGATGATGCGCCGGGCCGCCTACGGGGTTCTCGCCGGCGCCTTCCTCCTCGGGCTTTCCCTGCTGGTCTGGGGCGGCTGGTGGTTGCTGGGGGTGGGGCTGGCCAGCGTGGTCGCCGCGGTCGCCTACACGGCCCGGCCCCTTGCCCTCGGCTACCGTGGGCTCGGGGACGTTTTTGTGGTCCTCTTCTTCGGGTTGGTCGCGGTGGGGGTGACGGCCTATGTCCAGGTGGGAAGCTTTCCCCGCGGGGTCTGGGCAACGGGGGTGGTCATCGGGTTGTTGGTCAACAACCTCCTGGTCATCAACAACGACCGGGACCTCCCCAACGACCGGCGGACCGGCAAGCGCACCCTCGCGGTTCGCTTGGGCCGGTGGGTCTCCTTTGCCCTCCTCGGGGCCAGCCTCGCCGGAGCGGTCCTCCTCGTCGTCTGGTGGGCGGGCGCCGGGGGCCGCCCGTGGACGCTCGTCAGCCTGGTCGGCCTGGTCCCGCTGGTGCGGTTGCTGCGCGCATTGCCCGGCGAGCACGACCGGGCCGCCTACGGCCGCTTCCTCGCGGCCGCGGCCCGCTCCCTCCTCGGCTACGGCCTCCTCCTCGCCGGCGGGCTAGTCCTCGGGGCCTGAGGGATCCGCCGTCCCGGAATCCTCCTCCCGCTGCCGCTCCTGCTGAAGCTGCCGGAGATAGGACCAGCTGTAGATCCCGGTGGCGTGCCCGTCCGAGAAGTGGAAGGCGACGGCGTAGTTGCCCACCCTTTCCCAGCTGATCACGCGGACCCCGGCGAAGAACTTGGGCCCGTCCCCCCCGTGCCGCTGCCCGAGAATGTCCACCTCGCCCTGGTTGGAGGCGCTCGGGGAATGCCGGCGGAGGAACTCTGGAGGAAAGTAACTTTCCGTTTTGTCGGGCCAGAGGATCGCGATTTCCTCGCCAATCTTGACGATCTTTTCGGGTGGGGACTCAGCCATGGGAAAATTTACGGAAAGGGGGGTTGACGGTGGGCGGGAAAATACTCATTCTCCACCGCTTTCGCCTGTCAACCATTGGCTCCTCCGCGCACCCGTTCCCACCACCTTCTAGATTTCTCCTCCGCCCTTGTAGCTCAGTCGGCAGAGCGCGTCCTTGGTAAGGACGAGGTCGGCGGTTCGAATCCGCTCGAGGGCTCCATCTTTATCCTCCGACTCAACGCAACAACAAGCACGAAAACCAGCACATGGCCAAGGAATCATTCGAACGCACGAAGCCGCACCTGAACGTGGGCACGATCGGTCACGTCGACCACGGCAAGACCACGCTCACCGCTGCGATCCTCCAGACGCAGTCGGAGAAAGGCATGGCGGAAGTGAAGAGCTACTCGGACATCGCGAAGGGCGGCACGGTCCGCGATGACTCCAAGATCGTCACGATTGCCGTCTCCCACGTGGAGTACGAGTCGGACAAGCGCCACTACGCCCACGTGGACTGCCCGGGCCACGCTGATTTCGTCAAGAACATGATCACCGGGGCGGCCCAGATGGACGGGGCGATCCTCGTGGTGAGCGCCGCGGACGGCCCCAAGCCGCAGACCCGCGAGCACATCCTGCTCGCCCGCCAGGTGGGGGTGCCGAACATTGTGGTCTTCCTCAACAAGGTCGACCTCATGGACGACGAGGAGCTGGTCGAACTGGTGGAGATGGAAGTACGCGAAATCCTTTCCAAGTACGAGTTCGACGGGGACAACATCACGATCGTCAGGGGCTCCGCCCTTGCCGCCCTCGAGGGCAAGGACGAGGGCAAGGCGGCCATCCAGAACCTCCTCGACGCTCTCGACACCGACATCCCCGAGCCGGAACGCGCCATCGACAAGCCCTTCCTGATGTCGGTGGAGGATGTCTTCTCCATCACCGGGCGGGGTACGGTCGCCACCGGCCGGATCGAGCGCGGCCAGATCAAGGTCGGCCAGGAAGTGGCCATTGTCGGCATGGAGAAGGAGGGCAAGTCGGTCGTCACGGGTGTGGAAATGTTCCGCAAGACCCTCGACTCCGGCCAGGCCGGCGACAATGTCGGGCTGTTGCTCCGCGGGGTGGAGAAGGATGCCATCGAGCGCGGCCAGGTCATTGCCAAGCCGGGCAGCATCACCCCGCACCACCGGGCCAAGGCGGAAATCTACGTGCTCGGCAAGGACGAGGGCGGACGTAGCACCCCCTTCTTCAAGGGGTACCGTCCCCAGTTCTTCATGGGTACGGCCGATGTCACCGGGATCATCGATCTCCCCGAGGACGTCGAGATGGTCATGCCGGGGGACAACCTCAGCATCATCATCGACCTCCAGAAGCCGATCGCCATGGAGCAGGGCCAGCGCTTCGCCATCCGCGAAGGGGGCCGCACCATCGGCGCCGGACGCATCGCGGAGGTCGAGGAATAAGCGACCGGGCGCAGTCACCGGGTCCGCTGGTCTCCACCGGCGACCGTGACTCTCGCCGGACTTTGGGGGAGAATAGCTCAACTGGAAGAGCAACGGTCTCCAAAACCGTAGGCTGGGGGTTCGAGTCCCTCTTCTCCCGCCAGTCCCCGGAACCTCTCCGATCATGAAGAATCCCTTTCGTAAAATCCGCACCTTCTGGCGCGAGACCCTCATCGAGCTGAAGAAAGCCTCCTGGCCGACTCGGCGGGAGCTGCGCGATTACACGATCGTCGTCTTGATTGGGATTGCGATTCTCGGGACCTTCATCGGGGCGTCCGACTTCTTCCTGCTGAACAGCATCGAACTCGTCACGGAATGGGTCCGCCCCGCGGAATGAGCAGCCCAGCCACGAACGGGAATTCCATGACTGCGGAAACTTCGCTGACAGGGCATCGCTGGTACGCCGTGCAAACCCTGTCCAACCAGGAGCAGAAGGCGAAGACCTACCTCGATAAGTTCATCGAGGTCGAGGAAATGAGCGACCGGATCTCCGAGGTGCTCATGCCCACGGAGACGGTCAGCGAGTTCAAGGGCGGCAAGCGCACCCAGAAGACGAAGAAGTTTTACCCGGGCTACATCTTCGTGCGCATGCGCCTGTACGACGACGACGGCAACCTCGACCAGCGGGCATGGTACTTCGTGAAGGATGCGCAGGGCGTGCTCAACTTCGTCGGGGGCGAGACCCCCGTGCCCCTGAAGCCCGAGGAAATCGAGCGCATCCAGCGGCAGGTCTCGGACGCCGAGGGCAAGGAGCGCCCGGCGATCGAGTACACTGTCGGCGAGGAGGTGAAGATCAACGAAGGGCCCTTCTCCAATCTGACCGGCCGGATCGACGAAGTCGACACCGAGCGCGGTCGTCTCAAGGTTTCCGTCTCCATTTTCGGCCGCTTCACGCCGGTGGAGCTCGAGTACGACCAGGTGGAGCGCGTCGAGGACGAGTAAGCAATCATGTCGAAGAAGATCGTAGGAGAAATCCGCTTGCAGCTGCCCGCAGGAGCCGCCAACCCCGCCCCGCCCGTGGGTCCCGCCCTCGGGGCTCATGGCGTGAACATCATGGGCTTCTGCAAGGACTTCAACGCCCGCACCAAGGAGCAGAGTGGCACGATCCTGCCGGTGGTGATCACCGTGTACGCGGACAAGTCCTTCAGCTACATCCTGAAGAGTCCGCCGGCGCCCGTCCTCCTCAAGAAGGCCGCGGGCATCGCCAAGGCCTCCGGGGTTCCCAACCGCGACAAGGTGGGCAAGGTGACCCGCAAGCAGATCGAGGAGATTGTCGAGATCAAGAAGAACGACCTGAACGCCTCCAGCCCGGAAGCGGCTTCCCGCATCATTGAGGGGACCGCCCGGAGCATGGGCATCGAGGTCGAGGACTGAAGGGCTTCCCCCCACGTTACGCCATGACCACCGCCCATCGCAGCAAGCGCTACCTTTCCGCCGCCGAACAGGCTCCCGCCGGCACGGAATCCCGGGAACTCGAGGAGGCCATCGCGCTCCTCCAGCAGTTTCCGGCACCCCGTTTCGATGAGACCGTGGAGCTCCAGGCCCGCCTCCTCGTCGATCCGAAGCAGAGCAGCCAGATGGTGCGCGGCACCGTGAGCCTGCCGCACGGGACGGGCCGGACTCTCCGGGTGATCGCTTTCACCGACGATCCGCAGTCGGCCCTCGAAGCCGGGGCGGACGAGGCCGGCCTCGACGATCTCCTCGCCCGCGTCCAGGAAGGCTGGCTCGATTTCGACGTCGCCGTGGCCACCACCGCCGCCATGAAGGAGGTGCGCAAGGCGGCCCGCATCCTCGGCCCGCGCGGGCTCATGCCCAACCCGAAGACCGGGACCGTCTCCGACAACCTCGCCGAGGCGATCACCGCGGTGAAGGCGGGGCGGGTCGAATTCAAGATGGATAAGACCGGCAACCTCGCCATCGTTGTCGGGAAGCGCTCCTTCCAGCGCGAGCAGCTCGTCGAGAACATCCATGCCGCCCTCGAGGCCCTCGCTCGGGCCCGCCCGGAGGACCTGCGGGGCCGCCTGGTGAAGTCCCTGCACCTGAGTGCGACGATGAGTCCCTCCATCCCCCTGAGCTCCCAGCTCTACCACTCCCTCTGAGCCCGAACGGAGAAGCGCCGCCATGAGACCCGAAAAGGAATTTCTCGTCCGCGAGGTGGATGAGCACCTCGGCAAGTCCGACTACGTCATCCTCACGAACTACGAGCGAATCAACGTCGAGGAGACCGAGCAGTTGCGCCAGTCCCTCGCCGCGGAGAACGCCGAGTTCCACGTCGTCAAGAACAGCGTCCTCAACCTCGCCCTGCAGCGGCGCGAGCAGCCGGACATGCGCGAGTGGCTGAACGGCCCCACCGCGATCGTACTCGGCGGCGAGAACCCCTCCGGGGTGACCAAGATCCTCAAGAAGTTCTTCAAGGACAAGGAGAAGGTGGACCTGAAGGCCGGCGTCGTCGGCGACCAGGCCCTCACCCGCGAGCAATTGCTCGAATTGGCGGAACTGCCCGGGCTCGATGAATTGCGCGCCCAGCTGCTCTCCCTTCTGCAACAGCCGGCCACCGGGGTCGTCCAGGTCCTCTCCGCGGTCCCCCGCGACATGGTCCAGGTCCTCCAGGCAAGGGTCGACGACGCTTCCTGAGCTCCCGGCCCCGACCGCGTACCTTTTGGGGGTGGAGTCTTCTCCTTCCCCGCCAACCCGAACAACCACATCCAAGCTGAATCACCGAGAGTGAAGGCGACGGAGGGCCCGAGGCCCTTGAAACCACCCCAGCGGTGACCGTCTCCTCAGGAGGTCATCATGGCAGACATCACCAAAGAACAAGTAATCGAGTGGCTTTCCGCCCAGCCCGTGCTGGAGATCGCCGGACTGGTCAAGGAGCTCGAGGAGAAGTGGGGCGTCAGCGCCGCTGCTCCCGTGGCCGTAGCCGCCGGAGCCGCTCCGGCCGGTGGCGAGGCCGCCGCGGAAGAGGAGGAAAAGGACGAGTTTGACGTCGTCCTTACCGACTTCGGCTCCAACAAGATCGGCGTCATCAAGGAGGTCCGCAGCATCACCGGGCTCGGCCTGAAGGAGGCCAAGGAGCTCGTCGAGGGCGTGCCGAAGCCGGTCAAGGAAGCCACGAGCAAGGACGACGCCGAGGAAACCAAGAAGAAGCTCGAAGAGGCCGGCGCCAAGGTCGAGCTCAAGTAACAATCGAAGCTCTCTTTTCGCAGGATTCACTCGGCGAGACCGCGCGGGCCCCGGCCCGTGCGGTTTTCCTGCTTCCCTGAGAACGCCCGTTCATCCCCGTCCCCCCGCCCATCCCAGGAAACGCGACCATGTCAGAACGCATTAACTTCGGCAGCCTCAAGGAGGTCATCCAGCCTCCCAACCTGATCCAGAACCAGATCGACTCCTTCCGGGAGTTTCTCCAACTGGAGGTGGCCCCCGGCAAGCGCGAGAATGCCGGGTTGCAGTCCGTGTTCCGGGATATCTTTCCGATCGAGAGCTACGACGGCCGCTGTGTGCTCGACTTCAGCAGCTACCGGTTGACCGAGCCGAAGAACACGGAGATCGAGTGCCTCCGGGACGGGGTGACTTACTCCGTCGGTCTCTACGTCAAGTTCTCCCTCCGCGAGGAGGAGCAGATCAAGGAGGAGGAAATCTACATGGGTGAGCTGCCCATGATCACCACCCGGGGCAGCTTCATCATCAACGGGGCCGAGCGGGTCATTGTCTCCCAGTTGCATCGCTCCCCCGGACTCTGCTTCGAGGAGACCGCCCACACCAGTGGGAAGATGCTCCACTCCTTCCGCATCATCCCGGACCGGGGTACCTGGCTGGAAGCGCAGTTCGACCAGAACGACCTGCTCTACGTCTACCTCGACCGCCGCCGCCGCCGCCGCAAGTTCCTCATCACCACCCTGCTCCGGGCGATGGGCTACGGGTCCGACCACGAGATCCTCAACCTCTTCTACGACCTGCGGGACATCTCCGTGAAGGAGGGGCTGAAAATGGAGAACGTCTCCAACCTCATCCTCGTCGAGGATATCGTCGATGCCGAGCAGGGCGTGGTTCTCGCCCGCGCCTTCGAGCCGCTGACCAAGACGACCATTCGCTCCTTTGAGAGGGCGGGTCTCGAGACGATCTCCGTGATCGACACGACCGCGGATGACGGCCTCATCGTCCGCTGCCTGAAGAAGGACCCGACCCGCAACGAGGAGGAGGCCCTCAAGGATATCTACAAGCGTCTCCGGCCCGGGGAACCGCCCACCACCGCCAACGCTCGGGCCCTCCTCAAGCGGCTCCTCCAGGATCCGAAGCGCTACGACCTCGGTCGGGTCGGCCGCTACAAGATCAACCAGAAGCTCAACCTGGAGACGGACCTCGACAACCGGGTCGTCAACGTCGAGGACATCGTCGAGTCGACCCGTTACCTCATCCAGTTGAAGCGTGGCGAGGGTTTCGTCGACGACATCGATCACCTCGGCAGTCGCCGCGTCCGCACGGTCGGTGAGCTCCTCGCCAACCAGTGCCGGCTCGGCCTCGCCCGCACCGAGCGCCTCGTTAAGGAACGGATGACCCTGCTCGACCAGAGCGTCGACTCGATCATGCCCCAGAAGCTGATCAACCCGAAGGCGCTCAGTACGGTCATCCGCGACTTCTTCTCCCGCAGCCAGCTCAGCCAGTTCATGGACCAGATCAACCCGCTGGCCGAGCTCACCCACAAGCGCCGCCTCTCTGCCCTCGGGCCTGGCGGACTCAACCGGGAACGGGCCGGCTTTGAGGTCCGGGACGTCCACCCCAGCCACTACGGCCGGATCTGCCCGATCGAGACGCCGGAAGGTCCCAATATCGGCCTGATCAACTCGCTCTCCATCTATGCGAAGGTCAACGAGTTCGGCTTCATCGAGACACCCTTCCGCGTGGTCCGGGACGGCCGGGTGACCGACGAGGTCGTCTACCTGAACGCCGACCAGGAGGAGCCCCACGTCATCGCCCAGGCGAACTCGGAGATCGACGAGGAAGGCCGCTTCCTCGGCAAGGTGACCTGCCGCTTCCGCGACCAGATCCTCGAAACGGAGGGCGACCGGGTCGACTACATGGATGTCTCCCCGAAGCAGGTCGTTTCGGTGGCCGCGGGCCTGATTCCCTTCCTCGAGCACGACGACGCCAACCGGGCCCTCATGGGGTCGAACATGCAGCGCCAGGGCGTCCCCCTCCTGCAGACCGAGGCCCCCTTCGTGGGTACGGGCATCGAGGAGAGGGTCGCCAGCGACTCCCGCACGGTCATCCGGGCGACCAGCGAGGGAGTCGTGGCCTCCGTAGACGCCCGGCGGGTCATCGTGACCCCCGACGGCGAGGCTTCCCCCAAGCTCCTCAAGCAGCCGAAGAGCGACCCGGGCAAGGGGATTGAGGTCTACCACCTGCGCAAGTTCATCCGCTCGAACGCGGGAACCTGTTTCAACCAGCAGCCCCGCGTGCAGGTCGGCCAGCGGGTCGAGCCCGGCGACCTCCTCGCCGACGGGGCGGGCACCGACCGCGGGGATCTCGCCATCGGCCGGAATGTCCTCGTCGCCTTCATGCCCTGGAACGGCTACAACTTCGAGGACGCGATCCTCCTCAGCGAGAAGATGATCAAGGACGACATCTTCACCTCCATCCACATCGAGGATTTCGAGGTCACCGCCCGGGACACCAAGCTCGGCCCCGAGGAGATCACCTACGACATCCCGAACGTCGGCGAGGAGGCCCTCCGCAACCTCGACCACAACGGCGTCATCCGCGTCGGGGCGGAGGTGAAGCCCGGCGACATCCTCGTCGGTAAGATCACCCCGAAGAGCGAAACCGAGCTGGCCCCCGAGGAAAAACTGCTCCGGGCGATCTTCGGGGAGAAGGCCGCCGACGTGAAGGACTCCTCCCTCGTGGTTCCCTCCGGGGTCACCGGGATCGTCATGGACGTCAAGGTCTCTTCCCGGGTGGAGGGAGAGACCGAGAAGCTCTCCGCCTCCGACCGCAACCGGCAGAAGAAGCGGATCAACGAGGACTACAAGGACCAGTACGAGAACCTCCGGGACAACCTCACCGACGCCCTCGCCAACATCCTCCTCGGGGAAAAGATCCCGCTCGACGTGAAGAACGGGGAGACGGGCGATGTCATCATCCCGGCCAACCGGAAGATCACCAAGACCCTCCTGCGCAAGCTCTCCCAAGTCTCCAAGCACATCGAGATCGATCCCTCCCCGGTGAGGATCAAGATCATGGAGGTCGTCAAGAGCTTCCAGGCGAAGTTCGACGAGATCGAGGCCGACCGGGACCGCCGGATCAAGGCGGTCGAGCAGGGCGATGACATCGAGCAGGGGGTCATCAAGTCCGTGAAGGTCTACGTGGCCACCAAGCGCAAGATCCAGGTGGGCGACAAGATGGCCGGCCGGCACGGGAACAAGGGCGTGGTCGCGAGGATCGTGCCCGAGGAGGACATGCCCTTCCTCCCCGACGGGACCCCTATCGAGATCTGCCTGAATCCTCTCGGGGTGCCCAGCCGGATGAATGTCGGCCAGGTGCTCGAGACCCACCTCGGCTGGGCCTGCAAGAAGCTCGGCATCAAGGTGGCCACCCCCATCTTCGACGGGATCCCCGAGCAGAAGGTGCGCGAGTACCTGCGCGAGGCGGGCCTGCCGGACAGTGGCAAGAGCATCCTCTACGACGGGCAGACCTGTGAACGCCTCGAGCAGGAGGTCGTGGTCGGCTACATCTACATGCTGAAGCTGAACCACCTCGTCGCCGAGAAGATCCACGCCCGGGCGGTCGGTCCCTACAGCCTCATTACCCAGCAACCCCTCGGCGGTAAGGCCCAGTACGGGGGGCAGCGCTTCGGGGAAATGGAGGTGTGGGCCCTCGAGGCCTACGGGGCCGCCTACACCCTGCAGGAACTGCTCACCGTCAAGTCCGACGACGTGCAGGGCCGCACCCGCATCTACGAGTCCCTCGTCAAGGGGGACCGCAGTCTCTCCGCCGGGACCCCTCAGTCCTTCAATGTTCTCATGAAGGAGATCCAGAGCCTCTGCCTCGACGTGAAGCGGGGCAAGGTGACCCTCTCCCTCTGATTTCCCGAACCCCCAACGGATTCATTTGCCATGACTACCGACACCAGGACCGATCTTCTCGGCAGCGAGGAGGAGGAGCTCTACAACAGCGTCTCCATTACCATCGCCTCCCCCGACTCCATCCGCGATTGGAGCAGCGGCGAGGTTCGCAACCCGGAGACCATCAACTACCGCACCTTCAAGCCGGAGCCGGGCGGCCTCTTCTGCCAACGGATCTTCGGCCCCGTCCGCGATTACGAGTGCGGCTGCGGGAAGTACAAGGGCATCAAGTTCAAGGGTACCGTCTGCGAGCGCTGCGGGGTCGAGGTGACCGTCTCCCGGGTGCGCCGCGAGCGGATGGGCCACATCGACCTGGCCGTCCCGGTCACTCACATCTGGTTCCTCAAGAGCATGCCCAGCCGCCTCGGCCTGCTCCTCGACATGACGGCCCGCTCGCTCGAGCGGGTGGTCTACTACGAGAACTACATGGTGACCGATCCGGGCAATACCCCCCTCGAGCTCCGTGGCCTGCTCACCGAGAGAGAGTACCTGCAGGCCCAGGACGAGTACGGGGCGGACGCCTTCACCGCGAAGATGGGGGCCGAGGCCATCCACGAGGTCCTCGGGCAGCTCGACCTCGAGGAACTGGTCACCGAGCTCCATGAGCAGATGCACGCCACCCGGTCGAAGCAGATCAAGAAGAAGCTCTCCAAGCGGCTCAAGGTGATCCAGGGCTTCCTCCACTCGGGCTCGGATCCCTGCTGGATGGTCCTCGAGGTTCTCCCGGTCATCCCGCCGGACCTGCGCCCGCTCGTCCCCCTCGAGGGTGGCCGCTTCGCCACCTCCGACCTCAACGACCTCTACCGCCGGGTCATCAACCGGAACAATCGTCTGCGGAACCTCCTCCAGCTGAAGACGCCCGACGTCATCATCCACAACGAGAAGAGGATGCTCCAGGAGGCGGTGGACGCCCTCTTCGACAACGGCCGCCACGGCCGCTCCGTCACCGGAGCGGGCAACCGTCCCCTCAAGTCCCTCAGCGACATGCTCAAGGGCAAGCAGGGCCGCTTCCGCCAGAACCTTCTCGGCAAGCGGGTCGACTACTCGGGCCGCTCGGTCATCGTCATCGGGCCGGAGCTGAAGCTGAACCAGTGCGGCCTCCCCAAGAAGATGGCCCTCATCCTCTACGAGCCCTTCATCATCCGCCGCCTCAAGGAACTCGGCTTCGTGCACACGGTGCGCGGGGCCCGCAAGATGATCGAGAAGCGCTCGCCCGAGGTCTGGGACATCCTCGAGGAGGTCACCCAGGGCCACCCGGTCCTCCTCAACCGGGCTCCCACCCTCCACCGCCTGTCGATCCAGGCCTTCGAGCCGGTCCTGATCGAGGGAGACGCCATCCGGGTGCACCCGCTGGTCTGCACCGCCTACAACGCCGACTTCGACGGGGACCAGATGGCCGTGCACGTGCCCCTCTCCGTGGAGGCGGTCCTCGAGGCAAAGACGCTGATGATGGCGACGAACAACATCTTCTCCCCCTCCAGCGGCAAGCCCATCCTCACTCCCTCCCAGGACATCGTGCTGGGCTCCTACTACCTCACCATGGAGCCGCGGGTCCGCCCGGCCGAGGACGAGCGGGTGCCGCTCTTCAATGACACCGAGGAGGTGATCCTCGCCGAGGCCGAGGGTGCCGTGCGCAAGCACGACTGGATCGAGATTCGCAACCCCGACTACGGCGTGGAGACCGTCTTTGGCCGCTCCGATCGCCGCACCCTCCGCACCACCGTGGGCAGGGTCATCTTCAACACGATCTGGCCGGCCGGGGTCGGGTTCTACAACGACCTCGCCGCGAAGGGGAAACTGGGCGAACTCATCCTCGAGACCTACCGTGCGGCCGGCCAGGAGGCGACCATCGAGACCCTCGACCGCCTCAAGGAAGTCGGCTTCCGCACGGCGACCGCCGCCGGGATTTCCATCGGGATTGACGACATGATCATCCCCGCGGAGAAGCCGAAGATGATTGCGGACGCCCGCAAGCAGATCGAGGGCGTGGAAAAGCAGTACCGGAAGGGTCAACTGACCACCGGGGAGCGCTACAACAAGATCATCGCCATCTGGTCGAAGCTCACCGATGACATCGCCGAGACGGTCTACACCCAGTTGGAGGCGAGTTCCACGCCCGAGAAGATCAACCCAGTCTTCCTCATGATGCACTCCGGTGCCCGCGGCAACAAGCAACAGGTCCGCCAGCTCTGTGGCCAGCGCGGCCTCATGGCCAAGCCCTCCGGCGACATCATTGAGCGGCCCATCCTCTCCTCCTTCCGCGAGGGGCTCAGCGTGCTCGAGTACTTCATCTCCACCCACGGAGCGCGGAAGGGGCTCGCGGATACCGCCCTGAAGACGGCCGACGCCGGCTACCTCACCCGGAAGCTCTGCGATGTGGCCATGGACTGCGTGACCACCGTGTACGACGACCACAACCGGGCGGGGATCTGGAAACGGGCCATCACCGACGGGGACGAGGTCATCGTCGGCCTGGCCGAGCGCATCACCGGGCGGTGTGCCGCCGAGAAAGTGACCAACCCGATCGAGCCCAGCGAGGTCCTCGTCGGCGCCGGCGAACTCATCAGCGAGGAAGTCGGCCGCCGCATCGAGAATCTCGGGATCGAGCGGGTGAAGATCCTCTCCGCGCTGACCACCCTGCAAAAGGACGGGGTGACCGCCCTCGAGTACGGGATCAACCCGGCGAGCAGCCGGATGGTGGACGTGGGCACGGCCGTCGGGATCATTGCCGCCCAGTCCATCGGGGAGCCGGGCACCCAGCTGACCATGCGGACCTTCCACATCGGGGGGATCGCCAGCCAGGTCCTCCGCGAGCCGAAGATTCTCTCCCGCCACGCCGGCCAGGTCGTCTTCTCCGAGGACCTCCGCAAGGTGGAGACCGCCGAGGGGCGCTCCGTGGTCCTCAACAAGACGGGGGCGATCAGTATCCTCGACGAGGAGGGGCGCGAGCTGGAAAACTACAAGATTCCGGTGGGCTCCATCCTCTTCGCCGACGAAGGCAGCACCGTGGAGGGTGGCTCCCTCCTCGCCGCGTGGGACCCGCACAGCGTACCGATCCTCTCCGAAAAGGCCGGGACCATTAAGTACCACGACATGATTCCCGGGGTCACCATCAAGCGGGAGCAGGATCCGGAGACCCAGGGGATCACGAACGTGGTCATCGAGCACAAGGAAGACCTCAACCCGCAGGTGCGCGTGAAGGATGAGAACAATCGGGAGATCGCCACCTACGCGATCCCGGTTGGGGCCCAGATCGTTGTCGAGGAGGGCGACCAGGTGGATCGCGGTGGGTGGATCGCGAAGACTCCCCGCCAGGCCTCCAAGACCCAGGACATCACCGGGGGTCTCCCCCGGGTGGCCGAGCTCTTCGAGGCCCGCCGGCCGAAGGAGGCTGCCGATATGGCCAAGATCGACGGTCTGGTGTACATTTCCGGGACGGTCCGCGGGAAGCGTCGCCTCTTCGTGACCCACAAGACGCAGGAGGAAATCGACGCCGAGGGCATCAGCAAGGACGATGAGGATACCGAGGAGCACCTCATCCCGCACGGCAAGCACCTCATCGTGCAGCCGGGGGATTTCGTGACGAAGGGCCAGCACCTCACCGAGGGGGCCGCCGACCCGCACGAGATGCTGGAGATTCTCGGGCCGAACGCCGTCCAGGAATACCTCCTCACCGAGATCCAGAAGGTGTATCGCCTGCAGGGAGTCACCATCAACGACAAGCACATCGAGGTGATCCTCTCCCAGATGCTCCGCAAGGTCCGCATTACCGATCCGGGCGACTCCGAATTCTTCTGGGGCGAGCAGATCGACCGCTTTGCCTTCCTCGAGGAGAACGAGCGGATCGAGGAGGCCGGCGGGATGCCGGCCCAGGCCGAGCCGGTCCTTCTCGGGATCACCAAGGCCTCGATCGAGACGGAGAGCTTCATCTCCGCGGCCTCCTTCCAGGAGACCACCCGGGTCCTCACGGAGGCGGCGACCCTCGGAAAGGTCGATGAGCTGAAGGGCTTCAAGGAGAACGTCATCATGGGGAACCTCATCCCTGCCGGAACCGGACTGCCCGCCTACCGCCACCTCCGCATCGACACCCTCGGTGCCGAGCTGGAGGGAGAGCTCGCCGAGGAACCGAGCGAGCAGGCGGTGTGAGGGAGGGACCGCCGCGGCGGGGCCGGGGATTCCGGCCCCGCCGCGCGGGTCGTCCCCCCGATGACGGTGCGAGGTTCCCGCCCCGGGGCTGCCATGGAAAGCCGCAGGGTGCCGGATGCTGCCTACCGGGTCACCGTCGCCAGCGTCGTCGTTAACCTGCTGCTCGGTGTCCTCAAGGTCGCCGCGGGGCTGGCGTTCCGAGCCCAGGCGCTGGTCGCGGACGGGCTGCATAGCCTTGTGGACCTTGCTGGGGATGTCGCTGTGCTTGTCGGGCTGGCCGTGTCCCGCCTGCCGGAGGACGACCGCCACCCCTACGGCCACCATAAGTTCGCCAACCTCGCGGAGGCCTTTCTCGGCCTGCTCCTCGTCGGCCTCTGTGCCTGGCTGGGAGTGAGGGCCGGCTTCCTCCTCCGCTCAGGGGACTACGCGGCACCGGGAGCCGCCGCGGCCGCGGTCGCGGCGGTCTCTCTCGGGGTCAAGGAGTTCCTCTTCCACTGGACACGCCGGACGGCCCGGCGCCTGCGCTCCGGGCTGCTCGCCGCCAATGCCTGGCACCACCGAGTGGACAGCCTCTCCTCTCTTGCCGTCACGGTCGCGCTCCTCGCCACGTGGTGGGGTGGCGAGCGTCTTGCCTTCCTCGATCCGCTCCTCACGCTCCTCCTCGCCTTCTGGCTGCTCCTCGAGGGCGGGAGGATTATAACGCGCGCCCTCGCCTCCCTGTTGGACACCGCACCGGAAAGGGCCCGGATCGAGGATTTCTGCGAGCATATCCTGCCGATCGCCGGGGCGCGGGCCTTCCACGACTTCCGGGTCCGCCGGGTGGGGGATTTCTATGAGGTCGATCTTCACCTCCAGGTGGATCCCCACCTCTCGGTGGAGGACGGCCACGCCATCGCGACCCGTGTGAAGGAGGACCTCTCCTCCCATCACCCGGAAATCCTCCGAGTCCTCGTCCATGTGGAGCCGGCCACGGAGGACCACCTCCGCCACCGCGGGGTCTCCGACCGGGAATAGCTGCGTGGGCCGCGGTTCCCGCAGCCGGGTTTCAGGCGACCTTCCCGACCGTCTCGTGCGCCGTGGAGGCCGGATTGGCGTAATCGTAGCCGGCGGCGATCTCCCGGAAGTGTTCCGCGCTCTGTTTCGCCCAGCTCTCGTCGCGCTGTAGCTCATGGGCGAGGAGGTCGGCCACGGTGTCCGCGGCTTCCGCTGCGGCCCGGGCGTCGAGGAGGAGGGCCCGGGTGCGTCGCGCCAGAACATCCTCGACGGTCTGGGCCATCTCGTGGCGGGCGTGCCAGATGACTTCGGAGCTCCGGTAGGGGAGGCGGTCGTGGAGTGGCTTGGCCAGCTCGGGTCGCTCCGCCTCGAGGGCCTTGATACCGGAGGCATCCGTTCCGTACACCTCCATGGTGTCCCCGGTCCCGGTGGGGGTGGGGAGATGTTCCGCCGAACCGTGGATGGCGAGGTGCTCGGTGCCGCTCTCCTTGGTGGGAAGGTTTGCCGTTGCCGCGGCCTTGTCCACGACGTCGACCGCCATCTTCCGGTAGGTGGTCCACTTCCCGCCGGTGATCGAGATGAGCCCGCTGTCGGAAACGAGGATGGTGTGGTCCCGGGAAAGCGAGGAAGTCTTGGCGCCGGAGCCAGCGCTCACGAGCGGCCGGAGGCCGGCGTAGACGCTGAGGATGTCCGACTCGCTGGGATCCTTCTCGAGATACTTGGTCGCGTGCTCGAGGACGAAGTCCCGCTCCTCGTGGAGGGCGCGCGGCTCGAGCTGGGCCTCCGTGCGCGGGGTGTCCGTAGTCCCGAAAATGACCCGGTCGTGCCAGGGCACCCCGAAAAGCACTCGCCCGTCCGCCGTCTTTGGCACCATGATCGCGGCTTCGCCGGGCAGGAACTTCCGCGGAAGGACGAGGTGGATCCCCTGGCTCACGGTTACCCTCTTCTCCGCGGATGCCTCGTCGGCGTGGCGAAGCTGGTCCACGAAGATCCCGGTGGCGTTGATCACGGCCTTTCCCTTCACGACGAAGTTCTCCCCACCGATCCGGTCCTCCAGCTCGACCCCGACAATCTTTCCGTTCTCCTTTTCGAATCCGCGGCAACGGGTGTAGTTGAGTACGCAGGCCCCTTCGCGGACGGCGGTCTGCGCAAGGTTGATCGCGAGACGGCTGTCGTCGAACTGGCCGTCCTGGTAGAGAACGCCGCCGACAAGGTGGCCGGGCTCGAGGTTCGGCAGCATCCGCAGGGTGCGGGCCCGGCTGAGAATCTTCGAAGGGTTCAGGCCGAGCTTGCCGGCGAGCTTGTCGTAGACTTTCAGCCCGATCCCGTAGAAACCTCGGTTGAACTGGGTGTACGAGGGGATCACGAAATCCTGGCTGTGGGCGAGGTGCCGGGCGTTGCGGGCGAGGAGCCCGCGCTCGTGCAGGGCCTCGAGGACGAGGCTGATGTTCATCTGCTTGAGGTAGCGCACCCCTCCGTGGACGAGTTTCGTCGATCGGCTCGAGGTGCCCTTGGCAAAGTCCTCCTGCTCGATGAGGAGGGTGCGGTAGCCGCGGGTGGCCGCGTCCACGGCGGCACCGAGGCCGGTGGCGCCACCGCCCACGACAATGACATCGAACCCGCCGGCCTCCTCCCGGGCGCGATGGAGATGGTGCGTCCGGTGCATTTCCGGGGGAGGAGCGGGCGGGTTGGCTGGAGATGGGTCGGACATGGTGGGGGTTATTCGTCGGCCCAGTGTTTCGAGCGCTCAACGGCTCGGTCCCAGTTGTGCCGGAGCTGGGCCACGTCCGCCTCCGGTAACTGCGGTTCGAAGGTGCGGTCCAGCTCCCAGATGGAGGAGAGGGAGTCCCGGTCCTTCCAGAAGCCGACGCCAAGGCCGGCGAGAAAGGCCGCCCCGAGGGCGGTGGTCTCGATGTTGCGGGGTCGGGCCACCGGCACCCGGAGGAGGTCCGCCTGGAACTGGAGGAGGGGGTCACTGGCCGCCGCTCCGCCGTCGACGCGGAGTTCCTCGATTTCCATGCCGGAATCCGCTCGCATGCTTCGGCTGAGGTCGACGCTCTGGAAGGCGATCGACTCAATGGCCGCACGGCAGAGATGCGCCCGGTTGGCCCCGCGGGTCAGGCCTTGGATCGACCCGCGCGCGTAGGGATCCCAGTGGGGCGCGCCCATGCCCACGAATGCGGGGACGAGGTAGACCCCGCCGTTGTCCGTGGTCGCCGCCAGCTCGCTGCACTCCTCCGCCGTCCGGATGATCTGCAGCTCATCGCGGAGCCACTGCACGACCGCACCGGCAATGAAGATCGAGCCCTCCAATGCGTACTCGGTGTGGTCGCCGATGCGCCAGGCGACGGTGGAGAGGAGGTTGTGCTGCGAGGGAATGGGCTCCGCCCCCACATTCATGAGGAGGAAGCAACCGGTCCCGTAGGTGTTCTTGGCGAGGCCGGGGCGCAGGCAATTCTGGCCAAAAAGGGCGGCGTGCTGGTCCCCGGCGGATCCCGCAATGGGTACGCCGGAGGGAAAGTGGTTGCTGGTGACCTCGCCGTAGACCTCGCTGTTGCCGGCCACACGAGGGAGCATCGCCCGGGGAATGCGCAGGAGGGCGAGGAGTTCGTCGTCCCAATCCTGCGTGTGCAGGTTGAAGAGGAGGGTGCGCGAGGCGTTGGAGACGTCCGTGCTGTGCACGACTCCCTCGGTCAGTCGCCACAACAACCAGCTGTCGATCGTCCCGAAGAGTACCTCCCCCCGCTCGGCACGCTCCCGGAGGCCATCGACATGGTCGAGGAGCCAGGTGAGCTTCGTTCCCGAGAAATAGGGATCCAGCCGGAGTCCGGTCTTCTCGGCAAAGATACGCTCCAGCCCGTCCGCGGCGAGCTCGCGGCAGAGCTGGGCGGTGCGCCGGTCCTGCCAGACAATGGCACGGTGGACGGGATAGCCGGTGGCCTTCTCCCAGACGACCACCGTCTCCCGCTGGTTGCAGATGCCGACCCCGGCGATTTGGTCGGCGTCGATGCCGGCCCGGCTCATCGCCTCCGCTGTCACCGCGCTCTGCGAGGACCAGATCTCTACGGGGTCGTGCTCGACCCAACCGGTCTCGGGATAGTACTGCGGGAATTCGCGCTGGGCGGAGCTGACAACCCGCGCTTCCTGATCATAAAGGATGGCCCGGGAACTGGTGGTTCCCTGGTCGAGCGAAAGAATGTACTTTTCCGGCGCCATGAGTGGGGTAACTGGGAATGGGGGTGGGGTGGATCCGGGGTCGGCGACGGGGGCCGCGCCCCGAGTGGTTGCCGAAGGTTGCGGTGCGTCGGGAGATCGGGCAAGGCCCGGAACAGGGCAACATGGGATTTGCCAAGAGGAAAGGGATGCAGCCTCCAATACAGGTTTTTGGGTTGTGTAATCACAGGAAAAACCAGTAAAAATCAGCAATTTTACCGGGAAAATCCCGGGAAAGCCCCGATCCAACTTTGTTCCTTCCAACCCACCATGCTTCGCGAAGAACGCCGCAATCAGATTCTCTCCTACCTCGGTGCCAAGGGGGCGGTGCGCACCCAGGAGCTGACCCGGATCCTCCAGGTGAGCGAGGAAACGGTCCGCCAGGATTTTGTCCACCTCGAGCGGCTCGGCGAACTGCGGCGAATCCATGGGGGGGCTGTCCCGGTGGGAGCCACCCGCTACATGCTCCCCCTCCCCGAGCGGGAGGCGCTGCACCGGGAGGAAAAGATGGCCATCGCCAAGATCGCCTGTGGTCTGGTCCGGGAGCGGGAGACGGTCTTCCTCGACGCTTCCTCCACCGTCCTCAGCATGACTGCCTTCTTTCCGGACCGGGAGAGCACGGTCATCACGAATGCGAACCATGTCATCGTGAGCCTGAGCTCCCGGAACAAGGTCTCGCTCATCTGTACGGGGGGAGATTACGAATTGCGCTCCCGCTCCTACACGGGGATCCTCGCGGAGGAGGCTCTCCAGCGTTTCCTCATCCAGAAGATGTTTCTCGGGGTGGACGGGATCGACGCGGAGCGCGGAGCCAGTGAGGTCAACGGGGGTCAGGCCCGCCTCAAGGAACGCCTCATCCCGATCGCGCAGGAAGTCATTGTCCTCGCCGACCACACCAAGCTGGGCCGCTGTTCCTCCTTCTTCTTCTCCTCCCTCGACCGGATCGACCGACTGATCACCACCCGCCCGGAGGACCCGAGGATTCTCGACGAGTTCCGCAAGAACGGGGTCAGCGTGACCGTCGCGGATTGAGCAACGGCAGCAATCGCTCCGGGGAAAAGCTTTGCCGCCACCGCCGGAGGGGGGACATCGGTGCGGCCGTCCGCGGGAGGAGCACCCGACCCTGCGGACCCGAGCGGACAGGGCTCTCCGGTCCGGGAGGGGCGGTCCGCCGTACCGCGACAGGGGGGCGAGCCTCCCGGAAACGCTCAGCGAGCTTGGCGCTGAACGGGGGCCGACTCTTTCCGGGGAGCACGGGTCGGCCCCCGGGAAACGGTCTCGGCAACGGCTGGTCGGTCGCCTCCCACGAGGTTGTGTCAGTACCTGTGCCTCACGGCGGTCGCTGGAGCGTCCGCCGTGACGGGTAGGTGGTCGGTTCATGCACGGCTGCGGCGGACTTTTCCTCCTCGCTCGTGCCTCTTGTCTTGGGCACAAGCCCGTCCGGGAGCGCCCGTCGGGAATCGTGGATCCGCGATCGGTGAATCGTTCGGCAACCGCCTAACCCGTCTACCCGGAGATCGTAAGGTGTTTTTCGCTCTTGGTGGTGGCGAGTTCGCGCACGGCTCCAAAAAAGGACGAGCAAGCAGGAGTGGAGAAACCACGAGTAGGAATGCCGGCGGCGAAAGGATCCTCCGCCCGACCCGATCCCTCCTGCGGAATCCACATCGTTTTCCTGGATGGAATCGATGGGATCCGTACCAACCCCCTCCGGCTCCGGTGCCGCCGGGGAGAAGCTCCCCGCGACGGCCCACCCGCCCGAGGATCGGTTGGGCACGGGACTCGATTCAATCATGGTCGACCTCGCGGATCCCAATGCCGAACCCCCCCGTAAGGGAAAACCGTCCAAGGGCGTGGAATCGGGCGATCGGCCTACGCCCGCGGACGCGCCCCCCACACCCCGCCCCTCATCGCCCAGCCCCACTTCGGGAATGAGAAGCCGGTCGAGGCCCATCGCCACCCCCCATCCCACTCCCCGCCCGTGCGCTCTCCACACCACCCCCAGCCCCGCAAGATTCTCCCCGCCCCGTAATCGTCATCCCCACCAATCCCCCCGCCCTATCTCGAGCAACAAGAGCGAATTTGAGGGACAAACCTTCAAAATCACGATCGAACGCTCCTTGGTTCCCCGAGGGAAAGGGTCGGTCGGGGAGGGCGGAATCACCGGAATCTTCTCGCTAGACACAAGGTTCAAGCGGCCTTGTGGCCGGGATAAAGCTGAACGAAGGCAATGCCGACGCTAGGGCGTGCGGACCTTGCCGTGGGCGGTGGAGGGTTCGGCCCTTCTCCTCGGTTCGCTTGGGGCTTCGAGGGTTGCTTTCCCCGGGGGAACGGGTGGAAGCAGGATTCCCTCAGCGGAATCTTCGCCTTCGTCGGAGGGGGCGGGCGGTGCAGAGCCGGGCTCGGGCGTCGTCGGCGAGGGTGCGCAGGGGGACGGAGGAATCGTAGCCGCGCCAGCGGCGGCAGTGGTGGGCGACGAACTCCTCGCTGCCCACGATCATCCCGCGGTCGAGCTGCTCGACGAAGTCCCACCATTCGGACCGGCGGGCGTGCACGTCGAGGTTCACCGTCGGGGTGAGACC
>CAJXLM010000002.1 GCA_913056175.1 uncultured Opitutia bacterium | reverse complement strand
CCCTTGGCCAGCACCGCCTCCAGCCCGTCCGCGTCGTAGCCCAGGCAGCCCACCGCACGCCCGTAGAGCGCCCGGTAGCGGGCCACCAGCTCCTCCGCCCCCACATCCCCCCGCTCCCGCGGGTCGGCCACCACCACCAGCTGGATCCCCCTGGGCAGCACCACGCACTCCAGCACATCCACCCCCGAAAACTCCGTCGCCCGCACCGCCAGCCGCATCAGGAACTCCCGCTCCTCCGCCCCCAACCGAAACTCCCCCAACAACTCCCCCCGCAAATAGTAGTACCCCTCCCCCTTCAACTTGTACCGCCGACGTCTCATGCCACCACCCCAACACCACTCACCTTCCAAGTCAAGCGTCAATAAAGCCTGTCATTATATTCCGGCCGGCGGGCTTAAGCATGGGGTGACTGAGGGGGCGGGGGATCGATTTTCCCAAGGGAAAATCTCCGGGCGGTTGAGTGGGGGCGGCAGGGAGAGGCCGGTTGAGGGTGTCTTGCCGCCTCTTTTGTGACGGAGTCTCTGCTCCGGGGGTGCTGGGGCAATCATCTCCGGTCTGGGGGTGTTGGGGGGTCATCTCCGGTCTGGAGGTGTTGGGGTGGTTGTTTCCGGTTCGGGGGTGTTGGGGTGGTTTTGTTGGGTGGGCACGGGCGTTTGTGCGGTTGCTTGCGGGGGGTGCCGCGGGCTGGGATTTCTCAGCGCTCGCGGGCGTAGGCCTCGGCGAGGAGGACCACCGGGTGGGTCACCCGGGGGGCGGATTCGCCTGGGGGGAAGCCATTGACCAGCTGGAGGTGACAGCCCGGATTGGCGGTCGCCACGACCTCCGCTCCGGTCGCCCGGAGGTGTTTGATCTTGGCGGCCTGGAGTTTGGCCGCCTGCTCCGGCTGGGTGATATTGTAGATGCCGGCGCTCCCGCAACAGGAGGTCGCCTCGGCGAGGGGCACGCGTTCCGTGCCCGGCAAGAGGTCGAGGAGCTGTTCGGGCTGGCGGCGAATTCGCTGCCCGTGGTGGAGGTGGCAACTCGGGTGGTAGGTCAGCCGGAGAGGACGGCCGCCGGGAGCCGGGGCCATCCGCGGGGCCCGGCAGCCGATCTCCACGAGCCATTCGTGGACATCCCGCAGTTTCCGGTCCCACTCGGCGGCGCGGGCGGCGTAGGCGGGGTCGTCGGCGAGGAGTTCGCCGTAGCGCCGGAGATGGCTGCCACAGCCTCCGGCATTGCTCACGATGGCGTCGAAGTCTTCCGGCGGGAAAAGATCGATCTGGCGGCGGGCGAGATCCCGGGCCAGCCCGATGGCACCGTTGTGGGCGTGCAGCGAGCCGCAGCAGGGCTGGACAGGGGGAGTAATGACCTCGCAGCCATTGGCGAGGAGGACCTCGGCGGTGGCCCGGTTCACCGAGCTGAAGGCGAGGTCCTGCACACAGCCGGTGAGCAGGGCCACCCGGTAGCGCGGCTTCTCCCCGCCGGGAAGCAGACGGGCGGGGATTCGCTGGGGCGAGAAACGCCGCTCGATCCGCGGGGTTTGCGGCTCCAGGGCGGCGAGGCGACCGGGAAGGACCCGGAGGAGGCCGCTGCGCCGGACCGCACGGTCCAGCCCCGTCCGCTGGTAGACGCGGATTCCCCGTCCGATCCCGCGGAGCAGGCGGGGCCGGGTGAAGATCGCCCGCAGGGCGAGCCATCGCCAGAAGGAGCGCTGGCGGCGGTCTTCCAGGATTCCGGCCTCTTCCACCTCGGCCCGGGCGGCCTCGAGGAGCTGGGCGTAGTCGACATCCGCGGGGCAGGCGCTCTGGCAGGCGAGGCAGCCGAGGCAGTAGTACATCTCGTCGGCAAACGCCCGGTTCACCTCGATTTCCCCGTCGGCGATCGCCCGCATCCACGCGATCCGGCCGCGCGGACTGTTCCTCTCCTGCCCGGTTTCCCGGTAGGTGGGGCAGTCCGGCAGGCACATCCCGCAGTGGATGCACTGCTGGACCACGGAATAGTCGAGGCCGGCAAGACGGTGGCCCTCCGCACCGCTCATGCCGGGAGGAGCTTGCCGGGGTTGAGGATGCCGCGGGGGTCGAGGGTCGCCTTGAGCTGGCGGAGGAGGGCGAGGCTGCCCTCATCGTACTGGGTGGCGAGGAATTCCCGCTTGGAGATGCCCACACCGTGTTCGCCGGTAATGGTGCCGCCGAGGGCGAGGGCGTACTCGAAGATTTCCGCGAAAGCGGTGTGGACCCGCTCCATCTCCCCGGGGTCACGCTCATCGGTGAGGAAGGTCGGGTGGAGGTTGCCGTCGCCAAAGTGGCCAAAGGTGGCCACCTCCAGCCCGTGCTTTTCCGCGGTCTTCGCGACGAAGGCGATCATGCGAGCGAGCTCGCTGCGCGGCACGGTGGCATCCTCGAGGATCGTGGTCGGCCGCAGGCGGGCGAGTGCGGCGAAGGCACTGCGCCTCGCCTCGCCGAGCCGGGCGGCCTCCGTGCCGTCCGACGCCGAGCGCACCTCGAGGGCTCCCTCCCCCCGGGCGATCCGCTCCATGGCCTCGGCCTCCTCTGCGACGGCCGCGGGATGGCCATCCGTCTCCATGAAGAGGAGGGCCTCGGCGGCGGTGGGCAGGCCGATCCCCGTGTACTCCTCCACGCACTGCAGGGTTTTGCGGTCGAGAAACTCGAGGGTACAGGGAATGACCGGTTCGGCGATGATCGCCGACACCGTGGCGGCGGCCGCCTCCATGGAGTCGTAGGTGGCGAGGAGGGTCCGCTTGGCCGCCGGCGCGGGAACCAGCTTGAGGAGCACTTTCGTGATCACGCCGAGGGTCCCCTCGCTCCCGATGTAGAGGTCGCGCAGGCTGTAGCCGGCGACATCCTTCACGCACTTGTTGCCGAGCCAGAAAATTTCGCCCTGGGGGCTGACCACTTCCAGCCCCATCACGTAGTCCCGGGTGACCCCGTATTTGAGCCCGCGCAGACCACCGGAGTTGTTGGCGACATTCCCGCCGATCGTGGAAATTTTCTGAGAGCTGGGATCCGGCGGGTAGAAGAGGCCGTGGGCGGAGGCCTCCCCGTGGATGGCCTGGGTGAGGACGCCGGGCTCGGCGAGGAGGGTGAGGTTCTGCCGGTCGAGTTCGAGGATCCGGTTCATACGGGTGGTGCAGAGGACGATCGAATCCTCCACGGGCACACTTCCCCCGGAGAGCCCGGTGCCACTTCCCCGGGTGACCACGGGAGTGCCGGTGCGGTCGGCCTCGCGGAGAATCGCGGCGACTTCCTCCGCACTCTCCGGAAACCCCACCGCCAACGGCCGCTGCCGGAGGCCGGCGGTGCCATCGAAGCTGTAGGCGAGCAGGTCCTCCGGGGCAGTCCGCCACCGCTCGGCGGGGAGTTGCACGGCGAGTGGGGGGAGGGTTCCGGACATGGGCTTTGTCGGGTGAGGGGCAGGAGGGACGGGTAGGAATGGTCGGGAAGGGCCGCGCCTTCCGCCTTCTCAATCGGGAGGATAGCAGGGTTCCATCCCGACACAAGCCCGCTCCCTAACTTCCTTGCTGCTCCATGCGGTCGATCAACGCGTTCTGCTGGCGGGCGACATCGTGAAGGGTGACGATCCCGACAACGCGCCGGGGCTCCTTCCGGCTCACCACCGGTGCCTGCATCACGTCCTGAAGGATAAGGGTATTGGCCACCTCGTGGATGGAGTCTTCCGGGAACACGGTGACCGGCTTGCGGGCGGAGAGGAGGTCCCGGACGAGCCGGTGACCCTCGTCGTGGTCGACTGCCTCGCGCAACTCGTGGTCGGTATAGACCCCGCAGAGCCAGCCCTCCCCGTCCACCACCGGGTAGGCGTGGTGGTGCTCGCGGATTTGCGCGAAGGCGTCCCGTGCCGTCGCCGACGCCCGCAAGCGCGTGGGGCGATGGGTCATGATCGCGGAGACCGGCAGGTTCTTCCAGTCCTGCTCCCCCCGGTAGTTGGGCATCCGCCGCAGGGAGATGTGGTCCTGCAGGAGGATCGCCTCATAGATGGGAATCGCCCGCCAGCGGGAGGCGAGGAAATAGGCGAGCATATTGCCGACCATGAGGGGGAGGATCAGGGAGTAGTTCTGGGTCATCTCAAAGGCGATGATCACCGAGGTGAGCGGGCAGCGGATCACGGCGGCAAAGAAGGCACCCATACCGAGGAGGGCACAACCCGCGGCCACCTCCCGGCTCAGGCCGAAGGCCTCGACCAGCCCGTAGCCAAAGGAGCCACCGAGCATGGTCCCGAGGAAGAGGGTTGGCGCGAAGAGGCCTCCACTGCCCCCGGCCCCGAAGCAGAGGGCGGTGGCAAAGAGCTTCCCGACGAAGAGGAGGAGGAGGATCTGCCAGGTGTGCTGGGCCTGCAGGGAGTAGTTGAGATCCTCGTGCCCGATGCTGAAGATCCCGGTCTGCCCGGTGAGAAAAAGCACCGTGCAACCGATCATCCCCACCATCAGGCCGCCGAGGGCCGGATGAAAGAGCCGGGGGATGGGGGCGCGCTCCGAGAAGTACCGGCGCACCCGGAGGACCAGGCCCACGAAGAAGTGTCCGCTGGCGGCGGCCACCCACCCGAGCGGGAGGGCGATCAGCATCCACGGCTCCATGGTGAAGTCGGTCATCTCCCCCACATCGAAGACGGGCCGCTCCCCGAGGAGAGCCCGTTCGACCAGGGCCGCCAGCACCACCGCGATGAGGATCGCCCCCATCACCTTGCTGCTGAAATCCTCGAGCAGCTCCTCAAAGACGAAGGTGATGGCGGCGAGGGGGGTGTTGAAGGCAGCGGCCAACCCGGCACCCATGCCCACCGGCACCATCGCCTGGACCCGGCGCCTCGTCATCCGGAAGAGCCGGGCCAGCCCCGTGGCGACCGTGATGGAAATGTGCACGGTCGGCGCTGCCCGGCCCAGGCTGTTTCCGGAACCGATGGAAATCACCCCGGTCACGAAGCGCCAGAATCCCTCCCGCAGGCGAATTTCCCCGAAGCGGTTGTGGAAACTGTCCTTCACCTGGGGCATGCCGCTGCCCGTGGCCCGCGGCTCGACCCAGCGCAGGATCATCCCGGTGAGCAGACCTCCGGCAGCCGGTGCCAGCAGGAGCACCAGGAAGCCCCCGAGCGGGCCGACGGCATCGCGGAGCGCGAGCACCCCGGCAAAGAGTTCCCGGATGCCGAGGTGGAAGCCCACGGCGACGAGCCCGCAGAGAGGCCCGGCAAGAATGCAGAGCAGGAGGAACCTCCGACCCTCGGGCAAACCCGCCCGCAGCCAACGGCCGAGGGCGAGCCGGGCCGATCCCCTCCGGCGGGCAGCGGGGTCGCCCTCCACTGGCCCCGCGCCGCTCCCGTCGCTATCCGAGCCGTGCACCGGGAACCCAGTGAGAGGACCGGGCGCGCCCGCCTCAAGACCGAAGCCATCCCCCGGCAATCCTCCTTTCCGGATTGCAGGCCGGGACAGGGGGGATAGATTTCCGGGAGTGGTGGAATTCGAGGAACCCGTGTCCGGCAATCAGCGAGCCCTTCTCGTGGGCTTGACCTCGCCCGAGGGTTCCCCCGCCCACACCGGGGCGCTCCTCGACGAGCTGGGCGGTCTGGTGGCCTCCCTCGGGATCTCCGTCGGCCACCGGGAAATTCTCACGCTCAACCGCCCGCAGCCCCGCTTCCTCGTCGGTCCCGGGCAGGCCCGGCGGATTGTGGAGAAGGCCCGGGAGGCGCACTGCGGAGCGATTGTCTTCGACGGAGAGTTGAGCCCCTCCCAGCAGCGCAACTGGGAACGCTTCGCCCCCGGGCTGGCCGTTGTGGACCGGCAGGAAATCATCCTCGACATCTTCGCGGAGCGCGCCTCCACGAGTGAGGCCCGCCTGCAGATCGAACTGGCCCGGGCGGAATACAGCCTGCCGCGCCTGCGCCGGGCCTGGACCCACTTGAGCCGCCAGCGCGGTGCCGGCACCCAGCGGGGCGAGGGGGAGACCCAGCTGGAGGTCGACCAACGAATGGTCCGCAAGCGGATCCAGAGGCTCCGCCAGGAGTTGGAGGCGGTCCGCCGGAAGCGGGACGTGCAACGGCGGAAGCGCCAGCGGGTCCCCGTGCCCACCGGGGCCCTTGTCGGGTACACGAACGCCGGAAAAAGCTCCCTCCTCAACGCGCTCACGGAGGCGGAGGTCTTCGCGGCCGACCAGCTCTTCGCCACCCTCGACCCCACCAGTCGGCGCGTGGATCTCTCCAACGGGCGCAACCTCGTCCTCAGCGACACCGTCGGCTTTGTCCGCAACCTTCCCCACCGCCTCGTGGACGCCTTCAAGGCGACCCTCGAGGAGGCCGTCCTCTCCGACTTCCTCCTCCACGTGATCGACTTCAGCAGCCCGGAGCGGGAGGCCCACCGGGAAACCACCGAGAAGGTGCTCGCCGAGCTGGGGGCCGATGCCAAGCCGACCCTGCTCGTCTTCAACAAGATCGACCGGGGCGGCGATCCCGCCGAGCTCGCCCGCTGGCGCGTCCGGTACCCCGAGGCCCACTTCGTGAGCGCGCGGACCGGCGAGGGCATGGAAGAGCTCCGGGACGCCCTGCGCGAGAGCGCCGAGCCCGGCCTCTGCCCGATGAACCTGCTCATTCCCCACGACCGCCACGACCTCGTCCACTACCTGCACGAGATCGGGGCCGTCGACCGCGCCAGCCACGAGGACCGCGGCGTGCTCATCCGGGGCCGGGTGCCCGAGCGGCAGGTCTCCCGCCTCTCCGGATTCGCCCTCAACGGGAGCTAAGCCTCCCGTCGCGATCGCCCACCCCCGCTCCCCGCCGTGCGGTTCCGGTACCTCCTTCTCGCCGCGTTCCTCGCCCTGTCCTCCGGGCCGGCGCGGGCGGACTCCGGGGCCACCGAGCCCCCCATTCTCCGTCGGGGCAACGGCACCGAGGTGCAGAGCCTCGATCCCCACCTCGTGAGCGGGGTGCCCGCCATGCGGGTTCTCCGGGCCCTCTACGAAGGGCTCGTCACCCTCGATCCGGAAAGCCTCGAGCCCCGGCCGGCGGTGGCGGAGAGCTGGGAGATCTCCCCGGACGGCCGCCGCTACACTTTCCGGCTCGACCCGGAGGCCCGCTGGTCGAATGGGGACCCGGTCACCGCCGAGGATTTCCGGGAAAGCTTCCTGCGCATCCTCCACCCTTCCCTCGCGGCTCCCTACGCCTCCCAGCTCTTTGTTCTCGAGGGGGCGGAGGCTTACTACCGGGAGAAGACCACTGACCCAACGGAGGTCGGCGTGCGCGCGCCGGGGCGCCACACCCTCGTTCTCACGCTGGAGTCGCCTACCCCCTACTTCCTCTCCCTCCTCGTCAACGCCGCCTGGTACCCGGTGCACCGGCCGAGCGTGGAGGCCACTGGTGCATGGCTCTCCCGCCAGGGCGACTGGACACGCCCCGGCCGGCTCGTCTCGAACGGAGCCTTCCGCCTCGCCGAGTGGAAGCTGAACGAGTATCTCCGCGTCGTCCGCAACCCCCACTACCGCGCGCCGCAGCGCTACCACCTCGCGGAAATCTTCTTCTTCCCGATCGAGAACGTCTTCACGGAGGAGCGGGCCTTCGCCGACGGCCTCCTCGACGTGACCTCGCTGGTCTCGACCCCCCGCATTCGCGACTACCTCGAGGGGGAGGGGCGGCAGGCCCTGCGGGTCGAGCCCGACCTCGGCGTCTACTACCTGCTCCTGAACACGCGGGTCCCCCCCCTCGACGACCCGCGGGTGCGCCGGGCCCTCTCCCTCTCCCTCGACCGCCGGGCGGTCACCCGGGACATCCGGCGGCGGGGGGAGCCGCCCGCCCGCCATTTCACGCCGGAGGGGATCGGGGGCTACCGCCCCCCGGACCGCGTGCAGGAGGACGCGGAGGAAGCCCGGGCCCTCCTCCGCGAGGCCGGGTACGGCCCGGACCGACCCTTCCCGCGGCTGACCTACCTCTTCAACACCTCGGAGACCCACCGTCCGATCGCCGAGACGATCCAGGCCCTCTGGAAGGAACGGCTCGGCATCGAAATCGAGCTCGTCAACAAGGAGTGGAAGTCCTATCTCGCCGACCGTCGGCGGCGCGACTTTGCCATCGCCCGGGCGGGCTGGCTGGGCGACTACCTCGACCCGGACACCTTTCTCGGGTTGTGGACCTCCGGCTCGACCCACAACTTCAGCGGCTGGTCGAGCGCGGCCTACGACGAGGCCATGGCCCGAGCCGCCCGGCTGCCGGCCGGGGCCGAGCGGAACTCGTGGCTGGCGCGCGCCGAGGAGGAGCTCCTCTCCGCCTTGCCGGTGATCCCCGTATTCTTCTACAACCGCGCATATCTCGTCCGGCCCACCGTTCGCCACTGGCCGGAGAATCTCCTCGGCTACACCGACTACTCCGGGATCCGCATCCTCCCATGAGCCCCTCCGCTGACAGCCGCCTTCCCTGGTTCGGGGAGGACCTCTTCCCCCTCTACCTCGCGCCCATGGCCGGGTTCACCGACCTGCCCTACCGCCACCTCTGCAAGCGCTTCGGGGCGGAGGTCATGGTGTCGGAGTTCGTGATGTGCGAGGGACTCCTCCGCGAGGTTCCCGGGGTATGGGAGACGATCGAGTTCACCGACTACCAGCGCCCGCTGGGCGTGCAGATCTTTGGCGCGGAGCCCCGGCGCATGGGCGAGGCCGCCCGGCTCATCGAGGACCGCCTGCGACCGGACTTCCTCGACCTGAACTTCGGCTGCCCCTCCGAGAAAGTCACCCGGGCGGAGGCCGGTTGCTCCCTGCTGAAGAACCTGCCCCGCCTGGCGGCGATCGCCGCGGCGGTACGGGAGGCCCTCCCACCGGAGCGTCCCCTGACCGCGAAGATCCGGATCGGCTGGGACGCCGAGTCGCTCGTCGCGGGCGAGGCGGCCCGCCTGCTGGAGGAGGCCGGGGTGGAGGCCCTCGCTATCCACGGGCGCACCCGGGTGCAGGGCTACAAGGGAGACGCGGACATGGGCGTGATCGAGGAAGTCGCCGCGGAGCGGACGATCCCGGTAGTCGCCAACGGGAGCGTGGAGGACTGGGAACGGATCCGCTGGCTGGCGGAGGAGTCCTCCTGCCGGGGGGCGATGATCGGGCGCGCCGCCCTCGGCAACCCCTGGATCTTCCGCCGGATTCGCCACTTCCTCGACACCGGGGAGGTCCTCCCGCCCCCGGGACTCTCCGAGCGGGTCGACGCCCTCCTCTTCTACGCCCGCGAACTGCGCGAGTCCCCGCTCGGCCGACAGCGCGGGGAGAGCCTCGGCTGGATGCGGCCGAAACTGAAGTCCCTGCTCAAGGACCTCCCCCACAGCCGAAGGGCCCGCGCCGCCCTCGACCGGGCGGAGACATTCCGCGAGCTGGACGACCTCCTCCGCACTTGGGCAGAGGGGGCGGCCGCGACCGCCGACGCGGCCTGACCTGAGCCGATCGCTGGGGGACCGCGACGGGCCGCGCCTCGGCCTCCGGATGGGGCAGGGGAAGGCGTTGGGTCGGGAGGGAGGACTCCCCTCCGAGGTTCCGCCGTCTTTCGGCGATGTTCCCCGTCCCGGCCCGGCCCGGGGCTCCCGCCGAGCCTGCCGGGCGGCGCCGGACCGCTCCGGACCAGCGGACCCCGCTTCCCCGCGGGGATTCGGTCACGGACAGGAAGAGGGACCCCTCCCGGGGAGAGCGCAGCCCGGCCGTTCCTACGCGTTGTCGCCCTGCCGGTTCGTCCCGATCCCCGCAACGGCGGGAACCGTGGGGACCCGGCCGCGAACGTCCTCGCGGAGGCACCGGGCGACGGGTGCCTCCGCGACCCCTCCGCTCCCCTGCCCCGGCAAGGCTAGCGGTACCGCGCCGAGGCTCTTTTGCCCCTCGATTTCCCAGCCGAACCGCACGGTCCCACACCCGGGGAGGAGAAGAGCGAGGGCGAGGAGGACGGTCCAACAGCGAAGGCGGCGGCGGGCAGGACTCCTTTCCCCGCCACCGGTCCCCGCCATGGCCCCACCGCTCAGGAAGAGGAGTCCGACTCTCCCGGGGCCGGGGCGGGTCCGGCCTCGGTCCCGCCCCCGACGAGAAAGTCTCCGGGCCCGACCCCCTCCTGCATCTGCTCGTTCTCGAAGAAGCCGTGCAGCTGCCGGATCCGGGTGGGGTGCCGCATCTTGCGGAGGGCCTTGGCCTCGATCTGGCGGATCCGCTCGCGGGTCACCTTGAACTGGCGACCGACCTCCTCGAGCGTCCGGCTGTAGCCGTCCACCAGCCCGAAGCGCAGCGCCAGCACCTTCTTCTCGCGGTCGCTAAGGCTGCCGAGGACATCGTCGATCTTCTCCCGGAGCAGGGTGTACGCGGTTTGGTCGTAGGGGTTCTCCGCGCTCTTGTCCTCGATGAAGTCCCCGAAATTCGTGTCATCCGAATCGCCCACCGGACTCTGCAGGGAAACCGGCTGCTGGGCCATCTTCAGGATCTGGCTGATCTTGTCCACCGGCATGTTCATCTCCTCGGCCACCTCGTCCGGGGTGGGCTCGTGCCCGAGGTCCTGGAGCAGACTCTTCTGTACCTGGAGGACCTTGTTGAGGGTCTCGATCATGTGCACGGGGATCCGGATGGTCCGGGCCTGGTCGGCGATGGAGCGGGTGATCGCCTGCCGGATCCACCAGGTCGCGTAGGTCGAGAACTTGTAGCCGCGCCGGTACTCGAACTTCTCGACGGCCTTCATCAGGCCCATGTTCCCCTCCTGGATGAGGTCGAGGAAGGAGAGACCCCGGTTCGTGTACTTCTTGGCGATGCTGATGACGAGGCGTAGGTTGGCCTCGACCATTTCGGTCTTCGCCTTGTGGGCTTCCCGGACCTCCGCGCGTACCGCGCCCATCTCCCGAACGAAGTCACGGGCGTCGATGCGCCGCTCCCGGGAAATCTCCTCCAGCCGCTTTTCCTCCTTGCGGATGCTGGCCCCCTTGCGCTGGTTCAGCCGGGCTTTCTCCGCCACCTCGATCCTCTCGAGGAGGCCCTCCACCTCGCGCAGGGGTGGCTCGAGATCGCTGAGGAATTCCTCGAAGACCTTCAGCTTGAAACAGAATTTCCGCTGGAGGGGCTTGATCTCGGCGAGGTACTTGCGGAACCGGGTGAGCGCGCGCTTCCGGTTGGCCGGGGAGGAACCCTCGAAGGTGTCCCACCAGGCGCGGTCCAGCTTGCTGTCGAGGTCCTTCGCCTTTTCCACCCAGGCGGGCAGGTTCTTGAAGTAGTTCTCCCGGCTGTCCACCCGCTTGTCGAGAACCAGCTGGTCAAAGCGCTCCTCGCGGTTGAGAAGCCGCTCGGCGAGCTGGATCTGGAAGCGCACCGCGAGCCCCGTGCCGAAGAGAAGATCCTGCGCCTTTTGCTCGGCGGTCTCGATCCGCTTGGAGATCTCCACCTCCTGCTCGCGGGTGAGCAGCGGGACTTGGCCCATCTGCTTGAGGTACATACGGACGGGATCGTCGAGGATGTCCTGGTTACTCTCCCGGGCCTCGTTGGTCTCGTCCTCCTCGAGACGCTCCTTGTACTTCTCGACCTCGTCGTTGTCGAGGATCTCAATCTCGAGATTGGCGAGGATCTGGATGACATTGTCGATCTCCTCGGGATGATCGAGACTGTCCGGCAAGCCCTCGTTCAGGTCCCGGTAGGTCAGGTAGCCCTGACTCCGGCCCTTGCTGATGAGGCTGCGGATGCGCGAGTTCAATTCGCCCCGGCCCTCCCCGAGGGGGGAGGAACTCATCGCCCGCTCAACAATCTCCGAGGTTTTCTTTTCCTGCTCGGCAGCGTTTCCGCCAGGGGAAGAGCCTGTCGGTCCGGCAGGCTGCGCCGGACCGGCCGCTCCACCCGGGGCCGGCTTGGGCCCGCCTCCGGCGGAGGCCTTGCGGGACGAAGGGCGGGTCGAGGAAGAACTTTTCCGGGTGCGTGTGGAAGAAGAAGACGAAGACTTCGAGGGCATAAATTTTTCTAAAGAACGGACAAACGAGGGGGCTGATCCATGAGGTGACGCAATTGGCGGCGCCGCGCCTGCAACTCCCGCAGGCCGGGGTGGTCCGCCTCGAGACCGTTCATCTCATGGACCAAAGAGGAAATTTCCGCGGATGCAAACCGGCGGACAAGTTCGCGGAGGGCCTGGTCAGCGACCAGGGCCGGCTCGGCGGGACCCTCGGCGGGTCGGAGGAGCTGGGCAACCAATCGGCGCTCTTCCTCCTCCTCGCACTCGCGGTGAAACTGCTCGCTCCCGGAAAAAACTCCCTCGCGGGTCTCCGCGAGCGCTCTCCGCAGCAGCTTGGCCGCCACCTTTTCGTTCGTAAGCCAATCAAAATCAATTACATCCGCTAAAACTGGGCGCAGCTCCGCATCGCGCAAAGCGAAGAAGAGAAGAACCTCTTCGTTTTCTGTCAACACCAAAGCCGATCCTTCCGGCGCCCGCTGGGGAGCCGCCGCCCCCCGGGGGGCGGCGGGTCGGCCGGAGCCCGCCCGGCGGAAATCCTGCCGGAGCGCCCCCGGGTCGACCCGCAGGTAAGCGGCGACCTCCTCCAGGTAATCCTCCCGCGCCACCGCGGAGGCCACCTCGGCGAGCAGCGGAAAGACCTCGGCGAGGACCGCCGCCCGCTCCTGGACCCCGAGGTCCCCGGGACGCGGGGCCAGCCGTTGCAGGGCGAAGGCGATCGGGCCGAGGGCCTGCCCGCGGACCGCCCGGAGCCCCTCCGGACCTTCCCGGCGGACCCAGTCATCGGGATCCGTCCCGGTCGGCAGGGCGGCGAGGCGCAGGTCGAGGCCGAGGCGGAGGGCGGTAGGGATCATGCGGAAGGCGGCCCGTCCCCCCGCCTCATCCCCATCGAGGAGGACATCGACCCCGTTGCCATAGCGCTGCAGGAGCCGGAACTGCTCCTCCCCGGAGGCAGTCCCCTGCAGGGCGACCGCCTCCTCGAGGCCGTTTTCCCAGCAGCGGAGGACATCGAGCTGCCCTTCCACGAGGAGGAAACGGCGCCCGCCCCGCACCGCGCCGCGGGCCCTTTCCAGCCCGAAAACGACCGAGCCCTTCCGGAAGAGAGGGGTCTCCGGGGAGTTGATGTACTTGGCCTCCCGGCTGGGGTCGTCCTCCGGCGTTTCCTCGGTGGCCCGGGCGGTGAAGGCGATCACCCTCTCCTGGACGTCCCGGATCGGGATCATCAAGCGTCCGCGGAAACGACAGCGGAGGGGTGCCTGCGGCTGCCGACGCTCGTAGAACAGGCCGGAGGCCTCCAGCTCGCGGTCCCCGAAGCCCTTCTTGCGGAGGAACGCGGCGAGAGCCTCCCCGTCCTGTGGGGCCCGCCCGATCCGCAGGCTCTCGGCGAGCTCCGCGGAAAACCCGCGCGACTCTGCCCAGTACCGGCGCATGGACTCCCCGGCGGGCGAGCGGAAGGAACTGGCGAAGAACTCGGCGGCTTGACCGTGGATCTCAAAAAGTTGCCGGCGGAGGGAGACTTCCCCGCGCGAGGGTCCTCCCTGCTCGTAGCGGATCTCCACCCCGAAGCGCTCGGCGAGACTTTCCACGGCCTCCTGGAAACCGAGGTTCTCCATCTTCTGGACAAAGGCAAAGAGATCCCCGGACTCCTGGGTGCTGAAGCAGGTGAAGACATTCTTCTCCGGGTTGACGTAGAAAGAGGGGGTCTTCTCCTCCGCGAAGGGGCTCAACCCACGGTACTCCCGGCCCGCCCGGTGCAGGGTTGTATAACGGGCGGCCACCTCGAGGAGGTTGGCCCGTTGACGGACTTCGTCGATGGTCTCCCGGGCAATCACCGCCCGTAACCGATACAGCAACCACGCCCGGTGGCAAAGGCCGATCTCGCTCCGCGGACGACCGCCCCGGTGCCCGCCGGCTCGCCGGGAATCAGCGGAGACGGGCCAGCTCGGCGCGGGCCTCCGCCGCCTCGGGATGATCGGGTGCCAGCCGGAGGAATTCCTCGTAGTAGAACCGCGCTCCCCCGGAGTTGTTGCCGGGACCGCCGTAGAAGCGGGCGAGGACAAGGAGCACGTCCGGACTATTCGGGAACTGCTCGTAGGCGCGCTCCAGCTCGTCCCGGAAACCGAGCCGGGACCGGGTCTCCTGGACAATGCGGAGATAGCGGAGAAGGTAGTCGAGATTCGCCGGATCCCGCCGCCGCGCCTCGAGGATGGCGATTTCGGCGTTGGGGAGATCCCCGGCTTCCCCGTACGCCCCGGCAAGGCCGGCCCAGAGGCCCGCATTCTCCATGCGCCGGTTGACCGCCTGCCAGTAGAGCCGGACGGCCTCCCCGGCCTCCCCGGCGGCCAGCGCGGTCTCCGCCTCGGTGCGCAGGCGCTCCCACTCGGCCGGTTCCGGGATCGCCGGGGCGGGCTCGGCCGTCACCGGAGCCGTCTCGCCCCCGCCTTCCCCTTCCCCTTCGGCAGCGGGGATGCGACCCGCCTCCGGAGTCTCCGCGGGCGGGAAATCCGCCGGGCTCCCGGTTTCTTCCCCGGTACCCGTTGGCCCCGGGCTGTCCCCGGCGGCGGCCAGCTTGCCCCTCCCGGCCGCGAGCGCGCCCCCGGCCCCGGGTGCTTCTCCGTTCTCCCCGGCGCCGGTTGGAGTGCTCTCCCCGGCGGTCGGTTCGGCCCCGCCCGGTTCCCCGGAGGCGGCCGCCGATTGCCCGGAGGCGACCGGGGCCGGCTCCGCGGCGACCGTTTCCGGTTCCTCCGGTTCCTCGACTGCGGCGAGGACCGCCGCGGCCTCCTCGAGGCTTTGCCGCCAGGAGGCCACCTGCGCGGCCACCCGGGCCTGCTCACTGCTGGCGAGCGCGCCCGGAAACTCCTCCTCGAGTTGGCCGATAGTCCTCTCCGCCGCGCCGTACTCCCCCCGCTCGTACTGGGTGGAGAGCAGGCCGAGCAGGGCGGCCAGGCGGTCCTCCGGGGCGGCCTCGAGAGCCCGCCGGTAGTAGACCTCCGCCTGCGGGAGATTGCCGAGGGAGCGGTAGAGGTCGGCGATCTGCACGGCGTAGGCGGGATTGCGGCCGGGACCATCCAGCCGATCGGCCCGCAGGTAGTCGCGCAGCGCCGATTGCCAGCGCCGCTCCCGCTGGTAGAGGTCCGCCGAGAGGAGATAGGCCGCCGCATCCCCGTCGACCACCTCCAGGTAGGGGTCGAGAACCTCCCGGGCCTGCCCGGTATCCCCCGCGGCCTCGTAGAGCCGCGCCGCGCGCAGGTAGAGATCCTCGTTCCCTTCGGACTCGCGGGCCGCGCGCTCGTAGTAGGCCGCCGCAAAGACACCGTCTCCGTCCTCCTCGAGGATTTCCCCGATTGCCACGAGCACCTCCGTCTTCTCCGGGAATTCGGCGTAGAGATCGTTGAGTTCTTCCACGGCGGCTTCCCGGTCGCCGGCTTCGAGGGTCTCGCGCGCTCGCTCTAAGCCGCGCGCGTAGCGCTCCTCCGGGTCGGCGCAACCGGCGACCAGCATCAGGAGGAGCGCGACCACCCCGGCCGACCCGAGGCGGAGGAGGGACCGGGTGCCTTCCGTCATTACCGCCCGACGATGGGGCGCCCCTGCCCGGTTGGCAATCCGGGAAGCCGTCGCCACCGGAGACACGAAGGCCTTCCGGGAGCGAGTCCCGGAAGGCCCGTGCAAAGCGGGGAGCAATTCCCCGGAGTGGCGCTCAGAGGGCGGTCTCGCCGGTCTCGTCCGTGCGGATCCGCACGGTTTCCTCGACGGGCAGGACGAACACCTTGCCGTCCCCGATCTTGCCGGTCTTGGCGGCACCGACGATGGTTTCCACCGCCTTCTGGGCGAGATCGTCGCTCACCGCGATTTCGATCTGCACCTTCGGCAGGAAATCGACGGTGTACTCGCTGCCCCGGTAGATCTCGGTGTGACCCTTCTGCCGTCCAAAGCCCTTCACTTCGGTGACGGTCATGCCCTCGATTCCGATCTCCGCGAGGGCGTCCTTCACTTCCTCCAGTTTGAAGGGCTTGATGATAGCTTTAATGAGTTTCATGAGAGTTTCCTGGTTGAGAGATTATCGGGTGTGGTTCCCGGATGACAAGCGATTCCGCTTCAGGAAGGCTTGATCGCGTAGGCTTCCTGGCCGTGTTCCCCGATGTCGAGACCCTCGGCCTCTTCCTCCTCGGAGACGCGGGCGCCCATGATCCCCTTGAGGATCGCAAAGACGATCAGCGAGAAGAGGAAGGCGAAACCGCAGATGGAGAGGGTACCGATCAGCTGGATCCCGAAGCCGGCGGCGTCACTGAAGATCGCCACGGCGAGGGTGCCCCAGATGCCGCAGACACCGTGCACGGAGATGGCCCCGACCGGGTCGTCGATCTTCACCTTGTCGAAGAAGATGATCGAGATCACCACGAGGAGCCCGGCGAGGAAGCCGACGATCACACTCCCCCAGATGGAGATGGAGTCGGCACCGGCGGTGATGCCCACCAGGCCGGCGAGGATCCCGTTGAGTGCCATGGAGAGATCCGGCTTCCGCAGCAGCAGCCAGGAGAGGAAGATCGCCCCCATCGCGCCCGCCGAGGCGGCCATCGCGGTGGTCACGAACACATAGGAGACCCCCTCGGGCGCGGCCGAGAGCACCGAGCCCCCGTTGAAGCCGAACCAGCCGAGGAAGAGCAGGAAGACCCCGATGGTAGCGAGGGGCATGCTGTGGCCGATGATCGGACGGATCTCCCCGTTCACGTACTTGCCCCGGCGGGGGCCGATGAGCATCGCACAGGCCAGGGCCGCGAAACCGCCGAAACCGTGCACGAGGGAAGAGCCCGCGAAGTCGTAGAAGCCGTTCTGGGCCAGCCAGCCACCACCCCACTGCCAGGAACCGGACACCGGATAGGCGAAGGCCACGAGGAGGGTCGCGAAAACCATGAAGGTGGGGAGCTTGATGCGCTCGGCGACGGCCCCGGAGACGATGGTGGCGGCGGTCGCCGCGAACATGGCCTGGAAGATGAAGTCCGCCCAGCCGGTCATGGCCAAGCCCGTTCCCCCGTAGGCGAAGGTCGTCCCCGCGTAGTCGGCCGCGAGCAGCGGCGACCCGGTGGCAAACCACCCGTTGAAGTCGCCGGGATACATCGCGTTGAAGCCATAGATCCCGTAGACGAGGATCCCCATGGTGATGATGAAAACATTCTTGAAGAGAATGTTCACCGTGTTCTTCGACTGGGTGAGCCCCGCCTCGAGGCTGGCAAAGCCGAGGTGCATGAGGAAGACGAGGGCCGCCGCGATGACGGTCCAGAGCGTGCTGATCGTGAAGAAGTCGAAGGTGACCCCGTAGGTGGAGAGGAGCTCGAGGTAGTCGTCATCCGGCCCCGGGGCCCCCTCGGCGTTGATCGCCTGGTCGACGATCATCAGGGAGGTCTCCTCCTGGGCCATGGCTTCTCCCCCGATCCCCGCCAGGCCGGCCACCATCAGGAGAGCCGCCCCGAAAAATCCGAGTTTCATCAATTGCTTGGTCATAGTGTGGTGTGGTTTTGGCGATTCAGGTGTGGGAGGCCCCGCCCGCGGGTGGGCGACGGCTTCGCATTCCTGAAGAAGCAATGCCCGTGCCAATCCGTGCATGCGCTCCGGCGAGACTGGGAGCCGGGCGGGGAAGCAAAAGATTTCGCCCTGCCCGGCCGACGCTGCTCTGCTTCCCGGCGGTGAGCTCCTCGCCTCCATCCTCCCGCCCCCGAACCGCTTTCCTGCCCGCCGCGGGCCTCGGCAGCCGACTGGGCCCGCTCACCGCGGAGACCCCGAAGGCCCTGCTCCCCGTCGGGGGGGAAACCCTCCTCACCCGGGCGATGACCCACGCCGCCGAGGCGGGGATCCGGCGTTTTCTCGTGACGACCCATCTCCATCCCGAAGCCTTCACGGCGCACTTCCCGGACGGGACCTGGCGAGGACTGCCCGTGGAGCTCGTCCACGAGCCCTACCGGCTGGAGACGGGGGGTGGCCTTCGCAACCTCGCGGGCCGCTTGGGGCCGGAGCCCCTCCTGCTCAGCAATCCGGACACCGTCACGGACGCCCCGCTCGAGAAGCTCTTCGCCGCCCACGCGGCCGCCAGCGGGGAGCGCCTCGTCACCCTCGGCACCCTCCCGGGCGGCCCGGAGCCCCATGTCCTCGCCGATTCCGTCGGGAGGGTCCGCGCCCTCGGCCCGGCAACCGGCGACGCCCCGGCGTTCCGGGGAGGCCAGCGGCACACCTACCTCGGCCTGAGTGTGGTGGAGCCCGCCTTCCTCGCCTACCTCCGCCCGGGCGTCCGGGAGTCCGTCGTCGCCGGATGGCGCCGCGCCCTCACCGACCGGCCGGACGCCGTCGCCCTCTGCCCACTCACCCCCTGCCGATGGGAGGATGCGGGCACCCTCGCCGCCTACGAGCGACTCCGCCCGGCGGGATTGGCCGCCGCCCGCGCCTGGCCAGGCGAACCGGCATGAACGGGGACCCCGCGGAACTCCTCACCGCCGACCGGGCCCGTTTCCCGGAGGGTGGGCCCGGGCGCGCGCTCGAACCCCTCGCCGCCGGTGCTTCCGGCCGGGTCTTCCTCCGCGTGCGCGGAGGCGAGCCGGCGCGGGTCCTCATGCTCTACCCACCGGAGCCGGCGGAAAACCGCCGTTTCGACGCTCTCGCCGAAGGCCTTCGCGCGGCGGGTCTACCGGTCCCCGCCCTCCTCGCCGCCGAGCCCGAGGCCCACCGCAGCTGGGTCGAGGATGTCGGCGACCGAACGCTGGAATCCCTCGCCCACGCCGACCCGTCCCGGCTCGCCCCGGTCTACCGGCAGGCGGTCGCCACCCTCGCCCGCCTGCACGCCCTGCCGGCGCGTTTCCCCCCGGCGGAAGCCGAGCCGACCCTCGGGCCCCTCGACCGCCCGGAACGGGCCGCCGAGCACGATGCGTTCGCCGGGCGCTTCCTCGGCGCGCTGCAGCCGGAGCAGCCGGACCCACTCGAGGCGGCCCGCGCCCGCGAGCGGGAGCGGCTCCTCGACGCCCTCGAAGAGACCCCGCACGGATGGATCCACCGCGACTTCCAGAGCCGGAACCTCGTTCTCGACGATCAGGGGGTCGTGCGCGTCCTCGATTTCCAGGGCCTGCGGCGCGGACCCGTGCTCTACGACCTCGCCAGCCTACTCTACGATCCCTACGTCCCTCTGGTCCCCCCCCTGCGCGACGAACTCCTCGCCGCCTACGCGGCGCGGGCACCCCTTGCCGGGGAAGCCCGGCGGCACCTCGCCGTCGCCGCCGTCCAACGACTGCTCCAGGCCCTCGGGACCTTCGGGGAGTTCGGCCTCCGCCGCGGGGTCCCCGCCTTTCGCCAGCCGCTCCCCACCGCCCTCCGCCGCCTCGAGGAAGCGGCTCGCGAGGCCGGTTTCCCGGCCCACGCCGAGGCCGCCGCCCGCTGGCGGGACCATCCCCGCATCCGGGCGATCCCGGGCTGACCGGGCCCGCGCGAAAGGGCCGGCCGCCGCTTTCCCCGCTGCACGCTGGCCTCCGGGACGCTTTCCGTCCATAGCTGGCCCATGCTCCGCCGCCTCGCGATCGCCTGCCTGCTCCTCGTCTCCGGCACGGGAAGCGACGGGCAAGAGCCCAGCCCAGCCTCCCCCGGGGAGGCCGGGCCCGCGCCGGTCTTCGCGGCCACCTGGGCTCCCGACCGCTCCCCCGTTCCCTACGCCGAAGCGGTCTCGGTTCTCTTCGCCGCCTGGGAAGAGGACCGGGGACCGATCGAGCCGGGACCGACCGGCCGGGTCGGCCTCAAGGTCTACACCAACAGCGGCAACGGGCTGCAGACTCCGCGAGCCCTCGTCCGGGCGGTCGCCGACGCCCTCGTGGAACGGGGCTTCCGCCGCGAGGATCTCTTCCTCACCGACCTCTCGGCCTACCGCCTCCGCGCCAGCGGATTCCTCCCCCCGCTCAGCGCGGACGGCGACCGCTTCGCCGGGATGCCCGTGCTACCGCTGGAGGATCCCGCCTCGCAAAGCCCCCGCTGGGTCTACGAGAGCCCCCTCCCCCCGGACCCGCTCCTCAACCCCGAGGAGGTCGGAGCCGGCGAGCCCCAGGCGGAGGGCGAGGACCGGCTCAGTTACCTTCCCCTCCCCCTCCTCTTTGACCTCGATTTCTGGATCAACCTTCCCATCGCCCAGGCCTACCCCGTCCTCGGCATCAACGGCGCCACCACCAACGCGAGCCTCTGGGCCGTCTCCAACCAGGCCCGCTTCTTCTCCCGTCCCGTGGGCGCGGCCTCCTCCGCCGTGGAGATCGCCGCCATCCCCGAGTTCCGGCGCACCTACCTTTTCACCGTCCTTCCCCTCACGCGGACGCAGTGGATCGGCGGACGACGCTTCGACTCCCTCTACGTCCACCGCGAGCCCAAACTCCTCCTCAGCTCCGACCTCCTCGCCCTCGACCGCTACGCCCTCGACCTCATCAACGAAGAGCGGGTCGCCCACGGATTCGCGCCCGTCTCGCCCGAGCCCCTCCTCTTTCGCTACGGTCCCACCCTCGATCTCGGCTCCCCCGCCCTTCCGCCCGCACGCTTCCGCCGTTTTTCCCTGCCATGACCCGCGGCCCGGCCACCGGGTTCCTCCCCACCACCGCCCCCCGGCAGGGCGGGAAGGAGACGCGGGCCGGGCGTCCGGAGGGATCCCCCCGTTCCGCCGGGTCGTGACCCGCCGGGGGATCCCCGGGGCCTCCGGGGGCGGATCCGGACGGAGGAAGAGGGCCGTCGGTCGCCGGGGGCCACCGTCCTGACCGGGGGGAAGGGTCCCCTCTCTCCACACAGGGCCGCCCCTGCGGGCGAAGGGTTATTGAGAAGGGTGGGAGGCGCCGGTTTCCCAGTCGTACTTGGGGGTGAGCTCGCGGTCCTCGACGTGCTTCCGGTCGCCCTTGTGCCACCAGTAGAACACCGGGCTGGCAATGTAGATGGAGGAGAAAGTCCCGGTGAGGATGCCGATGAGGAAGACGAAGGCGAAGTCGATGACCACGCCGGCCCCGAAGAGATAGAGGGAGAGGGCCGCGAGGAAGGTGGTGACGCTGGTGAGGATGGAGCGCCCGAGAGTCTGGTTGATGGCCAGGTTGACGACGCGGCGGAGGGTGTAATTCGGGTTCAGGGCCAGTTCCTCCCGGACCCGGTCGAAGACGACAATGGTATCGTTGATGGAATAGCCGAGGATCATGAGGATGGCCGCGATCATCGGGGCGGAGAACTGTCCGCCGGCGAGGACAAAGATGCCCACGGTCATGAGGACGTCGTGCACCGTGGCGACGACCGCCCCGATCCCGTAGCCCACCTCGAAGCGGAGGGCGATGTAGAGCAGGATCCCGCCGAGGGCCACGAGGACGGAGAGGATGGCGTTGCGCTGGATCTGGCCGCTGACGGCGGCCCCGATGCTCTCCCGCCCCTCGAGGACCAGGCCCGCGCCCGGGTAGGCGGTCTCGAGGGCGGCGAAGACCTCCTCCCCGCGGCCGACCTCGGTCTGGAGGATCAGCTGTTCGCGGTCCTCGACCAGGTCCGTCCGGTAGAAGGTGGCGACCTCCCCGAGATCATTGGCCCGGGCCACCTCCTCGACCCCCGTGAGGGGGAGGCGGTCGTCGAAGGCAACCGTGACCTGGTCCCCGCCGACGAAATCGATCCCGAAGATTTCCTCCCGCTGGACCACGAAGGCAATCACCCCGATCAGCACGATCGTCCAGGAGACGAGGAAGGCCGGCCGGCGGAAGCGGAGGAAATCCACCCGGAAGGGGCCCGGCAGGTTCCAGCCGAGGATCCGGCGGACCCCTGCCTTGAAAACCAACAGCTCGAGCAGCAACCGGCTGACGACGAGGGCGCCGAAGACGGAGGCGAGGATCCCGATGGCGAGGGTGACCCCGAAGCCCTTGACCGGTCCCGTGCCCAGCCAGATGAGGATGCCGGCTGTGATCAGGGTGGTGACGTTGGCGTCCACAATCGTGGAGAAGGCCTTTTCGTACCCGCCGACAAGGGCGCTCCCCGTCTTCTTGCCGAGGCGGAGCTCCTCGCGGAGTCGCTCGAAGATGAGGATGTTGGCATCCACGGCCATGCCCACCGTGAGGACAAGGGCCGCCACCCCCGGCAGGGTGAGGGTCGCCCCGAAACTGGCGAGCACGCCGAGGACGATGAGGACCGTGGTGATGATGGAGAGCACCGCGACCACCCCGCCCAGCCCGTACCAGAAGATGACAAAGGCGATGACCAGACCGGCCCCGATGGCCGCGGCCAGCACGCTCTTGGAGCGGGCGTCCTCGGCGAGGGAGGGCCCGACCTCGCTGAGCTGTTCCGTAGTCAATTCGTAGGCGAGTGGGTTGTTGAGGACATTGGCCAGCTCGATGGCCTCGCGCTGGGTGAACCGGCCCGTGATCCGGGCACTCCCGCGGATCACCTGGTCGACACTGGGCGCGCTCTGCAGCTCCCCGTCGAGGACGATGGCGAGCTGACCGACGGTGCCCGTGCGCCGGTTTTCCTCGGCGATTTTCTCGGTGATCGCGGCGAAGCGCTTGCCCCCCGGCCCGGTGAAATCCATGGCCACCTCGTAGCCCCCGGCCTGGTTGGGCATGGCCCCCGCCTCGGAGACGATTTCCCCGGTCGCCTCGGCCACCCGCTTCACGAAGTAGCCGACCTCCACCACATCCCCCTCACGGTTCTGGCGCTCGAGAAAGAGCGGCTCGTAGCCCAGCGGGGTTTCCACGCCCGGCCCCGGGCGCAGCTCACGGTCCACCAGGCGGAACTCCAGCCGGGCCGGCTTGCGGAGGGCGTTCACCCCCTCCGGATCCTGCCGCAGGTTCAGGCCCGGCAGCTGGATCTCCACGGAATCGTCGGAGACCGGGCGGATGGTGGGCTCGGAGACCCCCAGCCCGTTGACCCGCCGCTCCATCACCTCGACGACTTGGCGGAGCTGGTCTTCCCGCTGGGCGGTTCCCACCCCCTCGGTCGCCTCGTCGGCAAGGGCGAGGGTGAAGGAGACCCCGCCCTGCAGGTCGAGGCCGAGGCGGAGGGCCCGCTTCGACCGTTCGAGCAGCTCGCGGAGGAGAACCTCATTGCGCTGCTCGAGGTTCGGGAGGTCGGCGAGGTTGATCTCCGGGAAGTACTGGGTCAGGTCAATCTTCTGCCGGTTGGCCTCCTCCCGGAGAGCGATGAAGAGGGAGGGATACTCGCCGGCCTCCGCCTTCCCCGCGGCTTCTTCCACGAGGGTCGTAAATGGCTCCGCGGCCTCGGCCTGCTCCTGGACAAACTCGCCGTAGGGCTGGTCGCGCAGCGGGAGGAGGTTCGACAGGGCCCAGGCGAGAACAGCGAGGGAAAGGACTGCCTTCCAGACAAGGCCTCCGGACATAGGTCGGAACCGGAAACCGTTTCCGTCAGGAGGAAGCGTTCACCTTCGCCGAAACGAAGGAGCGCCCGACCTCGATCTTCACCCCGTCGGCGATCTTCACGGTGAGGCGGTCGTCCTTCACGTTGGTGATCTCCCCGTAGATGCCCCCGCTCGTGACGATCTCATCCCCGGTGGTGAGTGCCTTGATCATGGCATCGTGCTGCTTCTGCCGCTTCCGCTGGGGTGCGATGATGAGGAACCACATCCCCGCGAAGAGGAGGAGGAAGAAGATGATCGGGGTGAGGCCACCGCCCGGGGCCGGGGCGCCCTGGGCGAGCGTGAAAAGGGAAGTGGCGTCCATGAGCAATCGCGGTACTGTCGGTTAACAAAGGGGGCGAAACCCCCGAAGCAAGCGGGGCGAATCCGGACTGGCAAGGACAATCGGATGTCCGACAGGAAGACACTTGCCCCGGGGCTCCCCGGCGGCAAAGCGTACCCCATGGCCGACCGCGAGCGTCCCTTTGCCCACCTGCACGTCCACACGGACCGCAGCCTGCTGGACGGGTGCTGCCGGATCGACCTGCTGGCGCGGCGGGCCGCCGAGCTGGAGATGCCGGCCCTCGCCATGACCGACCACGGCAACCTTTTCGGGGCCGTGGAGTTCTACCGCCAGGTGAGCGCGCAGGGGGTCAAACCCCTCCTCGGCTGCGAGATCTACCTCGTGCACGACCACCGCATGGAGGACCGGCCGAAGCGGGAGAGGAAGCGCTCCGACGACCTCGCCGACGTCCCCGAGGAGGAACTCGGGCCGGAGCATTTCCCCAAGCACCAGATCCATCACAAGACCCTTCTCGCCAAGGACTTCCGCGGCTACCAGAACCTTATCCAGCTCGTCTCGGACGCGCACGAGCGGGGCATGTACTACCGCCCGCGCACGGACATGGAGCATCTCGCCCGCCACTCCGAGGGCCTCATCGGCCTCTCCGGGTGCATCAACGGGGTGGCCTCGCAGTACCTCATCTACGGCGACTACGCGAAGGCCCGGGAGGCGACCGGCCAGTTCGTGGACATCTTCGGACGGGAGAACTACTACATCGAGTTGCAGGACCACGGCATGCCCGCGCAGAAACGGATCCTGCCGGGCCTCCTCCGCCTCGCGAAGGAATTCGGCCTGAAGCCCGTCTGCGCCAACGACGTGCACTACGTGCGCGCGGAGGACTGGGAGACTCACGACGCCCTCCTCTGCATCCAGACCGGCAAGATCGTCGAGGACGAGAAGCGGATGCGCTACCCCAGCCGGGAATTCTACCTGAAGAGCGGCCGGGAGATGGCCGAGATCTTCCGGGAGGTCCCCGAGGCCGTGGAAAACACCCTGGAGGTCGCCGACCGGGTCGACCTCCAGCTCGAGTTCGGGGTGAACCACTACCCCGTCTTCGAGCCGCCCGTCGAGCTGAGCCAGCGGGCGCGCCCCTCGGAGGACTTCGAGCGGATCCTCGACATCTACGAGCGCGAGCAGCAGCGGGTGGACCGGCAGCGCGGCGCGGAACCCGAGGCCCTTTCCGCGGGGCGACGGGCCGAGCTCGGGGAGAAGGGCCGCATGCTCCTCGCCCTCTGCGTGGAGGGAATCCGCGAGCGCTACGGGATCGACTACGACCATCCGGAGGCCTACCCGCCGGCGGAAGGGCAGCCGGCCGACTTCGCCGAGCAAGTCTGCCGTCGGCTCGACTACGAGCTGGCCATCATCACCGGGACCGGGTTTGCCGACTACTTCCTCATTGTCTGGGACTTCATCGACTGGGCCCGCCGCCGGGAGATCCCGGTGGGCCCCGGGCGGGGCTCCGGGGCCGGCTGCCTCGTCGCCTACGCCCTCCGCATCACCGACATCGAACCCCTCCGCTTCGGACTCCTCTTCGAGCGGATGCTCAGCCTCGAGCGGGTCTCGCCCCCGGACTTCGACGTCGACTTCTGCATGCGGCGGCGCGACGAGGTCGTCGACTACGTCCGGGAGAAGTACGGGCAGGACCGGGTGGCCAACATCATCACCTACGGGACCTTCGGGCCGAAGATGGTCGTGCGGGACCTCGCCCGGGTGAACGGGCTCGAGTACCGGGACGCGGACCGCCTCGCCAAGACCGTGCCCGACGACCTCGGCATCAACATCGACGGGGCCCTCGAGAAATCCTCCGAACTGCGCGAGGCCATCCGCAAGGACGCCACCGCCCGCAAGATCATCGACCAGGGCCGCATCATCGAGGGGATGGTCCGCAACACCGGCAAGCACGCCTGCGGGATCATCATCGCCGACCGCACCCTCACCGACCTCGTCCCCATGTGCCTGCAGGAGGGCGACCGGACCACCCAGTACGCGAAGGGACCGGTGGAGGACCTCGGCCTCCTCAAGATGGACTTCCTCGGGCTGAAGAACCTCACCGTGATCGCCGACGCGGAACAGTTCATCCGGCGGCGGGAGGGGCAGGAGGCCTTCTCCATCGAGGAGATCCCCCTCGACGACGCGGCCACCTTCGCCCTCCTCAACGAGGGCCGGACCACCGGGGTCTTCCAGCTGGAGTCCTCCGGCATGCAGAGCCTCTGCCGGCAGATCGGGCTGAGCAGCTTCGAGGAGATCATCGCCCTCATCGCCCTCTACCGGCCCGGGCCCATGCAGTTCATCCCCCAGTTCATCGAGGGGAAGAAGGATCCCGCGCGCATCCACGTCCCCCACCCCCTCCTCGAGGAGCTCGTCCAGGAGACCTATGGCGTGCTCGTCTACCAGGAGCAGGTCATGGAGGCGGCCCGCATCGTGGCCGGGTACACCCTCGGCCAGGCGGACATCCTCCGGCGGGCCATGGGGAAGAAGAAGAAAGAGGTCATGGCCGAGCAGAAGGCCAGCTTCCTCGAGGGCGCCGCGCGGACGCACGAGATGCCCCGGCGCGAGGCCGAGGAAATCTTCGCGATCCTCGAGAAGTTTGCCGAGTACGGCTTCAACAAGTCGCACTCGGCCGCCTACGCCATGGTGAGCTACCGGACCGCCTACCTGAAGGCGAACTACCCCGTGGAGTTCATGGCGGCCCTCCTCTCCTCCGAGCTGGGGAACGCGGACAAGGTCGCCCACTACGTGACGGAGGCCCTCGCCTGCGGGATTCCCGTCCTCGGACCGGACGCCAACGAATCCGGCCCGAACTTCACCCCCGTCCCCCCGGAGAAAACCGGTGACTCCGGCCGGATCCGCTTCGGGCTGAGCGCGATCAAGGGGGTCGGGGAGGGCGCGGCGGCCTCCCTCCTCGCGGAGCGGGAGGGACGCGGTTCCTACCGGGACTTCGCCGACTTCATCGCCCGCAGCGACCTGCGCACCATCAACCGCCGGACCATCGAGAATCTCATCCGCACGGGCACCTTCGACTCCTTCGGGACCGACCGCGCCTCCCTCCTCGCCAACCTCGACGACCTCCTCGGGCAGGCCGCCGCGGAGAAGCGGGACCGCGAGTCCGGGCAGGGATCCCTCTTCGACCTCCTCGAGGAAGGGGGCGACGGCGGCGGGGCCCCGGCTCCGGCGGGCACCCGCTGGCAGGAGGTCGAGCCGATGTCCCGGACGGAGCGGCTCGACCACGAAAAGGAGCTGCTCGGCTTCTACCTCTCCGGCCATCCCCTCGACGACTACGGGGAGCTGGCGGACGCTCTCCCCACCGTCGATCCCACCCGGATCGAGGACCTCGCCCACGACCAGGCCTTCCGGCTCGTCGGGGTCCTCTCCGCCCTCGAGCAGCGCCTGAGCAAGAAGAGCGGAGAACCGTGGGCGCGCTTCGAGCTGCTCACCCGGACCCGCAGCCTCCCCATGACCCTCTTCCCGAAGGCCTTCGCCGCCCACCGGGAGGCGGTCGCGGCGAACGCCGTGGTCGTCGTGGAGGGGCGGGCCTCCCGGCGGGACGAGGACCTCGACCTGCACGCCTCCACCGTGCGCCCCCTCGACCGGGCCCTCGGCTCGCTCCTCTCGCGCCTCACCTTCGTGGTGCGGGCGGACGCCGCCGGCACCGACTTCCTCCGCGAACTCCGGACCGCCTGCACGACCGAGGGGGAGGGCATCGCGCTGGGGCTGGCCGTGCAGGCGGAGGAGGACCGGGTGGTGCTCGCCGAGCCGGCCGGCAGCCTGCGCCTGCCGCCCTCCTGGCCGGAACTCCAGCGGCTCCGCGGGCACCCCGGTGCCCTCGGCCTGCGCATCCGTGCCCGGGAGGCCGAGCCCGTGGACGACCGGCCCGCCTGGAAGCGGCGGGCGGCCAGTTGACGGGGAGATCGATCGCGGGTTGCTTGCCGACATGATCACGGCCCTCCTCCGGCCCCTCTGTGGGACCCTCGCCCTCCTCGCCGCACCCGCCGCGTGGGGCGTGGCCAGTGAACCCGTCCGCGACGAGGCCGTCGCCGTCCAGCTCGTCACCACCGCCGAGGAGGTCGCCCCCGGGGACACCCTCGAGGTGGGCGTGCGCTTCCGCATGGATCCCGGTTGGCACATCTACTGGGACAATCCCGGCGACACCGGGCGGGCCACGATCCTCGAGTGGGAGTGGCCGGAGGGCACCACCGTGCGGGCCCTCCCCCGCGAACATCCCGTCCGCTACGGCAGCGACCCCTTCGTCGATTTCGTCTACGAGGACGAAGCGACCTACTACGAGGAGGTGACCGTACCGGCCGACTGGCCGACCGGCGAACCCTTCCCCCTCGCCGTGGAGGCGGACTGGCTCATGTGCGAGAAGGTCTGCATTCCCGGGCGGGCGTCCCTGCGGCTCGCCCAACCCACCGGGCCGGAGACCCTCCCGGATCCCGGCGAGACCGCGGCCCTCGCCGCGGCCCGGCAGGAGTGGCCGGCCGACCCGGGGGACCTCCGCGCCGAGCTGCGGCGGGACGGTGACCGCCTACAGCTCTCCGTGCAGGGGCTCGGCGGGGACGGGGGGGAGCCCACCGGCGAACTCTTCTTCTTTCCCGGGCCGACCGTGGTCTCCCCCTCCGCCCCGCAGGCGTGGCAGGCGGCCGGAGGCCGGCTCACCGGCGAGCTCGTTGCCAGCGAATACGCCGGGGAGCTGCCCGCGACCGTGCCGGGCGTCCTCCTCCACCCCGAGGGCTGGGAGGCCGCTGGCGGCCGCCGCGCCCTCCGCGTGGAGGCTGAGGTCGTCGAGGGAGCCCCCCTCGCGGCCGGGACGAGCGGGTCTCCCCCCGGCGGCGGCGGGGGACCGCCGAACTGGGCCGCCCTCTTCGCCCTCGCCTTTGCCGGCGGACTCGTCCTCAACCTCATGCCCTGCGTCTTCCCGGTGCTCGGGCTCAAGGTGATGGGCTTCGTGCAGCAGGCCGGGGAGGCGAGGCGGCAGGTCGTGGCCCACGGGCTCACCTTCACCGCCGGGGTGGTCGTCTCCTTCTGGGTACTCGCCGGTCTCCTCCTTCTCCTCCGGGCCAGCGGGGCCGAGCTCGGCTGGGGCTTCCAGCTGCAGGAGCCCGCTTTCGTCTTCGGGATGGCCGCCTTCCTCCTCCTCTTTGCGCTGAACCTCTCCGGTGTCTTCGAGATCGGGATGGGCCTGGCCAGCGCCGGCGGCCAGGCGGAGAGCCGGCACTCCCGGGGTTTTTCCGGCTCCTTCCTCTCCGGCATCCTCGCCACCGTGGTGGCCACCCCCTGCTCCGCCCCCTTCCTCGCCACCGCCCTCGCCGGGGCCCTCACCCTGCCGGCCCTGCCCTCCCTCGCCCTCTTCACGGCGATCGCCCTCGGCCTGGCCACGCCCTACCTCCTGCTGAGCGCCTTCCCGGCCCTCCTCCGCAAGCTCCCCCGCCCCGGCGCCTGGATGGAGACCTTCAAGCAGTTCATGGCCTTCCCCCTCTACGCCACCACCGCGTGGCTCCTCTTCGTGTTCGCCGACCAGGTCAGCGGGGACAACTTCCTGCGCGGGCTCTTCGCGCTCACCGGGATCGCCTTCGCCGCCTGGCTGTACGGCCGCTACCACACCCCTTCCCGACGTCCCCTCCCCCGCCGGCTGGCCACCGCCGTTTCCCTCCTCCTGGCGGTCGCCGCCATTGCCTACGGACTCCCCCGGGAACCGCGCACGCAGTGGATCGAGTGGTCGCCGGAAACGGTCGCGGCCCTCCGCGCGGAAGGTCGTCCGGTCTACGTGGACTTCACCGCCCGCTGGTGCGTCACCTGCCAGGTCAACAAGTCGGTGGTCTTCGGGTCCGACCGCGTCCTCGAGGCCGTCCGGGAGCGGGACATCGCCCTCGTCCGGGCGGACTGGACGAACGAGGACCCGGCCATTACCCGCCGGCTGGCCGAGCTGGGCAAGGCGGCCGTCCCCGTCACCCTGATGTACCTCCCCGGGGAGGAGGAGCCCCGCGTCCTCCCGGAGACCCTCACCCCGGGCATCGTCCTGACCGCCCTCGAGGGGGAACCCGCTCCCTCCGCGGAGGGCAACCGATTCGCTCACGCGGACCCGCCCTGACCGTCTCCCGGTGCCGGTCCCGGAAGCCGCCCGAGGAATGCCTCCCCCGGTGGGGACCGGACCGCGGGTTCGACAATTGACCCCCTTCTCCAATAACCTCGTGGGGTGAACCGAGAAGCCCCCTCCCGCCACCGCCTTCGCTACCTCCCCGTCAGCATCTTCGCGATCGTTATGGGGTTGTCCGGAGTGACCCTCGTCCTCCGCCGCCTCGAGCACGACGCGGGGGGCCCGGCGGTGGCCAGCCTCGTCGCCCTCGCGCTCACCCTCCTCCTCGCCGTCTTCCTCGGTCTTCTCTACCTGCGCAAGTGCCTGCGCTATCCGGACGCCGTGGCGGAGGAGTGGCACCACCCCGTACGGATCAGCTTTTTCCCGGCGATGACCATCAGCCTCATCCTGTTGGGGACCCTCCTGCAGCCACTCCTTCCCCCCGTGGCCCTCGCTCTCTGGTCGGTGGGAGTGGCCGGCCATCTCCTCCTCTCCCTCGCCGTCATCGGCAGCTGGATCAGCCACCGCGAATTCGTGTACGCCCAGCTCAACCCTGCCTGGTTCATCCCGGCGGTCGGCAACGTCCTCGTCCCGGTGGCGGGCGTCCCCTTCGGCCTCGTGGAACTGTCGTGGTTCTTCTTCTCGGTGGGCATCCTCTTCTGGCTCGTCCTGCTCACCCTCGTCTTCAACCGGCTCATTTTCCACGGACCGATTCCCGCCCGGCTCCTCCCCACCCTCGCCATCCTCATCGCCCCGCCGGCCGTCGGCCTGATCAGCTGGGTGCGGTTGACCGGGGAGATCGGGGTGACCGGCCGCTTCCTCTACTCCATCGCCCTCCTCTTCCTCCTCGTGGTGGCCACCCAGGCCCGGGCCCTCCTCCGCCTGCCCTTCAGCCTCGCCTGGTGGGCCTATTCCTTTCCCCTCGCCGCCTTCGTGCTCTCCAGCTTCCTCTTCGCCGAGCGGGAGCCGGACGCGGGGATCCATTCCCTGCTCGGCTGGGTCGGCTCGATCCTTCTCGCCCTTGTGCTCGTCGTCCTCCTCTGGCAGACCTTCCGGGCGATCGCCCGCGACGCCATCTGCCAGCCGGAGGATGCCGCCGCCGCCCAGGCACCGCCCCCCCGCCCATGAACCTCGATGTCTCCCTCTGGACCGTCTTCCTCGCGGCCCTGATCACCGCCCTCGCGACCGGTCTCGGGGCGATCCCCTTCGCCTTCGTCCGGCGGTTCAGCGACCGGTGGCTGAGCCTGTCCAACGCGATGGCGGCCGGGCTCATGCTGGCGGCCAGCCACAGCCTGATCGCCGAGGGGAGCCAGCTCGGGATGTTCCGGACCATCGTGGGGGTCCTCCTCGGGCTTGTCCTCATCCATGCCTCGGACGCCTGGATCGACAAGCGGGGCCACCCGGATGTGGCCGAGCTCAGCCACGCCAGCGCCCGCAAGGCGATCCTCATCCTCGCCATCATGACCATCCACTCCTTCGCCGAGGGGATCGGGGTGGGCGTTTCCTACGCCGGGGACGGCGGGCTGGGGGTCTACATCAGCGCGGCCATCGCCGTGCACAACATCCCGGAAGGGCTGGCCATCTCCCTCGTGCTCATCCCGCGGGGGGTCTCCGTGATCAAGGCGGCCGGATGGTCCATCTTCACCAGCCTGCCCCAGCCCCTCATGGCGATTCCCGCCTTCCTCTTCGTGGTGGTCTTCGAGCCCCTCCTGCCGGTGGGCCTCGGGCTGGCCGCCGGGGCCATGATCTGGATGGTCTTCTCGGAGCTCCTCCCGGACGCGCTCGAGCACGCCAAGTCGGGCAGCGTGGCCACCACCGTGACCCTCGCCTTCGTCTTCATGCTCCTCTTCCAGTACTTCCTCCGCTGAGCTCGGCCCCGGAGGTCGGCCCGGCCCCGGTTTCCCCGGATCCGTACCCTTCGTTTCCCTTCCCGATCATGGACCCGCAACGCATCGACCTCTTCCTCGCCACCACCAACGAGAAGTTTCCCGGGGAGTCCATCCCGGCGATGCGCGCCCAACTGGAACAGGTGCCGGACGACCGCTTCGCCTTCCTGCAGACCCTCGCCTTCCGAAACCCCGTCCTCCTCCTGGTCGTCTCCCTTGTCGCCGGCGGCTTCGGGGTGGATCGTTTCCTGCTCGGGCAGGTCGGTCTCGGCCTGCTCAAGCTCCTCACGCTCGGGGGCATCGGCGTGTGGACGATCGTGGACTGGTTCCTCATCATGGGGGCGACCCGCCAGCGGAACCTGCGGCTCTTCCTCCAGCACGTGCGGTAAGCCCTCTCCCCACGCCGGGGCGGACGGGAGAACGGGCGGCGGGCTCGCGACCTCTCAGGCGAGCAGCGGGAGGAAGCGGCCGGCGAGGAAGAGGACGAGGAAGAAGCCGCACATGTCGGTGACCGTGGTGAGGATCGGGCCCGAGGCGAGGGCCGGGTCGAGGCGCAGCCCCTTCAGGGCGAGCGGGACCAGCCCCCCGATGAGCACGGCCACCACCGTGTTGAGGAGAAGGGCCAGGCCCACGACGAGACCGAACCACGGGTTCTGCTGCCAGAGACCCCCGGCCACGGCCACCAGTGCCCCGAGGACCGCGCCGTTGAGCAGGCCGACCCCGATTTCCTTGCGAAAGACGTGCCAGAGCTCGCGCGGCCGGACCAGCCCGAGGGTGAGTTCCCGCACGCTCACCCCGACCGCCTGGTTTCCCGAACACCCGCTCATGTCCGAGATGATCGGGAGGAAGACCGCGAGGGCGATGACCTGGGCGAGGATGTCCTGGTTCAGCGCGATCACGCTGGCGGCGATCACGTTGAGGACGACATTGATGGAGAGCCAGGAGAGCCGGCGGCGGGACCGGTAGACCAGGGGCATGGAGCGCAGCTCGTCTTCCCCGAGCAGCCCGCTCACCTTCAGGTAGTTCTCGGTGGCCTCCTCGCTCATGGACTCTTCCACCGCCGAGCGCTGGAGCACCCCGAGGAGGCGGCCGGCGGCGTCGACCACCGGGAGCCCGAGGTAGTGGTGCTCCTGGAAGAAACCGTAGAGCTCGTGCAGTTCCTGGTCGACCCGCACCGCGACCGGATCGGGGATCATGACCGCGCGGGCGGGCTCCTCCGGACGGGCGAGGAGCAGGTCGCGGATGGGCAGGACTCCCTCGAGGCGGCCCACGCCGTCGGTCAGGTAGAGGTACTGGATGTCATAGCCGGCGTACTCCTCCCGGTGGGCATCCATATCCGCCCCGATGGCCCGGACGGTTTCCTCCGCGGCAAAGGACAGGTACTCGCTGATCATCATCCCCCCCGCCGTATCCCACTCGTACTGCATGAGGCGGCGGGCATCGACCGCCTCCTCCGGGGACATGGCGGCGAGGATTTTCTCGGCGATCTCCCGGTCGCACTCGGCGAGCAGGTCGGCCTGCTCGTCGCTGGGGACCCGGTCGACCACCCGGGCCGCCAGGTCCGTCGGCAGGGTTTCGAGAATCTCCACGGCCTGCGCCTCGCCGAGGGAGTCGAGAAGCTCGGCCGCGTCGCCCGGCGCGAGCAGGCCGATCAGGCCCGCGCGCAGCTCCTCGTCGAGCCGCGAGAGCAGGCGGGCCCGCTCCGGGGGTGGCAACTGCTCGAGGTAGTCGTGTACCTCCGGTCCCCGGCCCTCACGGATGAGGGCTTCCGCCTCCTGGCGGTCAAATTCGCGGGACTCCGGCGGCATAGCCGTACGTTGCGCGGGAGCCCAAGCCGGATTCAATCCAAATGGTAGGAACCTGCCGGGGCGTGTCCTCTCCCGTTGCCGTTGCCCTGGGAGGCCGGCGCGAGGGCGCTCCCTTGCGGTGCGGAAGACAGGGACCGCCGGGGATACCGGAAAATCCCGGAGGGCACGCGGGACACCGGGCGATCGGGGGAAACGGCTCCCGGCGCCATCCCTCCCTTTTTTCTTCTCTCCTCCCCCCAGATCCTCCGTGACCCCCGGGGTGAGCCCCGGGGATCCGCATCCAACCCCGGAGGACACCGCGGAAAAGGCTCCCGGCACCTCCCCCTTCCCCCAGATCCTCCCGGGGCACCCTGTAGGCTGGAACCCGACCTCAGAAGAGGCCCAGCTGGGCGGCGGGTGCCTCCGGACCGCTGCCCGGCCGGCTCTGCCGGAACCAGCGCCAGAGCGTCCAGTCCGGCCGCGCCTCGAGGGCCCGGAGGAAGAGGAGGGCACAGGCGAGGGCGTCGTAGAGGGCCGCGTGCCAGCGAGCCCGCTCCGGCGGGCAGAAGCGGGCCGCCTGCCCGCCGAGGGCCTCCCCGAGATTCTCCGCCTCGATCAGCGGGGCGAGGGCTGCCGATTCCCGGCCGGGAGCGAGACCGCGGAAGAGCGCGCAGGTATCCAGCCACGGCCCCCACTCGGCCACCCGGGTGCCCGCTCCGGACCAGTCCGGCAGCATGCCCGGGGTGGGCCATTGGCGCCGGAGGAAGCGGTCCTCCACGGCGGCCGCGTGGGCGAGGAAGGGGCCGGCGGCGCGGGCGGCGCGGAAGCGCTCCCACTCCACGGCAAAAGGTGGGAAGTCGGCCAGCCGTTCCTCGGAGAGCCCGTGGGTGATCCGCTCCCGCCAGTCGAGCTGGCCGAGTGGGGCACAGCAGCCCGTGTGGGCCTCCCGGATTCCGTCCCTACCGATCCCGACGATGCCGAACTCGACCACTCCGCTCTCCCGGCTCCCCTCGAAATCGAGGGCGTAGACGGTGTCGAAACCGACCTCCCCGGCCTCGCGCCAGAAGCGGATCGCGGGGGACCCGCTCAATCCCGGTCGGAGGGACGGCGGCGGGCCTCGTCCCGGCATTCGTGGATGACCCGCAGGGCAATCTCCCGCAGGTCGAAGAGGGCCGCCCGGAGGAGACGGTCCGTGACGCGGATCTTCCGGGGCAAGCTCGCCTCCTGCTCGGGCAACTGGGTCAGGGCGCGGTTGATCTCGCCGAGCATCTGCTTGAAGTGGCAGACCGCCAGCTCGACATCGCCGAGCTCGACCGCCTGGGTGGCGAGCACCCCGGCCATCTCGCCCTCGTGCAGGGCCCGGGCGAGCATCCAGGAAAGCTGCGGCTCGGCCGGGGCGTGGCGGCTCATGAGGAGCGTCTCCCAGTGCCGGCGGATGAAGAGGTAGAGCCCGCGGGTGGCCACGAAGACCGGGTGCTGGTGAACCGTAAAGGGGTCGTACTCGGCGGGCAGCCGCCGCTCCGCCGCCGGCACCTCGCCCTCCCCGGATTCTCCCGGCTGGGGAAAATCCTCCACGGACCAGTCTCCACTGTCCCAGCCGAGGATTCGGGCCACGCGGTCGAGGCGGTCCGGGGCGGCCTGGTGGGCGCTGTAGAGGGTGAGGAAACGCTCGATCTCACCCGCCGACTCGTGCAAGTACCGCTGCCAGTCAAACTCCTTCCAGACCGGATCGGGAGCGTCCTCCCACTCCGGGTCGTCGAAGTACTCCGGGGGATCCTCACTCATGGCACTTTCCCTTCCGGTCCAAGCCCGCGGGGGGTTGTTTCCGCTGCCGGCTCGCGGCCTTCGGCCCTTGCCAGCCAATCTCAAGGCGCATGTCCGCCACGTCTTCCACGCTAGCACGGGCCCTTCCCGATGCAACCGAATTTGGCGGTTCTTGCCGGCTTCCGGCGGATGGCACCCTCATTCACCGGCGGCCCGCGCCCGGTTGACCGCGCTGAGCAGGGCCAGCAAACCGGCCTCCTCAATGCTCGTGTCGACCCCGCAGCCGTAGAAGGACCGCCCATCCTCCCGCTCGATGCGGATGTAGGCGGCCGACTCGGTGCCCGAGCCGTGACCGATGGCGTGCTGCTCGTAGTCCTGGAGGCGCCAGTTCTTCCAGCCCTCGGCCTCGAGGGCGCGCACGAGGGCGTTGATGGGGCCGTTGCCCCGGCCCTCCACCTCGTGCACGGTGCCGCCCTCGGCGAGGCGACCCCTGAAGAGGAAGCGCTGGTCCGCATCGTCCGTTTCCCGCCGCCGCACCTCGTGCTCGTAGAGGGCCAGGGGGGCGGTCAGGTTGACGAAGCGCTCGCGGAAGAGCGCGTGGATCTGGTCCGCGGTGAGCTCTTCCCCCCGCGCGTCGGCCACCTCGTTGATGACCGCGCCGATGTCCGGCTGGAAGGCCTTGGGGATCTTGTAGCCGAAGTCGCGCCCGAGCACGTGGGCCACCCCGCCCTTCCCGCTCTGGCTGTTGATCCGGATGATGGCCTCGTAGGTCCGGCCGATGTCCCGGGGGTCGATCGCGAGGTAGGGGACCTCCCAGACCGGATTCCCCTCCCCGGCTTCCTCCCGCTCCTCGAGCCGGTCAAAGCCCTTCTTGATGGCGTCCTGGTGGGAACCGGAGAAGGCGGTGAAGACCAGCTCCCCGGCATAGGGATGGCGGGGGTGCACCTCCATGCGGGTGTTTTCCTCGTAAATCTCGCGAATCCTCGGCAGGTCGGAGAAATCGAGACCGGGGTCCACTCCCTGGGAGTAGAGGTTCAGGGCCACCGTCATGATGTCGAGGTTCCCGGTGCGCTCCCCGTTGCCGAAGAGCGTCCCCTCCACCCGGTCCGCCCCGGCCATGAGCCCCAGCTCGGTGGCCGCCACCCCCGTGCCCCGGTCGTTGTGGGTGTGCAGGCTGATCCAGACCGCCTCCCGGCGGGAAAAGTTCCGGCAGAACCACTCGATCTGGTCGGCGTGCACATTGGGAGGGGCCACCTCCACGGTCGCGGGGAGATTGAGGATCATGCGCTCCTCCGCGGTGGGCTGGAGGACATCGCAGACCGCCTCGCACACCTCGAGGGCGTAGGGCATTTCCGTGCTGGAGAAACTTTCCGGTGAGTACTGGACACGGATATCCGACTCTCCCGACTGCCCGAGGTGGTCGCGCACGATCCGGGCCCCGTCCACGGCGATCTGCTTCACCTCCTCCCGGGAGAGGTTGAAGGTGATCCGGCGCTGGGCCGGGGAGACCGAGTTGTAGAAGTGGAGGATGGCCGCGGAAACCCCGCGGAGGGCCTCGAAGGTCTTCTCGATGAGGTGGGGCCGCGCCTGGACGAGCACCTGCAGGCGGACCCCCTCGGGGACGCGCTCCTCCTCGATGAGGCGGCGCAGGAAATCGTACTCGATCTGGGAGGCCGCCGGGAAACCGACCTCGATCTCGCGGAAGCCCAGGGCCACGAGCATCTCGAACATGCGGAGCTTCTCCTCGACGCTCATGGGAATGGCGAGGGCCTGGTTGCCGTCGCGCAGGTCCACCGAGCACCACAGGGGCGCCTCGGTGATGCGGGCCTCGGGCCAGGTGCGCCCGGGCAAGTCGATCGCCTCGTAGGGTCGGTACTTCGCAGCTGGATTTTTCACGGGTCGAATAGGTTGGAGGGAAGGGAAGGGGGTGGCAATCGTGCTCCGGAGGGACGGCCGCCTTCCCGCGGCCACCCCTGCCGGGGGCAAAAAAAAGGAGCCCCGCCCGGCGACGCGGGCGGAGCTCCTCGAGAAGGAAAGGCGTTCCGCGGCGCGTCAGGCCTGCGGGGCCTGAAGGAGGGCCTCGAACTCGACCTCGTTGCCAACGATACCCTGGCCGTAGGTGATCCCCCAGTCACGGCGGTCCAGCTTACCGGAGATTTCCCACCCGGAGACCATCGCCCCATCCCGGTTCGGCTGCATGCCGAGGAGGGTCACGTCCAGGGTGACCGGCTTTGTCTCCCCATTCATGGAGAGGTTCCCGGTCACGGAGAACTGGTTGTCACCGTCCACCTTCCACTCGGTGGACTCGAAGGTCATCGTGGGATGACTGGAGGCGGAAAAGAAGTCGTCGCTGGCGAGGTGCTCATCCCGGTCGCTGTTGTTGGTGTCCACACTGGCCACATCGATCTGGGCGGTGGCGGAGGACTTCGACGGGTCGGCCTCGTTGTACTTGATGGTGGCGTCCATCTCGGCGAAGGAACCGGGCACCTTCGTGAAGAAGTGGCGGATCTTGAAGGTGACACTGGAGTGGGCCTTGTCCGCCTTGAACTCCTGGGTCTCGGCGGAGAGGGCTCCGGCCCCGAGCACGGAGGCAGCAATGAAGAGAAGGGGAATGCGCATGATGTCTGGATTCGGAGGGATCGGGTTTCTCGAGGTGGATGGTTCTTTGGGTTTGAAAGACGGAAAACCGCCCGTCTACCCTCTCCACCTAGGTTCACTCCTACCCCGAGTGTCAAACGAAACCCCGAGAACCTGACCCCACCATGAGCGACGACAGCCCCGAAGTCTTCGAGTCCGTTTCCCACGAGAACCGGACCTTCCCCCCCGACGCCACCTTCGCCGAGCACGCCCGCATCGCTTCGATGGAGGCCTACGAGGCCGAGTACCGGCGCAGCCTCGCCGATCCGGAGGCCTACTGGGCGGAAGTCGCGGAGAACCTGAAGTGGTACCGCCGGTGGGACCGCGTCCTCAACGAGGAGGAAAAACCCTTCTTTAAGTGGTTCGAGGGCGCCCAAACCAACCTCGCCGCCAACTGCCTCGACCGGAACCTCGAGAACGGCAACCGCAACAAGGCGGCCCTCCTCTGGGAGGGAGAGCCCGGCGACGACCGCGTGCTCACTTACTTCGACCTCTACCGCGAGGTGAACCGCTGCGCGAACGCCCTCCGCCAGCTCGGCATCGGCAAGGGCGACCGGGTGGCTCTCTACCTGCCCATGATCCCGGAGCTGGCGATCGCCACCCTCGCCTGCGCCCGCATCGGGGCGATCCACACGGTCATCTTCGCCGGGTTCTCCGCCAATTCCATCCGCGACCGCGTCCTCGACTGCGAGGCCCGCTGCGTGATCACCTCGGACGGGGGCTGGCGGCGCGGCCAGGTCCTCGGGCTCAAGGACATTGTGGACGAGGCCCTCGACGGGGTGGAGAGCGTCTCCGAGGTCGTCGTGGTGCAGCGCGGCCGGCCGGAGCCCTTTCCCTGCACGATGCGGGAGGGCCGGGACCACTGGTACCACGAGATCGTGCGGAGCCAGCCGATCCACTGCGAGCCGGAGCGCCTCGACGCCGAGGACATGCTCTTCCTCCTCTACACCAGCGGCACCACCGGCAAGCCCAAGGGCATCATCCACACCCAGGCCGGGTACATGGTCTACGCCTACCAGACCACCAAGTACATCTTCGACCTGCAGCCCGAGGACGTCTACTGGTGCACCGCCGACATTGGATGGATCACCGGGCATACCTACATCCTCTACGGCCCCCTCCTCAACGGGGCCACCGCGGTGATGTACGAGGGCGCTCCGAACGCCCCCGACAACGGGCGCTTCTGGGACATCGTCCAGAAGTACGGGGTCAGCATCTTCTACACCGCTCCCACCGCCATCCGCGCCTTCATGAAGTGGGGCGACCACTGGCCGAACGGTTACGACCTCTCCACCCTCCGGCTGCTCGGCACGGTGGGTGAGCCCATCAACCCGGAAGCCTGGATGTGGTATCACGAGGTCATCGGGAAGAGCCGCTGCCCCATCGTGGACACCTGGTGGCAGACCGAGACTGGCGGCGTCCTCATCAGCCCCCTGCCCGGGGCCACCCCGACCAAGCCGGGAAGCGCTACCCGGCCCTTTTTCGGGGTGGACGCGGCCATCCTCAACGAGGAAGGCGGCGAGGAACGGGCTGGCATCCTCGCCATCCGCAAGCCCTGGCCGGGCATCCTCCGCGGCATTTACGGCGATCCCCAGCGCTTCAAGGACACCTACTGGTGCAAGTGGGGCGGGGCCTACTACTTCCCGGGAGACGGGGCCCGCATCGACGAGGACAGCTACGTCTGGATCCTCGGCCGGGTGGACGACGTGGTCAATGTGTCCGGCCACCGCATCGGCACCGCCGAGCTGGAAAGCGTCTTCATCGAGAACACCAAGGTCGCCGAATCCGCCGTGATCGGGGTGCCCCACGAGATCAAGGGGCAGGGCCTCGTCGCCTTCGTCACCCTTAAGGAGGGAGTCGAGGCGACCGACGAGCTCAACCGGGAATTGCGCGAGATGGTGGCCAGCGATATCGGGAAGTTTGCCCTCCCCGAGCGCATCCTCTTCTCCTCCGACCTGCCGAAAACCCGCTCCGGCAAGATCATGCGGCGCCTCCTCCGCGACATTGCCGAAGGCAAGGAGCTCGGCAATGTCACCACCCTCGCCGACCCCTCCATCGTAGAGGAACTGCAGCAGAAATACTGGGCCAAGTAATCCGGATCCCCGCCGGGCGGGCGGACGGCGGCCCAGCGACCGGCCGCCCCGCTCCCCGGGGATCGCGACAAGGCTGGCAACATGCACCCGCCCCCTCCCCCCGGGCGCGTCCCCCGCGCCTTCACGCTCTTTGAGCTCCTCGTCGTCCTCGCGGTCCTCGGCATTCTCGCCAGCATCCTCCTCCCGGCCATCGGAAACGTGCAGACCAAGGCCCGGCAGGCTGCCGCCCAGAGCAATCTGCGCAGTATCGCCCTCGCCTACAACACCTTCGCCCTCGGGGGCAGCCGCGTCCGCTCCATTGGTGAGGGCACCTGGAGCGCCGGCGCGACCACCGCCGGGACCACAGGGGGCTGGGCCCAGGTCCTCGCCGAATTCGCCGGCCTGAACAACGGCACCCTCTACTTCGTGCCCTCGGCCCCGGAGGTCGCCTCCATGGCGGCGATCCCCCCGGTGATCCTCGACGGGGAGGACCGCCCGACGGCCGCCTGGAGCCGGAACACCGCGAACCTCAGCTACGAGGCCGCCGTCGGGCTGCCCCCGGGCGCGCCGGCCTCCCTCACCCCGCTCGCCTGGACGAAGGGGCTGCAGGCGGACGGCCGCTGGGCGGACGATTCCCCCTGGGGAGGAGCGGGCGGCCACATCGCCTTCCTCGACGGCCACGTCACCTTTTACGAGGACACCGAGGACCAGCTCACCAATCCGGACACCGGCGGGAGCGCGACCGATGTCGCCGCGGTGGTCCGCGCCGCCGGGGGCGGGGTGGTAGCACCCTGACCGGAAGCGGGACGGAGGCGGGCTTCGAGTTTACGGGGCGGTACCGTTGTGGTACGCTCCTCCCCAACCCCATGAGAGACAGCACCGACCCCATCTACATCCTCGGCCACAAGCACCCCGACGCCGATGCGATCTGCTCGGCCATCGGCTACGCCGCCTACAAGAGAGCCCACGGGAGGGACGAGTACGTCCCCGCCCGCTGCGGCAATTCGAACGCCCGCATCGACGCCATCCTCGAGCGCTTCCGGACTCCCCTGCCCACCTTCATCGGGGATGTCACCCCCCGGCTCGACCAGGCCATGCAGCAGGACTTCCTGCACGTCGCCCCGGAGACCACCTGCGCGGAGGCGCTTCGCATCCTCGACGAGTACGACATCCGCTCCCTGCCCGTCGTCGATGCGGAGGGGAAGGCCCTCGGCCTCGTCACCATCTTTGACCTCGGCCAGTACTTCACCCCCCGGGTCAGCGATCCCCTCCGCATGCGGGAGGTCCGCTCCACCATCACCGCGATCACCCGATCCCTCGAGGCCGAGCCCCTCCACCTGCACGAACCGGACCGCATGGAGAAGCTCTTCGTGCGGGTGGGTGCCATGGACAGCTCCTCCTTCGGCGATTTCGCGGCGAGGGAGGTCTCCGCCGAGGAGAGCGTCATCGTGGTGGGCGACCGCCGGGTCATCCAGGAGAAGTGCCTGCAGCTGGGGGTGCGCCTCCTCGTGATCACCGGCAACCTCCCGGTCGACGAGGACATCGTCGAGGGGGCCCGGGAGCGCGGGGTCAGCCTGATCCGCTCACCCTACGACTCCGCAACGACCTCCTGGATCATCCGGTCGGCTTCCTTCCTCGACCATCTCTACGAGAGGGACTACCTCACCTTCCACCGCGAGGAGACCGTCCGGGATGCCCTCCGCAAGGTGAACCGCAAGTACGCCCCCCTCTACTTCGTGGTGGGGGCCGGCGGCGTCCTCGAGGGCGTCTTCTCGAAGGCCGACATCTACAACCCTCCCCGCGCCCGCATCTGCCTCGTCGACCACAACGAGCTCTCCCAGGCCGTGGACGGGGCCGCCCAGGTCGAGATCCTCGAGGTCGTCGACCACCACCGCCTCGGCAACGCCCCCACCGACCAACCCATCCTCTTCATCAACCGCCCCCTCGGTTCGACGAGCACCATCGTGGCCGACCTCTTCTTCCAGGACGGCCTCGAGCCGGACCCGGCCACCGCCGGCATCCTCATGGCCGGAATCATCTCGGACACCCTCCACCTCACCGGGCCCACCACCACGGAGACCGACCGCGCGATCCTCGCCCGTCTCGCCGGGATTGCCGGGGAGGATCCGCAGGAACTCGCCGACAGCATCTTCAGCTCCGGCTCGGTCCTGGTGAGCTCCCCCCCGGAGGAGGTCGTCGAGCTGGACTGCAAGATCTACCAGACCGAGGAGACTTCCTACTCCGTCTCCCAGATCGAGGAACTCGGCTTTGCCAATTTCTGGGCCCACAAGGAAAACGTCTGCGAGGCGCTCGAGGCCTACCGGGAGGAGAACCAGCTCGGCTTCAGCGCCCTCCTCGTCACCGACATCAACAAGCAGGACTCCCTCCTCGTGGTGGAGGGCGAGGACCGCTTCCGCGAGGCGGTTTCCTATCCGGCCGTGGAGGGCCGCCGCATCTTTGACCTCAAGGGGATCGTCAGCCGGAAGAAGCAACTCATCCCCTACCTCAGCAAGATCCTCGCGGACTGAGCCGGCGGCCCGGCCCCGTGCGGAGGGAGCTTGTCTCCCCCTCCCGCCGGGGTTCCCTTGGTCCCATGGACCTCCTGCCCAGCGCCGCATCGATCCGCGCCCGCCTCGCCGAGGCGGACGAACGCCTGGCCGACCCCACGATCTTCGGGGACAGCCGGAAGGCGGCCGCGGCGGCCCGCGAGCACCAGCGGCTCTCGAGGCTCCTCGCCCACCTCGAGGAAGTCGCCTCCCTCGAGGAGCAGGCCCGGGATGCGCGCCAGCTCGCCGCGGACAGCGCCGAGGACGAGGAGATCCGGGCCATGGCCGAGGCCGAGCTCCCCGGGCTGGAAGAGCGCCTCGCCACCCTCCGCGAGGAGGCCCTCCTCCTCCTCGTCCCCGCCGATCCCTCCGACTCGCGCGACACCATCATGGAAATCCGGGCGGGGACCGGGGGCGACGAGGCCGCCCTCTTCGCCGCTGACCTCCATCGTATGTACACCCGCTACGCCGAGCGGCAAGGTTGGCGGTGCGAGCCGATCAGCGCGAGCCCCTCCGAGGGCGGCGGGTTCAAGGAAGTCATCTTCTCCATCGCCGGCGAGGACGCCTACCGGCGCCTGAAGTACGAGAGCGGGGTGCACCGGGTCCAGCGGGTCCCGGTCACCGAGGCCGGCGGCCGCATCCACACCTCCACGGCCACCGTGGCCGTCCTGCCCGAGGCCGAGGAGGTCGACGTGGAGCTCCGGCCGGAGGAGCTCGAGATCACCGTCTCGCGGGCGAGTGGCCCGGGGGGCCAGAGCGTGAACACGACCGACTCCGCGGTGCAGATCCTCCACAAGCCCACCGGGATGATCGTGCACTGCGCGGACGAGCGCTCCCAGCTGAAGAACCGGACGAAGGCGATGACCGTCCTCCGCTCCCGCCTCCTCCAGCGGAAGGAGGAGGAAGAGCGCGAGAAGTACGCCGCCCACCGGCGCAGCCAGGTCGGCTCCGGGGACCGCAGCGAGCGCATCCGCACCTACAATTTCCCGCAGACCCGGCTGACCGACCACCGCATCAACCGGACCACCCACGACCTTCCCGCGGTCATGGAGGGCGACCTCGACGAGCTCATCGACGCCCTTCTCCGGGCGGACCTGCGGGAGCGCGCCGAGGCCGCCGTCGCCGCCGAGACCGGCACCGCCGATTCCCCGGGCGCCGCCTCGTGAAGACCGTCCTGGAAATCCTCGAGCGCTCCGCCGACTACCTCCGGAAGCGCGGGGTGCCCGAGCCCCGGCTCGATGCCGAGCATCTCCTCGCCCACGCTCTCGGCCTCCAGCGGATGGATCTCTACCTGCAGCACGACCGTCCCCTCCGCGAGGAGGAGCTCGCCCCCGTCCGCGACCTCCTCGCCCGGCGCGGCCGACGGGAGCCGCTGTCCTACCTCCTTGGGACCCACCCCTTCGCCGGGCTCACCCTGCGGGTCGGTCCCGGCGTCCTCATTCCCCGGCCGGAGACCGAGGAGCTGCTCGAGAAGGTGCTCCTCCGGGCGCCCACCGCCCCCGCCCGTATCCTCGACCTCGGGACCGGAAGCGGCGCCCTGGCCCTCGGGCTGCAACAGGCCTACCCGCAGGCCGCCGTCCACGCCGTGGATGCCTCCGCGGAGGCCCTCGACCGGGCACGGGCCAACGCCGCGGAGCTCGGTTTCCCCCTCCACTTCCACGAGGGCGACTGGCTGGCTCCCGTCGAGGGCCCGTTCGACCTCATCGTGGCCAACCCCCCCTACCTCACTGAGGAGGAGTGGGGTAGTGCCGAGCCGGAGGTCCGCGAGTGGGAACCGCGCGGGGCCCTCGTCGCGGCGGAGGGCGGCACCGCCGCCCTCGCCCTCCTCCTCCGCGCGGCCCCGCCCCACCTCGCCCCCGGCGGCCTCCTCGCCCTCGAGACGGGGATCGCGCAGCACGCGGCACTCGCCCGCCTCGCCGACACTACCGGAGCTTACGGGGAACCGGAGTGCGCGGCGGACCTCCAGGGCCGCCCGCGCTTCCTCTTCCTCCGGAAACGCTGACCCAACTCCCCCGTCCGACGGAGGAAAACCTTGCCCCCACGGGCTCTCCCTCCTCTCCTATCCACCGCAATCCCCCCTCTTCTCCTCCCCCTTGCGAAAGCCCTCACCATGATGCACGAATCCGTCGCCCGCGCCCTCAACGAGCAGATCAACAAGGAACTCTTCTCCGCCTATCTCTACCTTTCCATGGCCTCCTGGTGCGATGCGGAGGGCTATCCCGGCAGTGCCCACTGGATGCAGATCCAGGTCAAGGAGGAGCTCTTCCACGCCAGCCTCTTCCACGGCTACCTCCTCCAGCGGGATGTGCCCGTGGTCCTCGAGGCGATCGGGAAGCCGGAGGCGGAGTTCGACGACCTGAACGGGGTCTTCTCAGCCGCCCTCGCCCACGAGCAGAAGATCAGCGCGAGCATCAACGAGATCTACCGCATCGCCCGGGAGGAGGTCGACCCGATGACGGAGACCCGCCTGCACTGGTTCATCAACGAGCAGGTCGAGGAAGAGCAGAACGCCCGCGACATCCTCGACAAGATCAAGCTCGCCGGTGCGCAGCCGGCCGGCCTCCTCCTCCTCGACAACGAGCTGGCCGCCCGTCCCGAGCCCACCCTGACCCCGCCGTCCTTCGCCGGCTGAGGCCCGGCCGGCTCCGCCGGGCGCTAATCACTTGCCCGGTCAACAGGCTTCAGGTCCGTCGACCCTCGGAGTATTCGATGATCCGACGCACTTTCGGTCCGCTCCGGCCGGCCGGATCAAACGTTCCGGTATGGGCCATCCAGGTACGCACCAAGTCACGGGCCACCATGTTGCCGAGAACGTGCTGGCCCAGTGCGATTAAATTCACGTCGTTGCTAAGGGCTGCACGCTCAGCCTGGTAATGACTCGTGACCAAGGCGCAATAGGCTCCGGGAACCTTGTTGGCGGCGATGCTTGCTCCAATCCCCGTCCCGCAAAGGACAATTCCACGATCGACATCACCACGAACCACTGCCTCAGCCACCTCAATGACAACATTCGCATAAACCGGGTCGTCGCCACCGTAATCTCGTATCTCATGGCCAAGATCGCCGAGTTCCGCAATCACTTCTTCCTTTAGGGGCGCAGCATTTGGGTCGTATCCGATCGCAATGTTCATGGAATTCAATTCGCGAGTAAGGTTCGGACAGTCTTGGCGAAACTCTGAAGGATCAGGTGGCAACTGGTGGCGCCCGCATCGAGGACGCCACGGGAACGCTCCCCTAGTCGACTCGAACGACCGATCTTCGCGACCATATCCTCCGTACTCCTCCAGCCGTCTTCGGCGGCGGCCGTCATCGCATCTAGTGCAGCAGCGATCTCCTCACCAGCCACAATAGCCTCGCGAAAGGCCCGAACCGCGGGATCGAGCGTGTCGATGAGCGTCTTGTCACCGGGCTGTGCCTCGCCCAATTCACAAATAGCCGACCGTCCCGCCTCGAGCATCGTCGCTATCGCTTCCCCGTCAATACGCTCCACACCGCGAACGGTCCGACCCATCGCCTTGAAGAATTGTCCGTAAAGCGGACCCATAGAGCCACCAATCTCGAGGAGAAGCGTCTTCCCGAGAGTGATCAGGCCCTCCGCCATAGACATCGACCCATTGAGTCGCTCGCCGGCCATCTGGAAACCCTTGTCCATGTTGATGCCGTGGTCCCCGTCACCGATCTTTCCGTCAATCTCGCTCAGATAATCACGGTTGGCGTGAATGACGACGATGAACCCTTCAACAACTGAAAGACCGGCAGCATTGGCAAAACCCTCACTCATTTCTGAACTCCTTCCTCGGGTCATTGCTGAAAGCCAACGGCCTGTGCGTCCAGATCGATGAGCGACTTGAGCTCCTCGTCGACCTTCATAAGAGTGAGCGTCACACCCATCATATCGAGACTCGTGAAATAATTACCCACGTAGGAGCGGTGGACTCGAATATTCTCCTGCGCAAGACGGCTGGCAATGCGGTCGTAGTAAATGTAAAGCTCCATCACCGGAGTGGCTCCCAATCCGGACACGAGGACCACGACCTCGTCACCCGCGGAAAACGGTAGGTCCGAAAGGATTAAGTCCAAAGAGAGGTCGCCCATTTCTGCAGCGGAACAGAGATCCCTCACCTCGATCCCTGGCTCCCCGTGGTGCCCGATGCCTACCTCCATTTTCCCCGGTTCGATAGCGAAATTCGGGTGACCGACCGCGGGAATCGTACATGGGGCAAGGCCGATACCGACGCTCCTCGTGCAATCGATGGCCTTCTGGGCTGCAGCAACCACTTCATCGAGGGAGCCTCCGAGCGCCGCCTTTGCTCCTCCTGCCTTCCACATCAGAACCTCCCCGGCCACACCGCGACGTTTGGCACGCTCCGTCGGGGGCGAGCTCGGTACGTCATCATTAGCGACAACCGTCTTCACCTCTATTCCGTCATCCTCAACATCCTCCTGAGCAATACGCACGTTCATTACGTCTCCCGCATAGTTGCCGTAAAGCACTGCAACCCCCCGCCCGGAATCTGCGACCCGAATCGCTTTCGCAAAGGCAGCCGCCGTCGGGGAACTGAAGACTTCCCCCACGGCAACCGCATCGACCAAATTGCGACCCACATAGCCAATGAAAGCAGGCTTGTGACCACTGCCACCACCAGTCACAACCCCAACCTTGTCGGCCACGGGTGCGCCCTGGTAACGGACAACACGTGGGTGCGAGGTCGATGCCAGCAGATCGTGATGCGCGTGCAGATAGCCCTTGAGGTAGTCGTCGACAACGTTATCCGGGTTATTAATGATTCTTTGCATTGCTTCCGAAGATTCTAGAGATTATCGCTGCGAGACCCTTTCGTCACATCTACCTCGTAGGGGCTCAAGCCCTGAATTATGGGCTGAAACCTTTTAGGAGTTCAAATACAATTATTTGTATAGCCCATTAGAGTCCTTGAAAGAATAGACTTACATTCGGGGTGCAGAGAAGTCAACCCCCTGCCATGGGCAGCATTCTCGCTAAAGCTACTGGACCGTGTAGCCACCATCGATTACGAGGTTTTCACCCGTGATGAGATTAGCAGCATCGCTTGCGAGGTACACCGCTGCCGCCGCGACTTCTTCAGGCCGCCCGAATCGCCCGGCGGGAATCTTCTCCTTCATGCGTTCCCCGACCTCGCCCGCCCACGCTTTTTGGCCGAGCTCGGTGAGAATCACCGTGGGCGAGATGCTGTTGACCTGGAGATTGTACTTGCCCCACTCGAGGGCTAGAGACCGGGTCACTGCGATGACTGCTGCCTTACTGGCGCAGTAGGCGAGATGGCGGTCGAGGGCAACGAGCCCCGCCTGCGAGGCGAGGTTGATAATCTTGCCCCCACCTTGGGCAATCATGATCCTACCAACGGCTTGGGAAAGGCGAAAAACAGCCTTCAGGTTGATCTCCATGGTCTGGTCCCAGGCAGATTCGGAAAGGTTTTCCGCCTCTTCGAGGTGAACCACGCCGGCACTGTTCACAAGGAGATCAATCCGACCGTGCTCGCGGTGGACCTCATTGACCATTGCGTCTAATTCCTCTCCAACGGTCAGGTCCGCCGTGACGGAGAAGGCTTGGTGTCCCGCGTCCCGAAGCGAGGCCTGCCTTTCCTGCACGGCGGGGCTGCGATCAGAAAGAACGACGCAGGCACCCTTGGCTGCAAAAAGGTCGGCGATCGCCGCGCCAATTCCCCGTGCTGCCCCCGTGACGAGAGCAATCCGTCCAGAGAGAGAGAAATTCGGGTCGAAGGAAGCGTTTTCCATGACGTTTTTTCTTAGCCGGTGGTAACAAGGACGGGCCGGGGCCGGAAGGGTGTAGCCCCTTCCAGCCCACGGCCGGAAGTACCCGCCTCAGCGGGTGGTGAGCTTCTCGCGCTCTTCGAGAAGGGCATCCACGTTCTGTTCAGTGATTGGGACCCAAGGTACATTATAGACTGCCTCAGAACCCCCGTCAAATGGGATTTCCTCCCAGACTGTCGCCTTCGGCTGGTAATCCGGGCCGACAATCCGGGCCATGAGCACATCGAGTGCGCCCTGAGCCTGGGCAGTGGCGTCCTGGAGGATGCTCACCATCTTGTCCTCCTTGACCGCAAGCATGGCATCGGTCACTCCGTCGATCCCGGCGATACAAAAGTCCTCGACATCGAGTCCAGCCTGCTCAATCGCCTGAATCGCGCCAAGGGCCATCTCGTCGTTCTGGCCGATGACCCCGTCAATCTGGTCGGGGTAGGCACTCAGCCAGTTCTCCATAAGGGCCAGCGCTTCCGCCCTCGACCAGTTGGCGGTCTTCATCTCGAGAATCTCGACTGCCGGGTACTGTTCAAGTGCCTCGAGGTTCCCCTTGCGCCGCTCGATCTGGGCCGACTGGCCAATGGGGCCCTCGATAATGACGACGTTGCCTTCGCCGTCCATGCATTCGAGGACGGATTCCGCCTCCATGCGTCCAGACTTGACATCATTCGAGCCGACGTAGGAGGCGAGCTGGTTACTGTTCACCCGCGTGTTCGAGCCAACCACCGGGATATCTCGCATGGAAGCAGTGGCCACGGCGGCCGCCCCCGCCTCGATGTCGATCGGCACAAAGATAATACCGTCGAATCCTTGGGTGGCCATGGTCTCGAACTGGGACTGCTGGACGGACGCATCGTAACGGCCATCGAATACCGTCACATCCACCATTCCGGACACCACATCCGGATGCCGCTCCAGAGCAGTGGTCCAGAGGCGCATGTACTCGGCCTTCAATCCGTAGACCGCCGCGCCGATCTTGTAGGGTTCGTCCGCCTCCGCCCGGGGACCGCCCGGCGCGAAGGGGAGGATCAGGGCCGTCGCCAAACTGGCGAGACCCATGGTCAGGATCTTTTTCATTTTCTTCGTTTTCTCCGTTTCTGGGGTTTTGGTTGATGGGGTGAGGGTAGCGAAAGCAAACGGTCTTCAGTCCCTCTTCCGGAAGGAGTCCAGTAGTACCGCCACGATGATGATTGCGCCTTTGATGACCTGTTGGTAATACGAAGAGACGCCGAGGAGATCGAGACCATTACCAATCACCCCGATGAGGAGGGCACCGATGAGCGTACCGGTCAGCGTACCCCTCCCTCCGGAAAGGCTGGTGCCTCCGATGACCACGGCAGCGATCGCATCGAGCTCGTAGGCCTGTCCAGCCTGAGGCAAGCCAGCCGTCGTCCGCGCCGTCAGAATGATTCCGGCGAGTGCGGCGCAGAACCCGCTAATCGCATAGACGGAAAAGATGATCCAGCGAGTGTTCACCCCGGAAACTTGAGCACTCTTCTCGTTGCCACCGACCGCGTAGACGTACCGCCCGTACCGTGTCTTGTAGAGGATCACCCAAGATACCAGGAAGACGAACGCGAGGATGAGGACCGGGAAGGGAATCCCGAGAAAGGTCCCCTGACCGATCACGAGGAAGCGCTCGTCAATCCGGGGCACGGGCATGCCATCCGAGTAAATGAAGGTAAAACCCCGACCCATACTGAGCATTCCCAGGGTGACCACGAAGGCAGGCATCCGCCATTTCGCAATGAACAATCCATTGATCGCCCCGAGAAGGACACCCCCACCCAGGCCCGCCGCAAGGGCGACCAGAGGGTGAACCACCCCACCTCCAAAGGCCTCGCTGGCTAGGGAGGCTGCCACAATCCCGCCGAAGGCAAGGACCGATCCCACCGAAAGGTCAATGCCCCCAGTGAGGATCACGAAGGTCATCCCAATGGCGAGCAGGGCATTGATCGAAGTCTGGCGGAGGATGTTGATAATGTTGTCCGCGCGCAGGAAATATTCGCTTGCGAAGGAAAGGACGACCACGAGGACGAGGAAGGCTAGCAGGATCCCGTACTCGCTGAGAAGGCGAGCCAAGGTGTGACGACCTCCTGCAAAACTTTGCTCGGATCGGCGGGCGGAGTGGTTTTCAGGCATGCAAGACTTCTCCTTCGTGAACGGACAGCGAAGCGAGGCGCAGGAGTTCTTCCTGACGGGCCTCTGCCTGAGAACATTCCCCCACCGCCCGACCATTGGAGAAAACGAGGATACGGTCGCTCATCGCGATAATCTCAGGGAGCTCGGAGGAAATCAGTAGAATCGCGTGGCCCTCGTTGGCATACTCTGACATAAAAGAATAAATTTCGCCCTTTGCGCCGATATCAATTCCCCGGGTCGGTTCGTCGAGTAGAAGAATCCGTGGTGAGCGCAGCAGCCACTTGGCAAGAACCACCTTTTGCTGGTTTCCCCCGCTCAAGCGGGAAACGATTTGACGAAGGCTTGGGGTCTTTAACCGGAAACGATCGGTGATCCGCTGGACAGCATCCTTTTCGCGCCCCTCGAGAATGAGTGGGCCGCAACTGAGCTGGCGCAAATTGGGGAGCGCGACGTTGTCGCGCACGGAGCTAGAGAGTACGAGTCCACTTTTCTTGCGATCTTCAGTAACGAGAGCCATCCCGTTGGCCATAGCGTCCTTCGGTCGCCGATGTTCGCAGCGATCACCGAACAAGCAGATCTCTCCCTCATCCGCTGGCTCGACCCCGAAGAGAGCATCAAAAAACTCGCTTCGTCCCGAACCCATCAGGCCAAAAATCCCGTAAATTTCCCCAGCATGGACCTCGAGGGAAATGTCGTGGAAGTCGTCTCCCCGGGAGAGGCCGCGCACGGAGAGAGCCACTTCCGGCTGAATCCGGTTGTTCTTGGTATACTCGTCCTCCAGCTTTCGCCCGATCATCAAGGAGACCACCTCCGGCCGGTTTGTCTCGCTGGCGAGCTGAGTGCTTACACATCGTCCGTCTCGAAACACCGTAATGGTGTCGGCGACCCGAAAGATCTCGTTCATTCGGTGGGAAACGTAGAGAATCCCTTTGCCTTGATCGCGCAAGCTCTTGACCAAATCGAGGAGTCGGTCTGCATCCTTCTCCGCGATCGCGGACGTCGGCTCGTCCATGATGAGGATTTCCGAGTCATAGGAGAGGGCCTTCCCAATTTCCACAAGCTGAATTTGCGCGAGGCTGAGTTCCTTCATCTTCAGGCGGGGATTCAGCTCGATGCCGAGACTGGCCAAGATCTGCCGCGCCTTCTCTTGGGCTGCCCGCGCATCGACCCAAAGCCCAAACCGGGTGCTTTCTCGGCCGAGAAACATGTTTTCCGCCACGGTCATTTCCGGAACCGGATTGAGCTCCTGCTCAATGATGGAAATACCCGCGGCCAGCGCCTGCTTCGGGTTAACGAACTGCACCGGCCTCCCGTCGATGAGAATTTCCCCCCGGTCGCGGGAATCGATACCCATGAGGAGGTTCATGAGGGTTGACTTGCCCGCTCCGTTCTCCCCACAAATCGCATGCACGGAACCGCGCTCCAGGCAAAGGTTCACGGCATCGAGGGCCAACACGCCGGGGAAGCGCTTGGTCAGATCCCGAATTTCCAAAAGGGGAGCGGCTGAGTCCGATCGATTGGGGGCACTCATGAGAATAGGCACACCCCGGTGCAAAGCCCGTGCCAGATTCCTTCCAGTTCGGTTAGATTCATCCACAAGACGTTTTCCTCCAATCCGTTACCAATGCAAAAAATTCCTTGGAGAATCCGTGGGAAAGAGGGATGGACACCGGACTGTTTCCCCTTTACACACGACCCATGTCTCGTTGATTCCCCTTGCTACACCGAAGACCCATGCCCACTCGCCTTCTGATCGCAGACGACAATGAGCGTGTCTTTGAGAGCCTCCGTCCGAATTTCGGGCAATTCGGCATCCAGTGTCGCTACGCCGATGGCCGGGCCGGAATCCTGAAGCTCCTCCGGAGCGAATCCTTTGATGCCCTTTTACTCGATGTGATGCTCGGAGAGGAGAGCGGTCTTGAGGTGTTGGCAGAAATCCAAGCGAGCCATCCGGACCTTCCGGTCATCGTCATTACTGGTTACGCTTCCGTGGAAAGTGCCGTGGAGGCCATGAAACAAGGAGCCTTTGACTATGTGAAGAAGCCTCTCGATTTCGAACGCCTGCTTCAGCTCGTACAGAATGCACTGTGTTTGCATCGACTCCGGGAGGAAAACCGTGAGTTGCGGGCGCGCATCGAGGAACTGACACCGCGGGTGATGACCCGCAATGCGCGCATGCAGGAGGTCCTGCACCACGCGGACAAGCTGGCCGGCACCGACCTGCCGGTGCTGATTGTGGGGGAAAATGGCTGCGGCAAGGAAATCGTGGCAGACTATCTGCACGGGCACAGCAAGCGGTCGGCGGAGAGGATGGAGAAGATCAACTGCGCGGCCTTCCCGGAAAGTCTTCTGGACAATGAGTTGTTCGGACATGAGAAGGGAGCTTTCACCGGGGCCAGTGAAGGCTTTCGCGGCATTTTCGAGCGGGCACACGGGAGCACCCTGCTTCTCGATGAGATCGGGGACATGCCCTTGACCACGCAGGCCAAGATCCTCCGTGTACTCCAGAATCACGAGATCCGCCGGATCGGTGGCACGGAAACCCTCCAAGTCGACGTGCGCTTTGTGGCCGCCACGCATCAGGACCTCCCGACTAGAATCGCTGCGGGTGAGTTCCGGGAAGATCTCTACTATCGACTGAATGCTGCCGTCCTCGAGGTGCCTCCGCTGCGCGAGCGAGGCGAAGACGTCGTGCTGCTCGCGGAGGAATTTCTCCGGGAATGTGCCCGCAGCCACAACAAGCCCGTCCGCAGCTTCGCTCCGGAGGTCTTCGACATTTTCCTCCAGTACCCTTGGCCGGGCAATATTCGTGAGCTGAAAAATACCGTTAACTATGCCAGCGCTCTCTGCAGCGGGGAGCATTTGGAGGTTTCGGACCTCCCGCCAGCCCTCCAGCGGGGGATCGGCTTTGAACGCGGCGCAACTTTGGCCGAGAAAAACGACCTCACTCCTTTAGAGCAGGCCGAACGGGATCTGATCGCGCGCACTCTTTGGGAAACAGGCAACAACAAGAAACGAACGGCGGAGATTCTCGGCATGAGCAGGAAAACACTTTACAATCGAATTGCTCGTTATGGGATCGCGCCCTGAAAAGGCCCTCCCCTTCGTCGTACGGCAAATCCAGCTCGCCTTCGGCGAGTTTCGTGCCCTCGATGGGATCGAACTCGAGGTACAGGCCGGCGAAGTTCACGCCATCCTCGGAGAACACGGTGCCGGCAAGTCGAGCCTCGCTGGGGTGATGAGCGGTATCCTTCGGGCGACCGCCGGTGAAGTGTGTCCGGGCGGACGAAACGATGCCAGCTACAACTTGAAGACCGCCCAAACCCTCGGGGTCAGGATGGTCTACCAGCAACCTTTTCTCAACGAGAACTTTTCGGTCGGCGAAAACCTGTTCTATGCCAGTCAGGGCAATCGCAAACTTGGCCTGTACAGTCGGCCGCGGACAGAGGAGCGTGCCGCGGACTACCTCCGCTCCCACGGTTTCTCCATCGATCCAAGAATCGAGCTGCGCTTTCTGAGCCAATCCGACCGGGTCATCATCGAGATCCTTAAAAATCTGCATGAGGCACCCTGCCTTTTGATTCTCGATGAGGCCCTTGAAAAGCTTTCCACGGAAAGCTTCCACAAAATCGTACCGACCCTCCTGCAGCGTGCGGAGGAGGGGATGGCCATTGTGATGATCACCCACAGGATTGATGATGTCTATCGTCTGGCCAACCGGGTCTCTGTTCTCAAGGAAGGAACCCTCCTAATCACCGATCGGGTGGACAAGGTGGACAAGCTGAACCTGATCCGGATGGCCTACACGCAGGTAGGGGCGAGTACCGGGCCGGTCCATCTAGACACAGAATTCTATCAATTTCTCAAGTACAATGAAGCGATTCTCCAGTCCTTGCCTGTCAACATCATTGTGGTAGACGAGAAACTGCGGATCAAGATGGTCAATGATCACTGTCTGGAAAGCTTCGAACTCGCGGAACGCCCCTTTATTAACGAGCCCCTCGACCAATTGCTGGAAGGCAACCCTGATGCCCTTTCCGAGATCACCGCGAACATTCACCGCTGCGAACGGGCCGCTCTCTATAATGTCACCCTCCACATTCGTGATCGGCGAAGGGTCAACAACGTGAAGACCTATCCGGTTTTTGACGGGCTTCAGGTCATCGGAACGATCCTGATCGTGGAGGACATCACCGAGTACGACGAACTGCAGAAGCAGTTCATCCTATCGGAAAAGCTGGCCTCGGTTGGGCTACTCGCGGCAGGGGTGGCCCACGAGATCAACAATCCTCTCGAGATCATTTCCAACTACCTTAGCTACCTCCGCTACACCCACCCGGAGCATCAACTCCATACCATCCTCGACCGCATCCGAAAGGAACTGGAGTCCATCTCGAGGATTGTCAGCAACCTCGTCACATTCTCGGACCGTCCCCAGGGCTCAGATGAAATCGTCGACCTAAACAACCTCGTCCGGGAGATCCGTGAACTCCTGCGCTACAACGCGGAATACAAGCACATTCGTGTCCGTTGCGACTTTGGAGCGGAGAGCGTGACCTTCCGAGGGGAAGAGGGCCCGCTCAAGCAAGTTCTCCTTAACCTCCTCAAGAACAGTTTTGAGGCAATGCCGGGGGGAGGGGAAATCGAGGTATCCACCGCCCGGATCGGCGAAGTGGGCCACGAGATCTCACGCTTGACCTTTGCGGACAACGGACCAGGCATTGACGCTCCGGATCCCAACAATATCTTCCTCCCCTTTTTTAGCACGAAGTCTGGGCGCACACAGCAACTAGGGCTCGGACTCTCCATCAGTTACCGAATCATTGAGTCACTCGGCGGGACGATCCGCGCGGAAAATTTCCCCGGAGGAGGGTGCCGTTTCACCATCGACCTGCCCTCCGCTGACCAAGCGAAAGGCCAAGTGCCACCCTCGTACCCCCCTCGCCCTACTCCGAGTCCGTGAGGATCTCGCGGGGCTGGGCCCCGTTCTCCGGGCCGACGTAGCCCTCGTCCTCGAGGATCTCCATGATCCGGGCGGCCCGGTTGTAGCCGATCTTCAGGCGCCGCTGCAGCATGGAGGTGGAGGCCCGCCGGGAGGAGCGGATCACCTCGAGGGCCTTCGGCACGAGGTCGTCCTCGAAGTCCCCCTCGATGTCGCCCCCCTCTTCCCCGTCGCCGGATTCGATGGCGGCGACGGCGTTCTCGTCGATGTCCGGGGGACCGTTCGCGGCGAGCTCCTCGACGATCCCGTTGATCTCGTCATCGGAGACGAGGGCCCCCTGGGCCCGCACGAGGGAGTGGGCCCCGGGCGGCAGGAAGAGCATGTCCCCCCGCCCGATGAGGGCATCCGCGCCGTTCTCGTCGAGGATGGTCCGGCTGTCCACCTTCGAGGCGGTCTTGAAGGCGATGCGGCTGGGCAGGTTCGCCTTGATGACCCCGGTGACCACGTTCACGGAGGGGCGCTGGGTGGCGAGGACGAGGTGGATGCCGGCGGCCCGGGCCAGCTGGGCGAGGCGGGCGATGCCCGTCTCGATGTCCGCCGGGGCCACCATCATGAGGTCGGCCAACTCGTCGACGACGCAGACGATGTAGGGTATCTTCTCGGTGGGCATCTCAAAGTCGTCGTCGTTCTTGCCGCCCTCCCGGGCCTCGAGAAGGGCGGCCCGCTCCTCCGCGGACATGGAGGCGTCCATTTCCTCGGCCCGCTTCCGCTCCTCCCGGTTGCGGAGGATCTTCCCGTTGAAGCCGGCGATGTTGCGGACGTTGGCCCGGGCAAAGATGCGGTAGCGCCGCTCCATTTCCCCGATGAGCCACTTGAGGGCGCCCGGTACCTTCTTGGGATCGGTGACCACCGGCACGAGCATATGGGGAAGCCGGTTGTACATCTGCATCTCCACGATCTTCGGGTCGATCATGAGGAAGCGGAGGTCCTCCGGGCTCATCCGGTAGAGCAACGAGGCGATCACGCTGTTCAGGCAGACGGTCTTCCCGGAGCCGGTCGCCCCGGCGATGAGCAGGTGGGGCATGCGGGCGAGATCGGTCACCAGTGGCTTCCCGCTCACCTCCTTGCCGAGGATGAGCGGGATGTCCGCCTCCGCCTCCACCCAGGCCTTCGACTCGATGATCTCGCGCAGATGCACCGGGGAGGGCCGCCGGTTGGGTACCTCGATCCCCACGCACCCCTTCCCCGGGACCGGCGCGAGGATCCGCACGGCCTGCGCCTTCAGGCTCATCCCCAGGTTGTTGGCGAGGTTCGCGATCCGCTCCACTTTCACCCCGGGGGCCGGGTAGACCTCGTAGCGGGTGATCACCGGACCGGTGTGGACCTCCCCCAGGTCCACCTTCAGACCGAAATCCGCGAGGGTCCGCTGGAGGGACCGGGCGGTCTCGGCGTGGTCCTCGGCTGAGGTTTCGTCGAAGGGGGCCGGCTCCTCGAGGCGGTCGATCGAGGGAAAGTGATAGTTGCCCCGCCGGGCCGGGGTCTTCGGCCGGGCCTTCTCGACCTTTTCCCCCGCCACGATCCGCAGGGCCGGAGCCTCCTCCCTATCCCCTTCCGCGGGCCCGGCGGAAGGGGCGGGCTCCTTCCGCGAGGCCCGCTTCCGGACGGGCGGGGCCGCCGGCTCCTCCTCCGGAGCCGGTGTCGCGGGAGCCTCCGGGGTACGCGACTCCGCCCGCCACCGGGGAATGTGGCCACTGAGAAGGGCGCTGTCCACGGCCTCCTCCTCCTCCGGCAGAGCCGTCCCGTTCCGTCCGGCCTTCTTTCGCCGCCGGGGCGCGGCGGGGGCTTCCTCCGGGGTGTCCGCTCCCACCACCCCGCCCCCAGTCCGCTCCTTCCGGCGCCGCTCGCGTTCCGCCCGCTTCTCCGCGCGCCGCTGCCGGCGCTCCGCCCGCCGGGTGGTCCGGGCTTCCCGCCGCTGCCGACGCTCCGCCCGGGCCGCCTCCCTGCGCTCGCGCCGGGTGGCCCGGTCCTCGCGACCGGCGGCCTTCGCCGCCCGTTTCTCCCGCCGGGCCTCCCGACGCTCCTTCGCCCCGGAGCTCCAGCGCTGGAAGGCCCGCTCGAAGAGGTTGCGGGAGGGATCGCTGAAGAGGGCAGCAAACCCGAGCAGGAGCAGCACCCCCTGCACGAGGACACTCCCGAAGGTTCCGAGGACCTCGTAGAGGAAGGCCTCATTCACGAGGTAACCGACCGCGCCCCCGGTGCCGCGGGGGAAGAAATCCGGAGGAAAGAGGCCCTCGAGGCCGGGAAACCAGAGGAGGGAGGCCGTGTTGGCGAGACCGCTCGCCCCGAGCGTGGCCAGCACCAGCACGAGGACCCGCGGAAGGGTGACCAGGTGGGCGCGTTTCAGGAACTGGAGAAGGCCCACCCAGAGGAGCGCGAAGAGCGGGAACCAGGCCCCGAGCCCAAAGGCGGAGAGCAGGAGGAAGGAGGCGTCCCGCCCGAAGCGGCCGACGAGGTTGGGATCCGGGTCCACCGCGGTGGAGGTCGCCCACGCGCGGAGGAAGCCCTCCTGGGTCGGCCGGTAGTCGGCCAGCGCCACGAGGAGGAGGAGGCCCACGCCCACCAGCAGCGCCCCCCGGACCGGCCGGACGGGGGAGGTGCGGGGCTGAAAGGTGGCTTGCACCGCCTTTTTCTTGCTGGGACGTTTCGAAGCCATCGACCCTTCACGGAAGATGAATCCCGCCGCCACGGAAACCCTATTTTTGTTCGAACCCCTCTACCGGGAAAGGGTGTGGGGCATGCGCGCCGCTCCCGACGGGGCGCGCCGGCGCTTGCCGGACAACGGCGCGGCGATCGGGGAGAGCTGGGATCTGGTCGACCGGGAGGAGGCCCAGTCGGTGGTGCGCGGCGGGCCCTGTGCGGGCATGAGCCTCCGCGAGCTCTGCGAGCTCGACCCGCGGAGTCTCCTCGGCGGGGAGCCCCCCTCCCCCACCCCGCGCTTTCCCCTCCTCGTGAAATGGCTCTACTGCCGGGAACGGCTCAGCCTGCAGGTCCATCCCCCCGCTTCCGTCGCCCCCACCCTCGGCGGGGAGCCCAAGGACGAGTTCTGGTACTTCGCGGAGACCGACCCCGGGGCCGGGGTCTTCGCCGGGGTTCTCCCGGGGATCGATCGGGAGGGCCTGCGCGCGGCGGTGGCGGGCGGGCGCGCGGAGGACTGCGTGCCCCGCTCCCCGGTCCGCGCGGGCGAATCCCTCTTCCTCCCCAGCGGACGCCTCCACGCGATCGACGCCGGCTGCATCCTGCTCGAGATCCAGCAGAACTCCGACACCACCTACCGCGTCTACGACTGGGGGCGGACCGGCCTGGACGGACAACCGCGGGATCTCCACCTCGAGGAAGCCCTCGCCTCCGTTTGCCTCGACGACGAGAGCCCGCCCCTGTTGCCCGCCCCCGCCGGTCCCGGCGAGGAGGTCCTCGTGGAGGAGGCGGTCTTCCGGATCCGCCGGGTCCGCCTCCCCGCCGGGGAACCCTGGATCCTTCGCGGACCCGGCGAACCCCGGCTGCTCCACCTGCTCGCGGGCAGACTGCTCGAGAGCCGCGGCAAGGAACTGACCGCGGGGGATACCGCTCTTGTCCCCGCGGGCAGGGAACCTTCCTTCCACACGGCGGGCGAGGTCACCCTCCTGGTGACCGACCGGTTTTCCGCCGAGGGCTAAGGGAGGAACGGGTTCACCGCCCTGCCCATCGCGGGCCGATTGTCAACCTTCCCCACTTTTCGATGTACATTCCAACCGTATCTCCCTTGGCTCTCGACCCATGCCTCGGCCCTCCCCACCTCGTGCCCCCGGGCCCCGGCCCCTTCGTGCCCCCTCCGGAGGCATCGAGCTGCGCGGGGTGGACCTCGACCGGGAGGGGGTTGCGGTGCTGCGCGGGCTCGATCTCGACCTCCGGGAAGACCGCATCGGGGTGGTCGGGGTGAACGGCTCCGGCAAGAGTTCCTTGCTGCGGGTGCTGAACGGGTTGCTCCCGGCCACCCGCGGGACGGTCCGGGTGGCCGGGGCGGACCCGGCGGAGGGCCCGGCCCGGATGGCCTCCCTCGCGGGGATGATCTTCCAGAACCCCGACCACCAGATCCTCTTTCCCACCGTCCTCGAGGAAATCACCTTTGGCCTGCGCAACCTTGGCCGGACCCGCGCGCAGGCCCAGGAGCGCGCCCGGGAAATCCTGCGGGAGCACAGACGGGAGTCGTGGGCGGACCGGCCCGTGCACACCCTCTCGGAGGGCCAGCGCCACTGGTTGTGCATCCTCGCGGTGCTCGCCATGGAGCCGCGCGTCCTCCTGCTGGACGAGCCCTTCGCCAGCCTCGACCCGCGCGCCCGCTGGGCTCTCCTCGCCCGGCTGGGGGAGCTCTCCCAGCAAGTGGTCCTCGTCAGCCACGACCTCGACACTTTGGGCGCCGTCGAGCGCGTTCTCTGGCTGGACGGCGGCCGCCTGCGGGAGGACGGCCCACCGGAGCGGGTCCTGCCGGCTTTCCGGGACTTCTGCCGCGAGGGGGCGGAGGAATCGCCATGCTGACCCTCTACCTGCCCGGCCCGAGCTGGTTGCACCGCTGCCCCGCCGGCCTGAAGCTGCTCGTGCTCGCCGGCCTCGGAACCGCCCTCCCCTGGCTCGACCGTCCGCTCCCGCTCGGGATCGTCCTCGGCCTCGTCCTGGCCGCCTACGCTTCCCTCGGGCTACGCGGGCTGGCCCAGCTCCGGTTCCTGCGCCCGCTGCTACCGCTCTTCGCGCTCCTTTTCGCGTTTCAGGGATGGGCCGCCGGCCTGCCCGCCGCCCTCGTCCTCCTCGAGCGGATGGCCGCCCTCCTCCTCCTCGCTCACCTCATCACCCTGACAACCCCGCTCGAGGCCATGCTCGAGGCGCTCCGTCCGGTGCTCGCTCCCCTCCGCTGGTTCGGGCTGCGGCCGGAGCGCCTCGCCTTTGCCCTCGCCCTCCTCCTCCGCTTCGTCCCGGTGCTCCTCGGCATGGGCCAGCAACTCCGGCAGGCCTGGCGGGCCCGTGGCGGGGGCCGCCAGCAGTGGCGGCTCGCCGTCCCGCTCACCCTGCGCACCCTCGCGCTCGGCGAACGGGTCGAGGAGGCTCTCGCCGCCCGCGGCGGGATCGCCGGTCCGGCGGAGCGGGCACCTCCCCGCCCCGCCCCCCGGCAACAGCGCGAGGAGGCCCGGCCGTGAGGGAGGGCGGTCTCGTCCAGATCGCCCTCTTCGCCGCCCTCGTGGCCGCGCTCGGGCTGCTCCCCCCCCTCCCCTTCCTCTTCGGGGTTCCCCTCACCGCACAGTCCCTCGGGGTGATGCTCACCGGGGTCCTCCTCGGCCCCCGCCGGGCCTTCCTCGCCCTCGCCCTCTTCCTCTTCGCGGTCGCCCTCGGAGCTCCCCTCCTCTCCGGCGGACGGGGCGGGCTCGGGGTCTTCGCCGGGCCCACGGCCGGTTTCGCCCTCGGCTTCGCCCCGGCGGCGGCGGCCACCGGCTACCTCATGCAAGCCCTGCATCGCCTGCCCGTCTTCGCCGCCGCCCTCCTCGCCTCCCTCGGCGGGGGTGTCCTCGTCCTCTACGCCTGCGGCATTCCCGGGCTGCACTGGACCACCGGCATGGAATGGGCAGCCGCCAGCCAGGCGGTCCTCGTGTTCGTTCCCGGCGACCTCCTCAAGGCCGTCCTCACCGCCTTTGTGGTTCAGGGACTGGCCCGAGCGCGGCCCGGAACGGGAAAGGGGAAGGCGAACTGCTAGCGTACCGCCAGGAAGCCACCGTCCACAGGGACCGTCGCCCCGTGGATCATGCTTGAGTCATCCCCAAGCAGGAAGAGGATCGCCTGCACCACTTCGTCGGTCTCCGCAAAACGGCCCAATGGGATCTTGGCCTGCATTTCATCGCGCTTTTGAGGATCCGACCATGCCCGTCGACCGAGAGGGGTTAGCGTCACCGTCGGATTGACACAATTCACACGGATGCCGTGCAGACCCAGCTCCAGCGCCATGACCCGCATGATCTGGTCCAGAGCTCCCTTGGAAGCACAGTAGGCTGCATGGTCGGCGAGACCCACCTGGGAGGCCTGGCTGGAGACATGGACGATCGATCCTCTCTTCCCAGCCTCCACTTGCCTGCGGGCAACGCATTGGGAAACGAGGAAGGCTGCCGAAGTATTGATGGCGAGGGTTTCCTGAAACTTGCCGAAGTTTGTCTCGAGAAAGGGCTCCGGAAACGAGACGCCCGCGTTGTTGACGAGGAAATCCACCGGATCCAACTCCTCCAACATCCGCTCGATTGCCACGAAATCCGTGAGGTCGAGGCAAATGGTCATGCACCCCTGTTCCTCCAGTTTGCGGAGATCGGCGGGATCACGGCTCAAGGCAATCACCTCGGCTCCGGCTCCTCGCAGTGCCATGCTGACCGCCTGGCCGATTCCCTTCCCAGCCCCCGTAACGAGGGCGCGCTTCGCGTGAAAGTGGGCTTGCATCGTTTCGATCACCAGGATGCCGACTCCGATCCAAGTTGGCTGGAAAGACAGGCTCCGGAGTCTTTCGAGAAGAGGTGGATCCGATTTGGGTCGAGGTACACGGTCACCTTCTCGCCGGTCTCGAAAAATTCCCGGTTGGAGACCACAAGCGTCATTCGAACCTCGCCCACCTTCAGGGTGAGATGATTTTCTTCCCCGAGGAATTCGAAAATCTCGCATTCGCCCTGCACCGACTGGGGATATCCCCGGTCATGCAAAGTGATGTCGTGAGGACGAACTCCGATCTCGAAGACCGTACCCTCCAGCTGATCCAGAATCGATTCCCAACGGGAGGGCAAGGGCAAGGAAAAGGCTCCGGAAGTCTCGCGAAGGGTCGTCTCTCTCAAGTCCTCTTGGATCTCCACTTCGTAGAAATTGATAGGTGGCTCTCCAATGAAATCAGCAACAAAGCGGTTTGCCGGTCGGTCGAGTAGCTCCTCGCGGGTGCCGACCTGCTGCAGTTCGGCGAAATTCATCACCGCAATCCGATCAGCAAGAGCGACCGCTTCGAGCTGATCGTGGGTCACGTAGATCATTGTCGTGTCGAGCTCGGTGTGAAGGCGCTTGATGCGGTTGCGGGTGTAGACCCGCAGATTCACGTCAAGGTGAGAGAGTGGCTCGTCGAGCAGGAAGACGGAAGGCTCCCGAATGAGAGCTCGGGCAAGAGAAACTTGTTGCATTTGCCCGCTGCTCAAGCTCGAAGGCGTCATCTTCAGCAGGGAACTAATTTCCAGCATGGAAGCAACTTCGACAAGCCGCTTCCTGCGTTCGGGCGGAGGCATCCCCTTTGCCTTGAGGGGAAACGTGATGTTCTCACCCACGGAGAGGTGCGTGTAGAGAGCGTAGCTCTCAAAGGACATGGCCACATTCCGCTCCTGGGGACTCAAGTCATTGACGAGGCGATCCCCAATCCAGATTTCCCCGCTGGAGATGGATTCCAACCCAACAATCATGCGTAGGCTGGAGGTTTTTCCGCATCCGGAAGGACCGAGCAGGCACATGAATTCTCCTTCGGTAATCCCGAGGTTGAGATCACGAACCGCGTGGACCCGCTCGCGTTTGGACCGGTAGATCTTGTTCACCTGCTGAAGACGGACGGAGGGCATGGTGCTTGCTAAGCGGAATGCGGGGTCTGACGATTCAGGTGAGTGGTCGGGTCGAAAAAGAGGAACTCGGAGCCGGAGAAGCTGAGCTCCACCTCTTCCCCTGCCTCGAGTTGCTGGTCCGGCGGAACCAAGGCGGTCAGCTCGGTTTCCTCGGCCACCAGTAGGGTCACGATCGCATAGGTAACAAAGGGGGTCGCCACATACACACGGGCAGGGACCACACCCAGCCCGCTTCCCCGAGGATGAATCCGGATGGACTGGGGACGGAGGCCCAGAAGATGCTCCCCGGTGCCCCAATCCAATGTGCCAGCGCCGTCACTAACCGGGAAAAAAAGGACCGGACCCCCCGCTCCAAAAGGACGAACCTGCCATTCTCCCGCGCTATGCTCGACCCATGCGTCGAGGAGATTGATGCGGGGATAGCCCACCTGCTCAGCGACGGAGACGTTCACCGGTTGCCGATAGATCTCGGTCGGGGAGCCCACCTGAACAAGTTGTCCGTCCTCCAAAATGCCGACCCGGTCGGCAAGGGAGAGCGCTTCCAGATAGTCGTGCGTCACGTAAAGGGTCGTGGTGTTGAGCTCCCTCTGCAAACGATTCAGCTCCAGGCGCATCCGGTGGCGCACCTTTGCGTCCACGTGGGAAAGAGGCTCGTCGAGCAAGAAGACCGTCGGCTTGCGCACCATCGCTCGTCCAAGGGATACGCGTTGCTTTTGGCCCCCGCTCAATTCCTTGGGGAACCGCTGAAGGAGGTGCCCAATCTCCAGAAGGTCGCAGACACGCTGCACTTCTCTCTCGACCTCGTCCCTAGGGATCCCGTAGCGAGGGGAGCGCAAGGGGTTTGCGATATTGTCATAGACGGTCAGGTGTGGATAAAGTGCGAAGCTCTCAAAGGTCATCGCCGTATTCCTGTCCTCCGGAGGCACCCCATCGACGCGTCGCCCATCAATATAGAGATGGCCACCGTTGTGGTGATAGAGCCCCGCGACCGTCTTCAAGAGGGTCGTCTTGCCGGCACCAGACGGGCCAAGAATGACGAAAAACTCCTCATCCCAAACATGAAGGTCGAGTTTATTCAGCGCCACCGTCCCGTCCGGAAAGGATTTTACGATCTTGTCGAGAAGAATGCTACCCATGGGTAGAAAGCGATGAGTTCAAAAATTATCGAATGCATCAGCCCTTAACGGCACCAAAGCTGAGGCCGCGAATGAGGTGCTTCTGGGAATAGATCGCCAAAAGCAGGGCAGGAATGGCAGCCAGTACAATCGCAGCTGCCATATCCCCGTAGCGAAGGGCTTCCGCCGTCATAAACTGCATCGCGCCCACCGTGATTGGCTGGACATCCGACCCACCCAAAACCATAGCAAAGATAAAGTTGTTCCAGGCGAAAATGAAGGCGAGCAAGGCCGAAGCAGCGATGCCTCCCTTGACCAAAGGCAGCACAATCTTACGGAACACATAGAATTCCCCATACCCATCAATCCGACAGGCTTCCTCCAACTCCACCGAAACATCTTCAAAATAACCACGAAGAATCCAGATGATCATCGGTAAAGTAATCAACTGATAGACCCAGATTAGCCCGAAGTAAGTATCGAGAAGACCCATCCGCTGAAAAATGATGTAGATGGGTATAATCACGAGCAACTCCGGAGCGAATCGGAAGGAGAGAAAAGTGAATGCGATGTCTTCTTTCCCCCGAAACTGGAAACGAGCAATCGCGTAGGCGGCCGGCACCCCCACCAAAATCGAAAGGAGAATGGCCCCGCAACTGATGATCAGGCTGTTCGCAAAGTAACCGAGGAAATCGACAGTCGTCGCACCAGTCGCCGACCCAGAGGATCCGCCTACCAAGATATTGCGGAAGTTGTCGAAGGTGGGCTCAAATAAAAAGGTTGGGGGCCAGGAGAGAATGTCCCCGCGAGATTTGAAGGCCATTAGGAAGACCCAGACAATCGGGAAGAGGATGAACAGGAAGATTACACAGAGAATCGTCTGCTCAAAAATGGTCTGTAGCTTGCTGCGTTTCATACTAGGAGTCAGCCATGGCCCCAAAAGGCTCACGCACTCAAGCGCTGACGCCACTTCATCCAATAGCCGACCATCAGCTTACTGATGATAAAGATGATCACCCAAGTGACAAACATGTAGGCGGACCCAACGGAGATGTTTAGATAAGTGAAAGCTTCCGTGTACGCCTGGATCTGGAGATTCATGAGCGAATCCCCAGGTCCACCCTTGGTCATTGCAAAGGGGATGTCGAACATACGGATGCTATCGATGATCCGAAAAATGAGCGCAATCACCATAAAGGGGGCCAGCATAGGAAGGGTCAACACCCGGAAAATGAACCAGCGGGAGGCACCGTCCACCTGAGCCGCTTCGAAGGGAGGTTGGGGCAGGGAGCGCAGGCCTGCTAAAAGGAGCAGCGCGATGAATGGCGTAAAAATCCAGACGTCGATAAGGACAACCGTCAACATTGCGTATTTGGGAGAGCCAGCCCACGGAAACTCCTTAAGCTCCGGGTTAAAAAGACTGAGGAAATAGTTGATTACCCCGAAATCAGTACTCATCATTAACTTCCAGATAAGTGTTGCAATCACCGGAGCAATAAGAAGCGGCAAAATAAGGAGGGGACGGAAAATTTTGGCAAGAAAGGTTTCCTGATTAAGGAGCAGCGCAATAATTAGGCCAAGCAGGAGCTCCGTGCCCACCGCAAACAACACGTAGACTCCACTGACCTTAAGTGCGTGCCAAAACTCACCTCCACTAAAGAGCTCGACATAATTCCCGATCCCAATAAACTCGAATTGAGGTCGCATTAGGTTATAATCGGTGAGCGACCAGTACACTCCAGTGGCGAAAGGTACGAGAATTCCGATCGTCAGGAGGAATGCAGGGAGGATAATCAGGTAAGGCTTGGCCTTATCCTGAAATTGGCGCCAGCGGCTAACGCTGCGGCCTGTATTTCTTGCTTCGAAAGAGATTAAGGCCTCCACGTAGACGTTGTCACGACCTGCCTTCGGGCGAACGGGTGAGGCTTCTTTCATAAAGACGGATTGAGTGAGGAATCGTTTCTGATGAAACATTACAGGCGCAGCAACCTGCCTGGCGCCGGCGAGTGCAGTCTGGGAAGAAAAAGGGGTGCCGCGGCACGATGGCCGCAGCACCCCAGTTCTCCGAGCGGTTACCTCAACTTCTTAGCGAGATCGTCGAGCGCTTTCTGGGAGGTTTTCTGACCGCCATAAATCTGATGCAAGGCGGAAGCCCACTCCGTTGTTGTCTCGAAGAAATTGGCCTGCGGCGTGAAGTGGATGGCCGCGCCGTCCTTGTACTCGTTGAAGGTATCAAGATAACCTTCAAATGTGGAAAGACGCTCCTGAAACTGAGGGTTTTCCCAGACGGAGGTGCGTACCGGATCAACCGTGTTATGTTCAATCGCAGCGGTGGTCAGGAATTCTTTGCCAGTCGCCCACTGCATCCAATACCAAGCCGCACCTTTCTTCTCAGAAAAGTTGTTCATGGCGATGGACCAGATCCAGATATTAGGCTCAAGAGCCACACCATCAAGGGAAGGCCCGGGTGCCCAGGCAATCTCACCCGCAGCTTCAGAAGCCCCTGGTACGTTCTGGAAGAAGCCGAGAATGTCCGCGTCCCATATCATTGCAACTTGGCGGGAGCCGAGGGCATTCCCTACATCATACCACGTATAGGTTGTCCATTGGCTGGGCCCAACTTCCTGAACCATCTCCACCCACTTATCTGCAAATTCGACACCGACATCACTATTCATTACCGGGTTCATTTCCGCATCGTAGTCCTCGCCTCCGGCGCTATTGTAGGCAGAGAGAAAACCCGGGTGAATCGTGGCCCAACTACGGGTACCGCGGACAGCAATACCCGTCATGTCGGTCTCCTCCTCAATAATCCGACCGATTTCAATAACTTCATCGAGAGTCTCCGGAGGCTCGAGGCCAAGTTGGTCAAACACGACCTTGTTGTACATCAAGGCGTTCGCCTCAAAGCCCCACGGCAACGCCCAGAGTTCCCCGTCGCCAAGATCGCCTCCATCAACGAGGTCCCAACGGAGAGAGCCGATGACTCCCGGCAGGAAATCGCTGTAGTCGAAATCAGGATTGGTGATCGACGAGTTTTCGATGAAAGGGTCGAGGGGCTGAATCCACCCTGCAGGAGCGTATTGCCACGTCTGGTACGCACCCGTCATGAAAACATCGTAATTCGACGAGCGAGAGGACAACTCCACGGTCACCTTGTTGAAGTACTCTTCTTCTGGGAAGATATCGTACTCCACGTTGATACCGGTCATCTCCGTGAATTTCTCTACCTCGGCAAGCATCCCATCCGTATAGGGGTGCTTGTTGAGGAGGAGCCGGACGGTTTCGCCGTCGAAACGCTTCCAGTCAAATGGACCGCTGTACTGGTCCGCGTCCGAAGCCATCGAGAAGGAGGCCAAGCTGACCACTGCGACCGATAGGCCTGTGAGAAGGGGGGTAGGTTTCATAGTTGATTGGGGGGTACTGGTTTTTCGCTGGTTCGTGCTTCACATGTACTCTTCGTTGGGGAAGAGCACAACTTTGATGGAGTCCTTGCCAGAGGCCACCATCTCAAAACCCGTCCTCCACTCAGAGAGGGGGAGCTTGTGGGAGACAACCCCCTCCGTAGGCAAGCTGCCGTCGGTTATCCACTCAATCGTTGGCCGATAGCAGTAGGGGCCGAGATGCCCTCCGAGGACATTGAGTTCTTTGCGGTCGCTGATAATACTCCAATCCACTTCCACAAGGTCCTTGAACACACTGAACTCAACAAAAGTGCCCATCTTTCGTAGCATCTCGAGGCCCTGCTGCACACTGGAGGGATGACCGGATACTTCGATGTATTTATCTGCGCCGTAGCCTCCGGTCAGGTCCTTGAGGTACTGGACGACGGCGTCCTTGCCCATTTCGGCCACGTTGAGACCTTCGTCCGCCCCGAAGGCCACCGCCTTTGCAAGACGATCTTCATGCAGGTCGACAGCGATGAGCCGTGCCGGACGATGGCGACGGGCAAAGCCGATCATCCCTAGACCAATGACCCCTACACCGGAGATCACCACCACATCCTCATTGGTGATCGAGGCGCGGTCCACCCCATGCTTCGAACAGGCGAATGGTTCCGTCAGGACCGCCTTTTCGACCGGGATTTCCTTGGGAAGCTTAAAGTTGATGGCCTCCTTCGGAAACTTCATGTACTCCGCAAAGCCGCCATTCACATTACTTTGGAATCCGTAGACATCGTGCTTCTCGTCCATCCAGTACCGACCCGTCGTCGAGAAGCGGTCCGTCCAGCTCGGCACGATCTGTTCAGAAATCACCCGGTCGCCCACCTGGAACCCGGTGTCCCCGTGATGCGCGTACGCATCCACATTCTCCCCAATCTCAACCACGTAACCGATGAACTCGTGACCCGGGATCATCGGGGCCTTGATGTAGGGAGCAGTTCCCGCACCGCCCCAGAAGCTGGGAGCCCCATGGAAAGCTTTGAGGTCGCCCGCACAGATCCCGCAGGCCTCTACCCGAATGACAATCTCACCCTCGCCGGCCCGCGGTGTGTCCACTTCCTGAAGACGGTAGTCTCCGGGAGCGTGAGCAACGAGCGCTTGCATGCGATCGGGTAAATCAGCGCGATACGCTTGGGTCGGGTGGGATGCATTCATGGCTCGTGGGGCTTGCGTAGGTTACGCGTGAGGCCTGCGGTGCGGTGGGCCGCGGGGAGGACGGCTAGACGATCGGATGGGGGGTAGAATCAGAGGCTTGCCTGAGCGCACTGGCGGACAACCATCTCAGAATGATGTCTCGATGAATGCCTTATGTCAAATACTTTTTGCAATTTTTTCCAAAGCACAGCATCCCGCACATCGATGCCGAGAACGGCGGAAAGGGGATCGGCCCCCTACCTGCACCCTCCGGCCCTCGCTCTAATTTTTGTCCTGGCAACTCGGGAAACCCTCCTCGGCACAACCACCGTAAAAAGGGTTTTACCAGTCCTACGACCTGTCTTTTTCCGGTCGTTTTCGCTTCGTTTTGATGGATTTAAGACAGGCCCACAGCGACCTGTGGGTCGCAGCAGGCAAGGATCCGTTCGTCTTGCAAGGGCTCCTTTCAAACCCTCGAAAATTCGCAGGAACCTGACCCAGCCCTCTGGCCAACAGCCCTTGCGGACGTTCCCACGCGAGAGAACTCCCTTCTTGGGTTTCCCAAATTTTAAATCCACTTGCCCAAACTTTCCAAACCTTATTGGATTTCCCAAAACACTGGTCGGAAAGAATTTTAAGCCCGGTATCGATCACCTTCTACGGCACGTCCTCACCGAGACCTCTTCCCTGTTGCCCTTGGGGAGTGGGAGGTCGCGACATCAACTACTGAAGCTCGCTTTCCGCACGATTCTTTTCCGATCACGGGGACCGGAGAATTTGCGGATGTCCAAGAGCCCAAGTAAACCAAGGCCTGCAAAGACCCACGCGTCTACAGTAAGCCCGTGGGCCGAGGGCGGACAACCGTGCCTTCGGCGAGCCCGGGAACAGTGGTGGAACCCCTGCCGGAACCAGCGTCACGGCGCCTGCCGCTCGGCCCGGGGGACGTTCTCCTCGAGACGCTCGGTGCGGTTGTCGTAGGAGGGATGGGTGGAGAGAAACTCGGGGGGCTGGGCCCCGCCGACCTCGGCCATGTTCTCCCAGACCTGGGGAGCCTCCCGGGGATCGTACCCGGCGCGGGCCATGTAGATCTGGCCGATGACATCGGCCTCGCTCTCGTGCATCCGGCTGTAGGGGAGGGCGACCCCGACGGTGGCACCGACCCCGTAGGCGGCCAGGATGATCTGGCGCTCGGCGGGATCGAGGTCGTCGATGGCATAGCCCAGCCCGGAGCCCACCCCGGCGACGACCATGGCCTGGGAAAGACGCTGGTTGGCGTGCCGGGCGGTGACGTGGGCGACCTCGTGGCCGAGCACAAAGGCCAGCTGGTCCTCGTTCTCCACCGCCTCGAAGAGCCCGTCGTAGACCGCCACCTTCCCCCCGGGCAGGGCGAAGGCGTTCACCTCGTCACGGTCGATGTAGATGAACTCCCAGTCCGCGGCGGGCAGGTCGTCCCCGACCGCGTCGGCCACCCGGTTGCCCACGCGCTGGATCATCTCGTAGCGGGGACCGCTGGTAATCAGGGGCTCCTCCGCCTTGATCTGCTCGAAGCTGGACAGGCCCATGCTGACCACCTGGCTCTCGGGAAGCAGGGTGAAGGAGGATCGGCCCGTCTCCGGGACCGTGTAGCAGCCGGCCAGCCCGAGCAGGCTGGCGAGGAGAAGAGGCCCAAGGCCCGGGATACGCTTGCCAGTCACACTCCCCATACTGGAGCCTCCCGGCCGGGATCGCAAAGCATTCCGGCAGCCCCGCCTACGGATTGGGTCTTGCCGGCCCTCGACCCTCCTTGCCATCGTCCCGGGTCAAACCCCGTCGATTCCCATGCCCACACTCGTCCTCCTCCGCCACGGCGAAAGCCAGTGGAACCTCGAAAACCGCTTCACCGGCTGGACCGATGTCGACCTTACCGACACCGGGCGCCAGCAGGCCACCGCCGCGGGCCACTACCTGCGGGAAGGCGGCTACACCTTCGACCTCGCCTTCACCTCGGTGCTGAAGCGGGCCATCCGCACCCTCTGGATCACCCTCGACGAGATGGACCTGATGTGGATTCCCGTACGGCGGTCCTGGCAGTTGAACGAGCGCCACTACGGGGCCCTCCAGGGCCTGAACAAGGCGGAGACCGCGGAGAAGTACGGGGACGAACAGGTGCACCTCTGGCGGCGCAGCTTCGCCACCCCGCCCCCGGAGCTGGAGCCGGACGACGAGCGCAACCCCGCCCGCGACCCGCGCTACGCCAATCTCGACCCCGAGCAGCTCCCGCTCACCGAGTGCCTGAAGGACACCGTGGACCGCTTCCTCCCCTACTGGCACGAATCGATCGTCCCGGAAATCCGGGCGGGCCGGCGGATCCTCATCGCGGCCCACGGGAACAGCCTGCGGGCCCTCGTCATGTACCTTGACGGGCTCTCCGAGGAGGAGGTGCTCGATTTGAACATACCCACGGGGATGCCCCTCGTCTACGACCTCGACGACGAGCTGCGCCCCCTCGACCGCCGTTACCTCGGCGATCCGGAGGAGGTGCGCAAGGCGATGGAGGCCGTGGCCAAGCAGGGCCAGGCCGGCTCCTGAAACCGTCCCTCCCCGCCTACCGAACCCTCGTGAAGATCATTCTCGCCTACTCCGGAGGCCTCGACACCTCCGTACTCGTCCACTGGCTCTGCCACGCCCACGGGGCGGAGGTCGTCACCTTCGCGGCCGACATCGGCCAGGAGGAAGAGCTCGACGGCCTCGAGGAAAAGGCCCGGGCGACCGGGGCCAGCCGGCACTACACCCTCGACCTCGTCGAGGAATTTGCCCGCGACTTCGTCTACCCGATGCTCCGGGGCAACGCCGTCTACGAGGGCCAGTACCTCCTCGGCACCTCCATCGCCCGGCCCCTCATCGCCAAGGCGCAGGTGGAGATCGCCCGCCGGGAGGGGGCCGACACCCTGGCCCACGGGGCGACCGGGAAGGGCAACGACCAGTGCCGTTTCGAGCTGACCTACGCAGCCCTCGCCCCCGACCTGCGAGTGCTCGCTCCCTGGCGGGATCCCGCCTTCCGGGAGCGGTTCCCCGGGCGTACCGAGATGATCGAGTACTGCCGGGAACACGCCATCCCCGTGGAGGCCAGCGCGGAGAAACCGTACTCGATGGACCGCAATCTCCTCCACATCTCCTACGAGGCGGGCATCCTCGAGGATCCGTGGTTGGACGCGACCACCCCCGAACAACGCGGGATGTACAAGCTGACCCGGGATCCCGACCTCGCCCCGGACGAGCCGACCTACCTCGAGCTGGAGTACCGGCAGGGGGATTGCGTGGCCGTGGACGGCGAGGCCGGCACCCCCGCGGAAATCCTCCGCCGCCTCAACCGCGTTGCCGGCGAGCACGGGATCGGGCGGGTGGACTTGGTGGAGAACCGGTTTGTCGGCATGAAGAGCCGGGGCATCTACGAGACCCCCGGGGGCACCGTCCTCCTCCACGCCCACCGCCAAGTGGAGAGCCTCACTCTCGATCGGGAGCTCGGGCACCTGCGCGACTCCCTCATCCCCTACTACGCCGAGCGCATCTACAACGGCTTCTGGTACGCGCCGGAGCGGGAGGCCCTCCAGGCCTTCCTCGACCGCAGCCAGGAGGGCGTCGACGGCACCGTCCGCCTCCGCCTCGGCAAGGGCACGATCCAGACCGCCGGCCGGAAGTCCCCGGTCTCCCTCTACCACCCGGAGATTGCCTCCATGGAGGGAGTGGAGAGCGACTACGACCCGGCCGACGCCAGCGGCTTCCTGCGGCTCCAGGCCCTCCGCCTGCGGGCCCGGGCCGCGCTCCCGGAGCGAACCGGGAAGGGCTGACCGCCTTGCGCCGACGGGGGCGTTCGGTTTTCTGTCCTTGCAGTCCGCGCCCCGCGTGGTAGTACAGGAACTTTTTTTCGGCCCTGTGCCGATCCCAGCTGAACACCTCCCATGAGCGACCTCCAAAAGTACCGCAACATCGGCATCTTCGCGCACGTCGACGCCGGCAAGACGACCACCACCGAACGCATCCTCAAGCTGACGGGGAAGATCCACAAGACGGGCGAGGTCCACGAGGGCGAGGCGACCACCGACTTCATGGAGCAGGAGCAGGAGCGGGGAATCACCATCCAGTCCGCCGCGACCACCTGCTTCTGGAACGACCACCGCTTCAACATCATCGACACCCCCGGGCACGTCGACTTCACGATCGAGGTCTACCGCTCCCTCAAGGTGCTCGACGGAGGCATCGGGGTCTTCTGCGGGTCCGGCGGGGTCGAGCCACAGTCGGAGACGAACTGGCGCTACGCCAACGAGTCCCGGGTCGCCCGGCTCATCTTCGTGAACAAGCTCGACCGGATCGGGGCGGACTTTTACCGGGTCGTCGACCAGATCCGGAACATCCTCGGGGCCCAGCCCCTCGTCATGGTCCTGCCCATCGGGCAGGAAAGTGAGATGCAGGGCGTGGTCGACCTGCTCACCCGGGAGGCGTGGGTCTGGGACGACACCGGCGATCCCCTCGCCTACTCCGTGCGCGAGGTCCCCGAGGAGATGCGGGAGCAGGTCGAGGAGTACCGCCAGAAGCTGGTGGAGACCGCCATCGAGCAGGACGACGAGGTCATGGAGGCCTACCTCGAGGGGAACGAGCCGGACATCGACACCCTGAAGAGGTGCATCCGCCGCGGCACCATTCATCTCGACTTCTTCCCGACCTTCTGCGGCTCCGCCTTCAAGAACAAGGGCGTCCAGCCCCTCCTCAACGCGGTCGTCGACTACCTCCCCAGTCCCACCGAGGTTAACCCCCAGCCGGAGATCGACCTTGAGGGGAACGAGACCGGGGAATTCGCGACCGTCGATCCCTCCGAGCCCCTCCGGGCCCTCGCCTTCAAGATCATGGACGACAAGTACGGGGCCCTCACCTTCACCCGGCTCTACTCCGGGAAGATCGCGAAGGGCCAGTCCGTGCTGAACACCGCCACCGGCAAGACCGAGCGGATCGGGCGGATCATCGAGATGCACGCGGATGACCGCACCGAGGTCGACAAGGCGCAGGCCGGCGACATCGTGGCGCTGCTCGGGATGAAGTCCGTGCAGACCGGGCACACCCTCTGCGACCCGAACGACCCGGCCACCCTCGAGCCGATGGTCTTCCCGGACCCGGTCATCTCCATCGCGGTGGCCGGCAAGGACAAGTCGCAGTCCGACAAGCTTTCCACCGCCCTCGGCAAGATGGTGGCGGAGGACCCCTCCTTCCACGTGGAGACCGACGAGGACTCCGGGGAAACCATCCTCAAGGGGATGGGCGAGCTCCATCTCGACATCAAGGTGGACATCCTCAAGCGTACCCACAACGTCGACGTGACCGTGGGGGAGCCGCAGGTCGCCTACCGCGAGACCATCACTCACGAGGTGAAGGACCGCTACACCCACAAGAAGCAGACCGGGGGTGCCGGGCAGTTCGCGGACATCGAGTACACCCTCACGCCGCTCGATCCCGGCGAGGGCTTCCAGTTCGAGTCGAAGATTGTTGGCGGGAACGTGCCCCGCGAGTTCTGGCCGGCCGTGGAGAAGGGCTTTAAGCTCTCCACCGTCGAGGGCGTCCTCGCCGGTTATCCCTGCCTCGACTTCAAGGTGACCCTGACGGACGGCTCCTACCACTCCGTGGACTCCTCCGCGGTGGCCTTCGAGACCGCCGCCCGGGCCGCCTACCGGCAGAGCGTACCCAAGGCGAAGCCGGAAATTCTCGAACCGATCATGAAGGTCGACGTCTTCTGCGGGGAGGAAAACATGGGCGACGTCATCGGTGACCTGAACCGACGCCGCGGGGTCATCCTCTCCCAGGAGCCGGTGGCCGCCGGGGTTCGCATCAAGGCGGAGGCCCCCCTCAGCGAGATGTTCGGCTACATCGGCTCCCTCCGCACGATGACCTCCGGCCGTGGGCAGTTCTCCATGGAGTTCTCCCACTACGCGGCCACTCCCCGCAACATCGCGGAGGAGGTCATCAAGCGCTCCAAGGAACTCGCCGAAGCGAAGTAGCCGCCCGCACCCTCCATTCCGGACAGGATCCACCCTCCCCGGCGGGGACCCCGACCATGACCGCGGCGCGGCACCTCTGCCTGACCGGCTGCACCCGCGGCCTCGGCCGGGCCCTCGCCGAGTGGATGGGTAGGGCCGGATGGACGGTGAGCGGGTGCGGAAGGAACGCCGGGGACCTGCGGACCCTCCGCGGGGCGCTCGGTGCGAGGGCAGGCACCCTGCGGCCCCTCGACATCACGGACGCCGAAGCCGTCCACACCTTTGCCGAGGAGGTCCTCGCGGAGAGCGGCACCCCCGACCTGGTCGTCAACAATGCCGGCCTCCTCCTGCCCCCCGGACCCCTCTGGGAGGTTCCGGCGGAGGACTTCCGCCGGATCCTCGCGGTCAACGTGGAGGGCACCGTGCACCTGCTCCGGGCCTTCACCCCCGCCCTCATCGCGCGTGGTTCAGGCGTGATCGTCAACCTCAGCTCCGGATGGGGCCGCTCCACCTCCCCGGGGGTGGCCAGTTATTGTGCGACCAAGTGGGCCATCGAGGGACTCTCCGCCGCCATGGCCGCGGAGCTGCCCCCGGGGGTGGCCGTGGCCGCCCTCAACCCCGGGGTCATCGACACAGACATGCTGCGCACCGCCTTCGGGGAGGCCGCTGCCGGCCATCCGGAGCCCTCCGCCTGGGCCGAACGGGCCGGACCCTTTCTCGCCGGACTGAACGCCTCCTGCAACGGACGAGCGCTCACCGTGCCCTAGGGAACCTGCGGCGGCGCGATCCACGGGCTTTCCTTCCACGGTTGTCCCGGACCATCCCACGCCCCAACCTCCCCCCATGGCCCATCCCGTCCGGCTGAACGAATCCCTCCTCTTCGACAACCGGGGACCCCTCGTCCTCCTCGCGGGCATGAACGTGCTCGAGTCGGAAAAACTGGCCCACGAGGTAGCCGCCGAGCTGGCCGCGGTGACCTCCCGGCTCGGGATCCCCTGGGTGTTCAAGGCCTCCTTCGACAAGGCGAACCGCTCCTCGCTCCACTCCTTTCGCGGACCCGGGCTCGACGAGGGCCTGCGCATCCTCGAGGGGATCCGGGAGACTTTCGGGGTCCCGGTGGTCACCGATGTGCACGAGCCCTTCCAGGCGGAGCCCGTCGCCGAGGTCTGCGACATCCTCCAGCTGCCCGCCTTCCTCTCCCGGCAGACGGACCTCGTGACGGCGATCGCCCGCACCGGGCGGGTCGTCCACGTGAAGAAGGCCCAGTTCCTCGCGCCGGAGGAGATGCGCCACATCCTCGCCAAATGCGCGGAGGCCGGCAACGAGCGGGTGCTCCTCTGCGAACGGGGCACCGCCTTCGGCTACCACAACCTCGTCGTCGACTTCCTCGGCTTCCGCACCATGAAACGGCTCGGGGCCCCCCTCCTCTTCGACGTGACCCACTCCCTGCAGCTCCCCGGCGGGGGCAAGGATGCCGCCGGCGGACGGCGCGAGGGCGCGCTCTCCCTCGCCCGGGCCGGGGTCGCCCAAGGGATCGCCGGACTCTTCCTGGAGACCCACCCGGAGCCGGATGAGGCCCGCTGCGACGGCCCGAGCGCCCTCCGCCTCGACCGCGTGGAACCCTTCCTCGAGCAGCTCCTCGCGCTGGACGCGCTGGTCAAGAGCCAGCCCGACCTCGACCTCGGCTGAGGGCGGGATACCCCGCCGGGGCTCCGCCACCCCCTCTCAGACCGCCGCCATCTCCGGCTCCACCCCGTGGTGCAGGTAGTAGGCCTCCGCCGGTCCGTTCCCCATGAAGAAGCGGAAGGTCTTCGGCTCCACCTCGAGGAGGTCGACGACCATGAGGCCGTCGAGCACATCACTGAAGTCCGCGTCGACATTGAAGCTGAGGAAGCGGGCGTTCAGCTTCACGTAGTGGCGGAGAAGGGTGGGCACGCCCTTGCTGTCCGGCTCGATCTCCGCGACGAGCGCGGAGACATCGTCGATGTCGCGGAGCCCGCGGGCGAGGGCCTCCTGCTCCTCCTTGCGCAGGAGGCGGCTCTTCCCGGGCGGACTCTTCGCCTTCACCTTCCCGGAGAGCAGGTTGTCGAAATTGTTGCCGCGCAGGAAGTGGATGATGAGGTCCTTGGAGATGGTCTCGTACTCGCAGTTGATGCTGACCGGGCCGAAGAGGAAGCGGTAGCGGGGATTCCGGGCGATGTAGGCCCCGATCCCCTGCCAGAGGAAGGACAGCGTGGTGTACTTGCGCTGGTAGGTCGGCGTAATGAAGGAGCGCCCGAGCTCGAGGGCCGGGTCCAGCCGTTCAAGGAAGGCCGTGCGGTAGCGGAAGAGGGTGCTCGTGTAGAAACCGCGCTTGCGCTTGCGGGGGAGAATCTCGTCGGTCGCCCCGAGCCGGTAGGCCCCCGCAATCCGGCGCTCCCGGGTGTCCCAGAGAAAGAGCTGGAGGTAGTCGAGGTCGAAGTGGTCCGTGTCGTAGGGCTTGCCGGTGCCCTCGTGCACCTCGCGGAAGGTCCACTCGCGGAGGCGGCCGAGCTCGAGGAGCAGCTCCGCGGATTCGCTGCCGCGGAAGACATAGGCCCGGAACTGCTTGCGCTCGAGGAGCAGGCTCTCCTCGGGCAGGCGGGCGATGGCCGCCTCGATCCGGGCGGGATCGGGCGCCTCCACAAGGGGGGAGCGGCCGTCCGGTTCCGCCTCCTGCCGCCGGGCCCGGCGCTGGGCGCGGGTCACCGGCAGGCCCGGCCGGATGCTGAGGGGCCCCCGGGGTCGCCGGTCCGAACCGCCGATGAGGTAGGTCCGCAGGCGGAGGAAGTCGAGCAGGTCGCGGTCGGTCTCGAACTCCCGCAACCGTCGGGGCGGGATCGGGTTGCCGACCCGCAGGAAGACCTGTGAGTCCCGCCGGGCCATCAATTCGCGGACGAGGAGCACGGTGCGCAAGCGGGGATGGAGGACCCCGAGAAGGTGGAAGGGGATGCTGTTGCGCCCGGGAAAATACACGGGCACCACCGGGACCTCCGCCTTCCGGATGAGCTTGGCCGTCACCGGGTGCCAGGGGCCATCGGTCACCCGCCGGTAGTCCCGGCGGTAGTGGGAGACCTCCCCTGCCGGAAAGGTCGCGAGGAGATGCCCCTGCTCCAGCCAGGTGAGGGATTCCCGGACGGTCCGGGCATTCGCCCGGGCCACTCCCGGGCGATCGAAGGGATCAATCGGGTAGAGGAGCGGTGCCAGCTCCGGCATGCGCAGGAGCAGGTAGTTGGCGAGGAGGCGGGCGTCCGGGCGGAGGGAGAGGAGGAAATCTCCGAGGATGATCCCGTCGAGTGCCCCGAAGGGATGATTGGCGATGACGAGGACGGGGCCCTCGGTGGGAATGCGGGCGGCCTCCTGCTCACTGAAGCGGTAGCGGATGCGCAGGTCCTCGAGGACCGCCCCGAAGAAGTCCTCCGGCGGGGTCCCCCGCACGTTCTCGTAGAGCTGGTTGACCGCCCGGACCGCCAGCACGCGCTCGAGGAGGGGGGCCAGCCAGCGGTAGGCCCGGCGCAGGCCGGGCCGCTCGATCCCGCGGTCGAGCTCGAGGAGCGCTTCTTCCCGATCGCAGGGTTTCATCATCCGGGGCGGGAGGGGGGCACGGTCGCACCGGTCCTCCGGTGGCACCGGAGCCGCCGCTCACCCTTTCTCACGTCTTCTTCCAGAAACGGCGGCGGCGGGGCGGGCTCTCCGCGGCCGGGGAGGGGTAGACCGATTCCCCGGCGCTGCCCTCCTCTTCCTCCTCCGTCTTCTCATTCCCGGGCTCCTCCGCTTCGCCAGCCTCTTCCCGGTGTGTCTCGCCGGCCTCCTCTTCCGGGGGAAGCGCCTCCGCCTCCGTGGGCGCTGGCTCGCCCGGCCGGGAGTGCTCCCGGGCGGGTGCCGCCGCCTCCCCCGGAGGCTCCTCCGTGCCGGCGGGCATCGGCGCGGGTGCTGGGGACCCGGCTCCGGATCCGAGGGCGACCGCCTCAGCCGGGGGGGGAGGATTGCGGTCCGCGGACGTCCGCCCCCGCTTGCGAATGCCCGTCACGAGGACCTCGATCGCCCGGAGCCGTTCCACACCGAGATTCGACTCGAGGGACTCCTTGAGAAGGGCCTGCAGCTGGGACGCGGTGTCCCGGAGATGCGCGGAACCGTTCACCTGAATCCGGACGGTCAGGCGGAGCCCGCCCCGGTCGCGCACCCGCACGGACGGCTTGCGGATCTCAGGCAACTCCGCGCAGGTCGCGTGGACGAGCTCGAGGAGGGCATGGCGGGAAACTTCCACCGGCCCGGTGTCCCCGCGGAAGGCACGGATCTTTTTCGGGGGCCGGGTCCGCAGGTAGAGGAGGAGGAGGATCAGGACGACGACGATCCCCGCGAGGACGAGGTACCTCGGCTCGAGAAGGTAGCCGAGCTCGACCCCCTGGAGGGCGTTCCAGCCCCGCTCCCAGGCCCGTCCGATCGCCTCTAGGTCGTCCACGCCGTCTCGTTTTCCTCGTTGCCCCGCGGCTGGTGGACGCCGTCGATGACGATGTCCACCCGGCCCACTTCCTTGCTCGTCATCTTGGAAACCTCCTCGCGGACTGTCTGCTGGATCTGGCCACCGGTCTGGGCGAGCTCCACCCCGAAGTCGAGGATGACCCGGATCTCGATCTGGTAGACCCCTCCCTCGTCCTCACTGACCCGCACGCCCTTCTCTCCGTCGCGGCGGGAGAAGAGGTCGGCCATGCCCTCGAAGCGGCCGCCCCCCACCGAGTGGACCCCGGGCACGTGCTGGGCGGCGATCCGTACGATGTTGGCGACCACGCTGTGGTTGATGCGGATTTCCCCGAGGGTGGCGCTCTCCTCGGAAACGAAGGGGACCGAGGACTCGTTCTCGGTGGTGCTGTCGGGTCGGTTCATGGGGTCAGGCAGTCGGGGAGGTCGTCTCGGCGAGGAGGTAGCGGGGCGTCCGCTCGAGGAACTCCTCCACGTAGCGGGTGGTCGTCTGCCCCTGGCGGAAGACGGGGTCGGCAAGAATCGCCTGGAGGAAGGGGATGTTCGTCTTGATTCCCCCGATGAGGAACTCGCGCAGGGCTCGGTTCATGTACACCATCGCTTCCTCCCGATTCTTCCCGAAGGAAATCAGCTTGCCGATCATGGAATCGTAATACGGGGGAACCTGATAACGCGAGTACACGTGCGAGTCGAGCCGAATGCCGGGGCCGCCCGGGGGATAGTAGAGGTCGATCTCGCCGGGACTGGGGGCAAAGTTGCGGCTGGGATCCTCCGCGCAGATCCGGCACTCGATCGCGTGGCTCCCGGTCAAGCGAATCTGCTTCTGCTCGAGGCCGAGGGGGTTCCCGTTGGCGATCTCGATCTGCTTCTTCACGAGGTCGATCCCGGTGACAATCTCCGTGACGGGATGCTCCACCTGGATCCGCGTGTTCATCTCGATGAAGTAGAAGGCCCCGGACCGGTCCACGAGGAACTCGATCGTGCCGGCGTTGCGGTAATTGCAGGCCTCGGCCGCCTTCACCGCGGCCCGTCCCATCCGCCGGCGGAGCTCGGGGGTGAGGAAGGGAGAGGGCGCCTCCTCGATCACCTTCTGGTGGCGGCGCTGTACGGAACAGTCCCGCTCGCCGAGGTGCACGATCTTCCCATGGTGGTCGGCGAGCACCTGGAACTCAATGTGCCGGGGTTCCTCGATGAACTTCTCGATGTAGACGGCCCCGTTCCCGAAGGCCTTCTCCGCCTCGTTGCGGGCCGTGTCGAACTCCCGCTGGAAGGCCACCTGGTTGTGGGCCACCCGCATCCCGCGACCGCCCCCCCCGGCCACCGCCTTGATGATGACCGGGTAGCCGATCGACTTGGCGATCTTCAGGCCCTCCTTCTCGTCGGTCACGGTGCCCTCGCTGCCGGGAATGATCGGGACCTTGGCCGCCCGCACGGTATCCCGGGCCATCGCCTTGTCCCCCATCTGCCGGATCGTCGCGGAGGAGGGCCCGATGAAGAGGATGTTGCAGCTCTCGCACTGCTCGGCGAAGTCCGCGTTCTCCGAGAGGAAACCATACCCGGGGTGGATGGCGTCCACATCCGCCAGCTCCGCCGCGCTGAGGATGCGATCGGCCTTCAGGTAGCTGTCCGCACTTGCCGCCGGGCCGATGCAGATGGCGTCGTCCGCGATCTGGCAGTGAATGGACTGCTCGTCGGCCTCCGAGTAGACGGCGAGGGTTTCGATGCCCAGTTCCCGGCAGGCCCGGATGATGCGCAGGGCGATCTCGCCACGATTGGCGATGAGAATCTTCTTCAGCATGGAAGGGGGAGCGGGGTCCTAGCTCTCGCGGATCGTCATGAGGGCCTGCCCGTATTCGACCGGCTCCCCGTTGCCGACGAGAATCTCGACCACCTTGCCACTCACCTCCGCCTGGATCTCGTTCATCACCTTCATCGCCTCGATGATGGCGACCACCGCGTCCGCCTTCACTTTCGAACCCTCCTCCACGTAGGGACTGCTCTCCGGGGAAGGGGCCCGGTAGAAGGTGCCCACCATCGGCGAGTACACTTTCTTGATGCCTGGATCCTCCGCGGGCTCCTCCCCGCCGCCCGGGCTGGCCGGCGAGGCCGGATCACGGGGTGCCGCCACCCCGCCCGGGACGGGGTAGGCGGACGGGGCGGAAACAGTGACGATCTCCTTCTCCCGCGCCATGTGGATGCGGAGCGCCTCCTCCTCGATCTCGAGGGAGGTGAGGTCGCTGTCCCGCATGATTTCGGCAAGCTTCTCGATCTGTGCAATGTCCAAAGTGATTCCTCCCGGGGATCCGCGGTCTTCGGCAGGGGGCCGACTTGACAAACACCGCGAGGGTAGAAGGCGCCCGATCCCCTCCGCAACCGTATTCGCCTTACGTGTCTTCCCCGTGGGGGGAGCTCGGGCGGCCCCCGAGGTTGCGGGGGTCGATCTCCAGCCGGACGGAAGGGTTTTCCCGCGACCCCCACACCCGGAAGGCGAGCAAGCGCTCCACCGGGAAGAGGAGACTGCCCAGCTGGGAGAGGAGGGGGAGGTTCGTTCCCCCGAGCAGTTGGAGGTAGGCGCGCATGTCGATGGTGTCCTCGGAGTAGTCGTAGGTGCCCTCCGCGCGGAGGCGGGAGCTGGGCCCGGTCAGGGAAAGGTTGCGGCAGGTGAGGAGACCGTCGCGCAGGCGGAATTCCGTCTCCAGCTCGTCGAACCCGAGCGAGCCGAGGGTAATGGGCAGGGGGAGGAGCTCGGAGATCCGCGAGAAGATGCCGAAGAGCCGGATCCGGGGGAGGGACTCCGTCCGCAGGCGGAAGGTGCCCTCCCCGAGAAAGTTCTCCGGCCGCTCGGGATTCCCGGTCCCCCGGAAGGACAGGTTCACCTCCCCCGGATCCGACCCCTCCCCCTTGCCGGGATCTGCGAGAGAGGCCGCCAAGTCCAGGGGCAGGGCCTCCGCGAGTGCGGGGGGAGTGGCGTCAGCCAGCTCCAGGTCCAGCGCGAGGGCGTCCGCCCGCGGTCCCTCCAGCTGGTAGTCCAACTGACCGGAAAGCACCCCTCCGCCGAGGCCAGCCTCCAGCTGCGGCACGACGACCCGGGCGCCGTCGTAGCGGGCCGCGAAGGCGAGGGAACCGAAGCCGATGCCGGCAAGGCGGACGGGGGCCGGCAGGTCCGCGGTCAGGCGGAGATCCTCGGGCGGAAGACCCGGACTGCTCCCCAGCGGATGGGCGATCCCCCGGAGGACCAGACGGGGTGGCTCGCTCGCCTCGATTCGCTCGAGGAATCCCCGCAGGTCCCCGGAGGTGAGGGAGCGGACCTCCCGGAGAGGAAGGGAGCTCTCCAGGTCGTACTCCACGAGCCGGGCGCGGGACCTGCCGGGGGCAAACCAACGGTCGATCCGCCCGGAGGCCTCCCCGGAGCGACCGCGGATGACGAGTTCGCGGAGTCCGAGAAAGCCGGGCACCGCCCGCACCCGCACCTCCCCCTCCTCCGCCCGGAGGCCCAGCCAGCGGGTGTCGGCAAAGCGGACCGAGCCGTCCAGCCACCGGGCCTGCGGGTCCGTCCAGTCCCCCCGCAGGGTCAGGTTGACTTCCGGGGTTTCCCCGAGGGAGAACCCGCTCCAGGTCCGTTCCCAGCCCGGGCCCATCCATGGATCGATGTCCATCGGCCGGAAGCCCCCCACCAGCCCGAGCAGGAAGCGGGCGCTGCCGGTTTCCTGCCGGAAGTGCCCGGACAACTCGTACTCCCCCGTGTCGAGAAGGAAGAAGGGCGCGCGAAGGATCTGGCGACGCGGCTCCCAGGACAACTCGCCAACCGCCCGTTGGCCCCGCACCCCGGCGAGATCGAGAGGACCGCTGCGAACGAACAAGTCGAGGCGGTCGAGCCCGCCCCGCCGGAAATTGCCGGTCGCGGTCACCTCCAGGTAGGGGTCCGTGGCGAAGTGAAAATCCTCCACGGGAATCTCCCCCGGCCAGAGCGAAAGACCGCGGATCTCCTCCACGGGCGCAAGACCGCGCAAGTCGGCCCGGACAGCTCCGGTGAGGGCGTCCACCCGCCCGCCGGCCCGGAGCGTGCGGCCGCCCCAGTGGGTGTACCCGGCAAAGTCCACCCGGCCCGTTGGCCCCAGGACGGCCTCCCCCACCGTGGGACCCGTGGAGAGGCCGGGCACTTCCACCGCAGCGGCCCTGCCCTCCCACGAGCCGACGAGCCCGCCCGCGGAATCCGGGAGCCAGCGCAGCCGCGGCCGCAAGGCTCCCACCTCCCCACGCCAGGACAGACGCTCCGCCCCGATCCGGACGGACCGCAGGCGCACCTTCCCCGGCGAGGCGGCGAACCGGACCTCGCCGCCGGCCTCCCCGGCGAGGCGCAGGTCGCCCGGCAGCTCGGCGGCCGCCGCACTCAGGCGGAGACTGCCCTCCGTCCGGCCGCCGCTCCCCGGCCACAGCCGCACGCGGCCCATTCCGTCCTCCATTCCCTGCAGGGCGGACCACGCCAGCACGAGGGGGCGCAGGGGGGTCTCGCCAGAGGCCTGGCCAGCATCCCGGGCGAGGGAGAGCCACCACGTCCGGCGGGAGGGAAAGGAACCGGAGACGGCCACCGGCAGCCTTCCCCAGCGGAAGCGGAAGTCCTCGACCCGCCAGTCGATGCCCTCCCGGCGCAGGTCGAGGCCATCGAGCACGACGAGCGGCCGGGCGGACCCGAGGGGTGCCTGCGGGTCGAAGAGGGCCGCCCCGCCGAGACGGACGGACTCCGGGTCGAGGATTCCGAGGAGAAGGGCCGGCAGGAAAAAATCGACGGAAAGGTCGCGGACCCGGGCCACCTCCCGCCCCGAGGCATTCCGCAGGGAAAGGCGGTCCAGGGAAAGGCGGCCCTTCCGGTCCACGCGGAGCGACTCCGTCTCCACGTCCCACTCCCCGCCGACCCGGCGCTCCACCGCCGCGGCGACCCACGACTCCGGGATCGGCAGGCTCCTACCGAGGGTGAAATAGGCGAAGAAGACGAGCTGGGCGACCAGCAGCAACCCGAGCACCCCGCAGAGCGCGGAAAACAGGCACTGGACGAGCCACCGGAGGAGGCGGACGATCATGGGACGAAGGCAGCGGACCCCGCGCCCTCCCCGGGCCCGGCGGGTGTCGGCGGGTTGGCCCGGTCCGGCGCGAGCAGCGTCGACCAGGCCTCCACGAAGAGCGGCGGCAGGAGGAAGGTGGCCTCGGCCCGCGCCGATCCCCCGGCAAGAAGGTTCCCTCCCCGGCGTTCCGCGAACCAGTAGCGGCGCACCTCCGAGGTCGCCTCGGCGGAGGACGGGAGCAGCACGGTGGCATCGAGCCGGTACCGCCACGGGAGGGGCTCTCCCTCTCCGACCCGGACGGTCTCCCCGAACGCGGCGGAGAGGTAGGAGGACACCCGGAAGCGACGCAGCTGGTCGCGGAGGATCTCCCGGGCCGACCGCGTGGTCCCGGCCACGGCGGAAGGGTCCTCCGGAACCCCCGTGGCCAGGTCGAGGGTCCGCACGATGGAACCGTTGCGGAGGTCGACGATCTCGACCTCCGCGAGACGGGCCGTCTCCGGCAGCTCCTCGAGGATCCGGTTCCGCCAGGCGAGCGCGCGCACCGGCAGACGGCGCACCAGGTCCGCGGCCACCTCGTAGACGAAGGGTTGGCCGGCGAGCTTCGCGTAGAGCCGGCCGCCGGTCGTGGTGAAGCGGCCGAGGAGGAGTTCCTCGGTCTCCCCGCCTTCCAGGGAGACCGTCCGCTGGGGGTCGGCCAAGCCATACTCCGCGAGGTCGTTGTCGGAGGGCGCGTCGCTCACGAACCGCTCCGCCCGCAGCCGGACAAGGGATGCAAGCGCCCGGTTCACTTGGGCGCGGTCCGCCGAGTAGCGCACCCGCTCCCCCTCCGCGTCGACCCCGGTGACTTCCCAGGAATTCTCGCCCAGCCGCTGCAGGAGGATTTCCCCGCCGGCCCGGTCGCTCAACCCGACCGTCTCCAGCCCGGCGAGATCCACCTGCAGGAAGGAACGGTCCCGCAGGTCCGTCGGGGCCTCCGCCAGGGCGAGGAAGGGCGCCTCCGGCACGGTCACCACCGTGGGGTAGCTCTCCCGTTGGCCGTAGGCGAGGCCGGGCTCACCGGGCACGGGATTGCCGAGGAGGAAGGTGTCCCGCTCCTGCCCCCCCTCCAGGGTGAGCCGCTGGCGCGGCTCGAGCAGGCCGGTCTCCGTCGGGGAGATCTCCCCCTCGCGGGAGAGCCGGCCGACCGTGGTCCGCAGGAGCTGCTGGAGCCGCGCATCCACCAAGGCCGCGCTCGCCCGCGTCTGGATGGGTGCCTCGAATTCCCACCCGTCCGGCGTGGTGACCAGCCGCATCCGCTGGTTGGTGCCCGCCCCCAGCTGCAGGGCCATCCGCTCGACGGTATAGAAGTCGATCCCGAAGAGGCGGGGCCGCCGGAGCTCGGCCAGCTCGAGGCGGAGCGCGGCAAGGAGGTCCCCGTCCACCACGTGAATGGTTTCCCCGTCCGGCCCGAGCAGGTAGGTGCGCTGCCCCACCGCCGCGGGTGCCCCCACCCGCAGGACGGTTTCCTCCTCTCCCCGCCGGAAGGTGAGCTGGAGGGCCGGGTCGGCCAGGCCGTAGTCCGCGAGGTCCTGGTTGTTGGCGCGGACTTCCCCGAGGGAGAAGGAGACCTCCGCCCGGAGGAAGAGCAGCGAGCGGAAGAGACGGTCGACGGCGCTGGGATTGGCCGGCCACACATAGGGGGACTCCAGGAGCCAGCGGTTCCCCTGCCGGCGCAAGACCCGTTCCGCCTCCGGGAGACGGCCCCCGATCCGGATCTCGTCGCTCTGTTGGAGGGCCGAGGTGAGGATCGGCGGGGGAATCGCCGGGGCCGTGTCCCCGTTCTCCCGGCTCTCGAGGTAGAAGATGGCCCCGAATGCGAGGACATTCAGGAACAGGAGAATCAGCGTCAGCCTTAGTCGCATGGTCGCACTGCTACCGCCGCACGAGGGCGACGACGATCCCCGCCATCGTCAGCAGACTCGCGGGAAGGGCAAGCATGGGGAGGAGACGGCGCAGTTCCTCGTCGCTGAGCACGACGAGGTAACTGCGCACCGGCTTGGCCGGGACATTCAATTCCTCGGAACGCTCGAGGGCCCAGTCGAGCAATCCGAGCACGAGAAGGCGGTTCCCGACGGCCTCGAGCCTCTCGTTGGCGAGGAAGCCGGCGTCCCCGAAGACCGCCAGCCGCCCCCCCAGGGAGGCGTCGAGGTCGATGCGGAACCGGTTCTCCGACTGGCGCCGCGCGGCGGCCGCCAGCGGGACCGGCCCCACCCGGTCCACCCCCTCCTCGAAACGGAGGGGGACCCCCGGCCGGCGATCCCTCTCCGCCCAGCTGCGCCCGGAGCTGAAGAGCAGTTCCTCCACCTTCAGGGTGCCCGGGTCCGCCGCCAGCTGCGGATCCGCCTCCACGGGCCGGGAGAGCCCGAGGAGGACGGTCAGCCCGAGCTCGTCGAGGGAACGGGTCGCCGGATGCGCGCCATAGGCACGGACCAGGAGATCGCCGGCCACCGTGCGGGCGCCGGGGGACCGGTCGATGACCGTCCCCTCCCCGACCCGGATGCCCCAGTCCGCGAAGAGAGGGCTGAGGCCCGTTTCCCCCTCCGGCCGCAGGAAGGTGAGAAGACTCCCGTCCCGCGCCTCGAGGTACTCGCGGAGAAGGCGGAGCTCCCGCGGCGGGAGCCGGGTGAGCGGGCCCACCAGGAAGAGCGCCCCCGCGTCCTCCGGGACCGCCGCCCTCCCCCCGAGGGAAAGGGACTCCACCGCGAAGCCCCGCGTGCGCAGGAAGGTGGAGAGCCGGGACAGGCCCTCCACGGGATCCACGCTCTCCAGGCCGTACTCGCCGTGCCCGGAAAGAAAGTAGAGGACCTCATCCTCCGGCCGGGTCACCTCCAGCAACGCGGTGAGGAAGGCCGCCTCTCCCCGGAAGGCGCGGATGCGGCCCGCCTCCGTCTCGTAGAGGGTGTGCGGGGGGATCTGGCGCAGGCGGGAGCCGGAGACCACGAGGATCGATTCGGGGGTGGAAACCCCGTGGCGGCCGAGCACCTCGCGGGCGCGCCGCCGGTCCTTGTAGAGATCGATGAATTCGACGGAGAGGTTCGGGTTGCCCTCCTCCCGCGCGACCCGCCGGAAGTTGCCGAGGAGGCGGCGGAGGTCCGCGAGGAGGCGTTCCGTGGGTGCGCCTTCCCCTCCGCTGGGAAGCACCACGAGGATCTCGACAGGCTCGGCCAACTGGGCGAGGCGGGCCCGGGTCTCCGGGGAGAGGGAGAACCGGCGGTCCTCCGTCCAGTCCCAGCGCTCGTAGTACCGCGAGCCGAGGTAGTTGAGGGCACCGAGAAGGAGGAGGGCGAGCAGGACCTGGAGGAGGGTGTTCCCCAGGCGGAGCCGGTTCAGCCGGCGGAAGTCCTCCCGGCCCCGTTTCACAGGCGACGCGCCACCGCCACGGTGGTCAGGAAGAGGAAGAGGACGGTCCCCGATAGGTAGAAGAGGAAGGGCCGGGTATCCACGATCCCCGCGCTGAAGTCGAGGAGGTGCTCGAAGACCTGCAGGTAGCGCACCGGCCCCTCGAACCCCCCGGGCGCATCCGGGGTGACCCGGGGAATCTCGAGGAGGAGCCGACTGCCCGCAATGACCAGGAAGAGCCCGGTGAAGGAGAGGATCGCGCTGACGAGCTGGCTGCGGGAAAGGCTCGAGCAGAAGAGCCCGAGGGAGAGGAAGAGGAGCCCGCTCACCGCGACGAAGAGCAACCCTCCCCAGAGCGAGGGGAGGTCGTAGAGCAGGCGGCGCCCGGCTTCCAGGGAGGTTCCCTGCACGGCGATCCACGGGAAGAGGAGGGTGGCCGCCCAGAGGAGGAGGTAGAACCCGTAGACCGCCCCGAATTTCGCCAGCACGAGCTGCACGGGGCGGACGGTGGTCGTCAGGGTGCGCTCGAGCATGCCCGTGCGCCGCTCCTCCGCAAAGCCGCGCATGGTGAGCAGGGGGACGACGAAGAAGACCGGGATCCAGAAGAGCCGGAAGAACTGGGTGGCCGGGGTTTGCTCCTGGGGCAGGAGGGTGAACCCCCGCAGGATCGCCCAGTAGAGGAGGCCGAGGAGCAGCAGGAAGAGGACCCCGGCCACGTAGCTGGCCGGGGACAACCAGAGGCAGCGCCACTCGTGGGCGAGGACCCGGAAAAATCGCCTCACGCGTCCCCTCCCCTCCCCGCCGGGTGGTCCTCCGCCCGCCCGGGCCGCTGGCGCTCCTTCCAGGAGGGCCGGGTCGCCGCGAGGAAGATGTCCTCGAGGGAGGCCTCCTCCCGGTGGATCGCGTGCAGCCGGATCGCTCCGGCCGCCTCGAGGGCCTCCACGAACCGGGGGCTGAGGTCGGGCTCCGCCCCGGAGGAGAAACGGAGATGATGGACCCTCCCCCCTTCCTCCACGGGATCCTCCTCCCGGCAGAGGGTGGGATCCACCCGCCGGAGCCGGTCCCCGATCTCGGCGGGGGAACCCTCGGCCCGGAGGTGGTAGGTACGCCCCGCCGCGAACTGCTCCCGCAGTTCCGCGGGGGTCCCCGCGGCCACTACCTGGCCCCGGTTGAGGATCACCGAGCGGTCACAGAGCCGCTCCACCTCCGGGAGGACATGGCTGGAGAGCACCAGGGTCAACGAGCCCCGCAGGCCTTCCACCAACCGGCGGAATCCGAGTACCTGGTGCGGATCGAGACCGAGGGTCGGCTCGTCCAGGAGGACCACCCGCGGGTGGGCGAGTAGGGCATCGGCGAGTCCGACCCGCTGCCGGTAGCCCTTGCTCAGCTTGCCGATCCGCTTCCGCTCGGTCTCCCGCTGCAGGTCGCACTGGACGAGCAGTTCCCCCACCCGTTGCTCCCTCTCCCGCCGCCGGCGCAGCCCCTTCAGGGCGGCCCGGTAGCGGAGGAACTCCCCCACCCGGAGATCCTCCGGGAGCGGATTGTTCTCCGGCATGTACCCGAGCAGCTGCTGCACCCTTTCCGGCTCCCGCGCGAGGGAGTGCCCCTCCACCCAGGCCTCGCCGGAGCTGGCTCGCAACAGGCCGGTGAGGATTCGCACGGTGGTGGACTTGCCCGCACCGTTCGGCCCGAGAAAACCGACGACCTCCCCCCGGCCCACCGCGAAGGAGACCCCCTCGATGGCGCGGTGCCTCCCGAAGGACCGGGAGAGGTCCACCGCCCGAATGCTGGCATCTGCTGGATCCATCACCACTCCGGGAGCGCGGGCGCGAAACCCCGGCTCTTCCGGCGCCCACTGAGCATGGCAGAATGGGTCCTCCCTGTCACGATTCGTTCCCGTCCCCGCCGGGAGGACGCTCCGCCTGGCGCAGGGGAAGGAAGGAAAGAAGGAGGTAGAGGAAGACCCCGCTGAAAATCGCCGCATCCGCCACGTTGAAGGCCGGCCAGCGGTAGGGGGGAAGGCCCAGCGGCGCGAACCCGGGCAAGTGCACATCGAGGAAGTCGACCACATGGCCCCGGAGGACACGGTCGAGGAGGTTGCCGACAATCCCGCCCACGATCAGCCCGAAGACGACCTGGAAGCGCAGCCGCCGGATCTCGAGGCCATGACGCCAGAAAAAGAGCACCAGCAGGGCCGCCACCCCCACCGCGATGAGGATCCACTGGTGGCCGCTGAGCAGGCCCCAGGCCGCCCCGGTGTTACCGATGTGCACGAGCTGGAAGAACCCCGGCACCACCTCGATGGGCTCGCTCCCGCCGGGCCCGGGAAAGGGGCCGTAGGTGCCATAGGGCAGGAGGCGGGTGAGGAGGAGCTTGCTGCCCTGGTCGGTGACGAGGATGAGACCCGCCACGAGCCAGAAGAGCCCGTAGGTCCGCCACCCGGAACCGGCCTTACTCCTCGCCGGAATCGTCATCCCCGAGCACGGGACTCTCCTCCCCATCGAGGGAGGATTGGATCCCCGCTCGCTGCACCTGCCGGGTCTGGCGCTTCTCCACCTCCCGCTGGCCCTCGACGGAGTACCGGGTGAAGGGTACCGCTCGCAGCCGTTCCCGGCTGATCGGCTTGCCGGTGATCTCGCAGATCCCGTAGGTCCCCTCGTGGATGCGCCGGAGCGCCTCGTCGATCTCGTAGAGGGCCTCCTGCTCCGAGGAAACGAGGCTGAGCGCGAAGTCCCGCTCGTAGCTCTCCGTACCCGCGTCCGCCATGTGCTGGCCGTAGCTGCTCAGGTCGCCGGAATCCTCCTTGCTGGAACGCCGCAGGGTCTCCTCCGAGTGGCGGTGCAGGCCCTCGAGGACCTCCTCGTGCAGCCGGAGGAGAGCCCGGAAATAGGGGAGGAATTTCTTGGGCACGTCCTTCTCGTCCCGGTCCTTGAGGGCCGTCTCGTCCTTCTGGGTGGGGTCGAAACCGAGCAGGTCCGCCACCGAGGCCGCACCGAAGGACTGGCTCTTGCGGGGGGCCGGGGGGGCCGGGGACTCCGGGGTCGACGGGGTTTCCGCCGCCTTGCGGGCCGTCTTCTTCGTGGCGCCCTTGGCCGCCTTCGCCTTCTTCGCGGGGGTGGCCGCCGCCTCCGCCGAGGCCTTCTGCTGGCGGAGGTAGTCGCGCACGTCCCCGAGGGTGAAGACGGGGGCGTTCGTCGGGGTGGAGGTGCCGGCGGTCTCCTTCCGGGTGCGCTTGCGGATCATTTCCTCCCTCTCCCGCAGGCTCGCCTTGCCCCCGGTCGATGCGGAGGACTTCTTCGCCGCCGGTGCGGATTTCTTCGGGGAGGAAGTACCCGCGGCCGCGCGGCGGGTGCCCCCGGCGGCCTTCTTTGGGCTCGCGGCGGCCTTCTTTGCCGCGGTCTTCTTCGCGGCCGTCTTCTTCGCCGCCGTCTTCTTCGCGGCGGTCTTCCGGGTGGTTTCCTTGCGGGCCGCCGCCTTCTTCGCCGCGGTCTTCTTGGCCGCGGTCTTCTTCGTCGCCGATGCCGTGCCGGCCCGGGAGGCGGTCGCTTTTTTCGCCGCCTTCTTCGCCGCGGCCGCACTCCCCGCCTTCTTCGCGGCGGTCTTCTTGCCGCTCCCGGTTGGGGAGGAGGCGCTCGGCGCCGTTTTCTTCGAGGGAGTCTTTTTGCTGGCAGCCATCGGGATCAGGGAAAAGGGGTTCAGGCGGGTTGGCGGGTTTGCCGGAGGACCTCCGCACAGCGGGCGGACACCGGGCCCCACTCCTCGGTTTCCACGAGGGAGGGAACCCAGCGCCAGGTCCGGGGGCAGCGGACACCCTCGGCGTGGCTCACTTCGGCGACGGGTTCGCCGCCGCCCTCTTCCGGAACCAGCTCGACCTGGGAGACGATCCACCACTCGGGCAAGCGATCGGCCCACCTCTCCAGGCTCGCGAACAGCGGGTGCTGGCGACCGCCCCGCACGGTCACCCGCGCGTCGAGGCTGGAGGCGATCGTCTTGTCCTGGCGGCGGGCATCCATGACCTCGTTGAGGTGGTTCGACTTCCACTGGAGGAGCGCCTCCACCTCGGCCACCGCCTCCGCGTCCGCCGGGGCCGGGAAGTCCGTGGGCCAACCGGCGAGGGCCGCCGCCGCCTCCCCGTACTCCGCGCCGTTGTGCAGGAAGGAGTAGGCCTCGTCCGCGGTGAAGGCGAGCACCGGGCTGAGCACCCGGCACAGCCCGTCGCAGATCCGGAAAAGGGCACTCTGCGAGGAACGGCGGAGGGGATCGCCGGGCGCGAGGGTGTAGAGCCGGTCCTTGAGGATGTCGTGGTAGGTCGCCGAAAGGACCTGACCGCAAAAACGGGTCACCTCCTGGTAGACCCGGTGGAAGGCGTACTCCCGGTAGGCCGACTCGAGAACGGGGAGGAGCTCCTGGAAACGGCCGAGCGCCCACTGGTCGAGGGGATCGAGCCGGGCGGGCTCAACCGCGTCCGTCGCCGCCGTGAAGTCGAAGAGGTTGCCGATCTGGAAGCGGAGGGTGTTGCGCAGGTTCCGGTAGGCCTGGCTGACGTGGGAGAGGATTTCCTCCGAAAAGGGCAGGTCGCCCCGGTAGTCCTCCGAACAGGTCCACAGCCGCACGATGTCCGCCCCGTAGTCCTCGACCACCCGGTCCACGGTAAGGGGCTTCCCGTCGCTCTTGGAGACCTTGCGACCGTCCTGGCCGACCACGAAACCGTGGGTGAGCACCCCGCGGTAGGGAGGCTCTCCGAAGCTGGCCATGGCCGTCCAGAGCGAGCTCTGGAACCAACCACGGTGCTGGTCGCTTCCCTCGAGGTAGAGGTCCGCCGGCCAGGGCAACCCACGGGCCCGCAGGACCGCCCGGTGGCTGCACCCCGAGTCGATCCATACATCGAGGGTGTCTCCCCCGGGCCGGAGAAGCGCCGGATCCCACCCTGCCGGCAGGTCGATCCCCGCGAGGAGTTCCTCGGCGCTCGCCCGGAACCAGAGGTCGGAGCCCTCCCGGGCCACCTTCGCGGCCACCGCCCGCACCACCCCCGCGTCGAGGTAGGGCTCGCCCTCCCCGTCGAAGAAGGCCGGCACCGGCACGCCCCAGCTGCGCTGGCGGCTGACGCACCAGTCCGGCCGGGACTCCACGGCACCCCGGATCCGCCGCGAGCCCCAGGCCGGCTCCCAGGCGACCCGGTCAATCGCCTCGAGGGCCCGGGACCGCAGCCCGGCATGGTCGAGGGCCACGAACCACTGGTCCATGGCCCGGAAGACCACCGGGGTCTTCGAGCGCCAGCAATGCGGGTAGGAATGCTCCCACCGCCCGGAGGCGAGGAGCCGCCCGCTCTCCCCGAGGAGCGAGAGCACGCGGCGGTTGGCTTCCGAGCCGCCTTCGTCCTCGAGCACCGAGGCCCCCACGAGGGCCTCCGGGATCCGTCCGTCGTCCCGGTAGCGTCCGTCGTCGTCGAGGGGGGAGTACACCTCGAGGCCCAGCGCTCGCCCGAGCAGGTAGTCCTCCTCGCCGTGCCCGGGCGCGATGTGCACACAGCCGGTCCCGGTGTCCGCCGTCACGAATTCGGCCGCCACCACCGGCACGGATTCCTCCGCGAAGGGAGGAAGAACCTGCCACCCCTCGAGGTCCCGGCCGGGAACCGCGCCGGCCTCGCCCAGCCGCTTCCCACCCACCGCCTCCGCGAAGACCGCCGCCTGCTCGGTCGCCACCCGGTAGCGTACGCCCGCGCTCTCCACTTCCTCGTAGCGGATCTCCGGGTGCACCGCCACGGCCCGGTTGGCCGGCAGCGTCCAGGGCGTGGTCGTCCAGATCACCACGGCCTCCCCTTCCCCACCCTCCCGCGGGAAGGCGACAAACACCGCCGGACTCACGTGCGGCCGGTACTCGATCTCCGCCTCGGCGAGGGCGGTCCGGCAGGGGATCGACCAGTAGACGGGCTTCTTGCTCCGGTACACGAAGCCCTGTTCCACGAAGTCCGCGAATGTCCGCAGGATCTCCGCCTCGTAGGCGGGGTCCATCGTCCGGTACTCGTTCTCCCAATCCGCCAGCACCCCCATACGCTCGAATTGCTGGCGCTGGCGCTCGATGTAGCTGCGGGAAAACTCGGCGCAGGCCTGGCGGGTCTCCAGGGGCGAGAGCTCGCGGCCCTCCTCCTGCAGTTGCCGGGAGACCTTGTGCTCGATGGGTAGGCCGTGGCAGTCCCAGCCGGGATGGTACGGGGTCGCCCGCCCCTGCAGGGCCTGGAAGCGGAGGATGATGTCCTTGAGGGTCTTGTTGAGGGCGGTTCCGATGTGGACGTCGCCGTTCGTAAAAGGGGGCCCGTCGTGCAGGAGGAAGATCTCCCCCCCTTCGTTCCGTTCCTGGAGCCTCCGGTACAGGCCGATTCGCTTCCAATGCTCCACGCGGGCGGGCTCCCGCTTCACGAGGGAAGCCCGCATGGGAAAATCAGTCTGCGGGAGGTTGAGGGTGTTCTTCAGGGAGCTCACGGCCGTGGCGGGGCGTTGGGAGGAAGCGAAGAAGGTGTTCCCGCCGGGCCCCATCGTCAAGACCGTTGCCCGTTGCTCCCTCCCGGGATTGCCATCCGCGCGGGCCGCTCCAACCCTTCGCTGCTTCGCATGACCCCCGCCCCCAGCACGATCGCCTTCGTCTCGCTTGCCGAGAGCGGCACGCCTCTCCTCTGGCTGGCCCTCCTCGGGGGCCTCGTCCTCCTCCTCGTCGGTGGGGACGGGCTCAGCCGGGGAGCGGCCAGCCTCGCCCTGCAGCTGCGCATTCCCCCGATTGTGGTGGGTCTCACCGTGGTCTCCGCGGCCACCTCCGCCCCGGAGCTGTTCACCTCCGCGGTCAGCCTGGCCGAAGGGCGGGAGGGACTGGCCGTCGGGAACATCATCGGGAGCAACGCGGCCAACCTCGGGCTCATCCTCGCGGTGGCCGCCCTCATCCACCCGCTGGCCGTCGAGTCCCGCCTCGTCCGGCAGGAACTCCCCCTGCTGGTCGGGACGACCCTGCTCTTTCCCTTCCTCGCGGCCTTCGGGGGCGGTCTTTCCACGCTCGACGGGATCCTCTTCCTCTCCCTCCTCGGGCTCTACCTCCTCCTGCTGGTGCGCAGCGTGCGGGGCTCCCACTACGAAGAATCCGTGGCCGGGGAAATCCCGCGGGCCCGGGGCGGACCCGCCGTGGCCCTGCTCCTCGTCGCCGGCGGCACTTTCCTGCTCTGGTTGGGGGCGGATCTCGCCGTGGCCGGGGCCAGCGAACTCGCCCGGCGCGCCGGGGTCAGCGAAACCCTCGTCGGGATCACCCTCGTGGCGGTGGGCACGAGCCTGCCGGAACTGGGGGCGGCCGGGGTCGCCGCGTACCGCCGGCAGAGCGGGCTGGTCGTGGGCAACGTCATTGGCTCCAACTTGTTCAACCTTCTTCTCATTTGCGGTATCGGGGCGGTTTCCTTTCCTTTTCCGGTGGCGCCCACGATCCTGCGCGTGGAGTACTTCGGGGTGATCGCCCTCACCGTCCTCTTCGCCGGGCTCGCCTGGTCGCGCGGACACATCGGTCGCCGGACCGCCTTCCTCCTCCTGCTTCTCTATGCTGCCTTTCTCCTCTTTGCCGTTTCCCGGGAAAACCCGGTCCTCTCCTGAGGCCCCCCGGCGCCTCCCCTCTCGCGCCCGCCGCGGGGCGTTGTTCGCCCTCGCCCTCGGTGCCCTCTGTGCCGGCCCCCTCTCAGCGGCGGTGCCCGCCGCGCCAACGATCCCGCTCGCGGAGATCGAGCCGGGCGACACCGGGGAGTGGCGGACCGCGGTCGGCCCCGGCCGGGTCGAGAGCTTCCCTCTGGAGGTCGTGGGCGTACTCGAGGATTTTGCCGGGCCCCAGCTTCCCGTCCTCCTCTGCCGGGCCACCGATGCCCTCAACACCATGACCGGCCCGGTCTCCGGCATGAGCGGCAGCCCTGTCTACATCGACGGCCGCCTCGCCGGCGCCTACGCCTACGGTTTCCCCTGGTCGAAGGACAAGACTCTCATCGGGGTCACCCCGATCGCCGCCATGGAGGAACTGTACGACCTCCCCGACCTCCCCCTCCGCGAGGCCGGCGAGGCCGGCGGCCCGGGCGGGGGATCCCGCTCCACCGCCGCGCGGTTCCCCGCTCCGGCCCTTCCGGCCGAGGCACCCACCGGGAGTGGTGGGCTGCAGCCCGCCTCCCTTCCCCTCTCCCTTGCCGCCAGCGGCCTCAGCCCGGCCGCCCGCGCCCGGGTGAACCCCTGGTGGAAGCGACGCGGCTGGTCCCTCGAAGGGGGCGCCGCCGGCCAGGACAGCGCCATCCAATCCTCCTACGGGGCCGGCGAGCCCCTCGCCGTCCTCCTCGCCGCCGGGGACATCACCATGGGCGGGGTTGGCACGATCACCGCCCGCCGGGGCAACCGTGTCATCGCCTTCGGCCACCCGATGTTCGGCAATGGGTCCACTGAACTGCCCGTCGGACCCGCCGAGGTGGTCGATGTGGTCAGCAACTACCGCAACAGTTTCAAGATCGCCAACTTCGGCGGCATCGAGGGAACCCTCTGGCAGGACGACCGCCCCGGGATCCAGGCGGAGATCGGGCGGCGGCCCTATGTCGTCCCGGTCGAGGTCCGCTTCGGCGACGGGGAGGACGAGGTGCTCCACGGAGACATCGCCGAGCACCGGGAAATCCTCCCGGGGATGCTCCTCGCCTACCTCTCCCAGGCCCTCGAGGCCCGGCCGGAAAAGTACGACCGCTCCCTCGTCGAGGCGGAGCTGACCGTCACCCTCGAGGGGCGGGAGGAGCCCCTCCACTTCCGCCGGCTCGGTCCCGGGGCGGGGAGCGACCTGCCCTCCATGGTCGGGCTCGGCCAGCCCGAGGCCGGGATCTTCTCCGATCCGCTCTTCTACCTCACCGACCTCTTCCAACAAGTCCTCCGCGGCACGGAAACCTTTCCCCGGGTGACCGGCCTGCAGGCCGACCTGCGGGTGCGCCCCGGCGAGCCCCAGGAAGCCCTCGAGGAGGTCCGGCTCGATTCGGCGCGCCTCCGGCCCGGCGAGTCCGTCGGCGTGCACCTGCGCACCCGGGGGGCGGACGGCTCCGAGCGGGTCCGCCGGGTCGAGGTGCCGATTCCCGGGGGCCCGCCCGGTACGACCTTCCGGCTCCGGGTGGGAAATGCCGACCAACTCAACGAGAACCGGCTCCTCCGGGCGGGTTATCCGGGGCGGTCCCTCGAGGCCCTCCTCGGGGAGCTGGAGGACCTCCGGCCGAACGGTTTTCTCTACCTCCAGCTTCTCCGGCCCTCCCCCGGGCTCCGACTGGAGGGACAGCGCCTCGAGGGGCTCCCCCCCTCGGTCCTCCGCCTCTCCTCCTCCGCCCAACGGGTGAACGGCGAGGACCTCCTCCGCGAGGAAGTCGTCTGGGAAACCCGCCTCCCCGTCGAGGGACTCCTCACCGGCAACGCCGAACTCCTTCTCCCCACGGAATCCTGACCCCATGCAACGCCTGTTCCCCCTCCTCCGCGCCGGCCTCCTCGCCGCCCTCCTCCTCCCCGCCGCCCGGGCCGTCCAGACCGAGAGCCAGGTCTTCGAGGGCTACGGGGCCTGGGAACGGGGCGAGCTGGACTCGCTCTCCCTCCACTGGAACGGAGCCCTCACCGCCGGCCCCCGTCTCCGCGACCACGGCGCTCCCGAAGCCGGGGCCATTATCTGGGACCTCGCCGCCGGCGGGGCCGGCGGGCCGGTCTATGCCAGCACCGGGGGCCCCGCCGCCGTCTACCGCTACGACCCCCCGGGGGCCGAGGACGGGAACCCCGCGGAGGCGGCCGGGGAGCCGTCCACCGGGACCTGGTCCCGCGTCTTCTCCTCGCCGGCCCCCCTCGTCCGCGCCCTCCACCTGGGCGGGGACGGTGTCCTCTGGATCGGGACCTCGCCGGATGGTCGCCTCTACCGGATCGCTTCCCCGGGCGCCTCCCCGGAGGTCTTCGCCTCGCTCCCGGTCGACTACCTCTGGGAAATCCGGGAGGATCCCGCCCACGAGGGCCACCTCCTCGTGGCCACGGGGGCCCCGGGCCGGATCCTGCGCATCGATCCCGGGGAGCCGGAGGCCGAGCCCGAGGTTGTCGCGGAAACCGCCTCCACCCACGTCTTCACCTTCGCCCACGGCACCGGGGGCACCCTCTATTTCGCCACCGGGCCGAACGGACACCTCCTCCGGCAAGGCCCCGGGGAACCGCAGGTCCGCACCCTCGCCGAACTCGGGGCGGGAGAAGTCCGCGGACTCTTTCCCGCCGCCGACGGCAGCGTGCGGATCGCCGTCTACCGCGGGGAAGCGGGGAGCGGCAACGGGGGACCGGGGGGAACCGGCGGGGGTGGCTCCGGCTCCCCGAGCGGCCCCTCCAACGGAAACGGGGGCGGAGGCTCCGCCCCCGCTCCGCAAGGACCGCGCGGCCTGCCCTCCGGCCTGTTCTCCATCGACGCGGGCGGCTTCATCCACCCGCTCCTCGTCGCCTCCGGTGAGGAACAGGTCCTCGCCGCCACTCTCTGGAGAGACCGCATCCTCCTCGGCTCGGACCGGCGGGCCCGGCTCTACAACTTCGAGGACCGCTACGACTGGAGCCTCATCGCCGAAGGTCGGGAAGGGGGGGAGATCTCCGCCCTCGCCTCGCCTGGGGCGGAGGGGGTCTGGGTCGCCAGCAGCAACCCCGCCCGGCTCTACCGGGTCCGCCCGGCCAGCGGTACCACCCCTGGCCAGTACACCTCCGATGTCTTCGACGCCGGCCACAAGGTCCGCTGGGGCCGCCTCCACGCCACGGGTCGCCAGCTCGGGGACCTCGCCGTGGAGACCCGCTCGGGCAACCGGGCCGATCCGGACTCCTCCTGGTCGGCGTGGACTCCTCTCGCCGCCGGGAGGATCGCCAGCCCCCCGGGCCGTTTCCTCCAGTTCCGCCTGCGGCTCGGCCCGGAGGACGCCGTCCTGCGCCGGGCCGAGGTCTTCTACCAACTCCCCAATGAGGCCCCCGTCTTCCGGAGAATCCGCAGCCTGCCGGTCCGGCTGGAGAGGCTGCCCAGCCCACCCCCGTCGAAGCAACGCACGGGGCTGGCCCAGCTGTTCCAGAACAACGGGGGCGGAAACCACGGGAACGGGAGCGGAGCCAACGGGCCCGGCGGACCCCCGGTGGTGGTCCACGAGGAGCGCGGCTGGCTCTCCGTGCTCTGGGAAGCCTCCGACCCCAACGGGGACGAGCTCCGCTACGACCTCTACCTCCGCCGCCTCGGGGAAGAGGATTGGACCCTCCTCGCCCGCGACCTCGCGGAGCCCTTCCACTCCCAGCAGGTCTCCGGATTCCCCGCCGGCCACTACGAGCCCCGCGTCGTCGCCAGCGACCGCCGAAGCAATCTCCCCGGCACCGGCCTCACCTCCGAGAAGCAGGGCGCCCTCGTCCTCCTCGACCCGGAGGACCCCGTCCTGCAGGGCCCGGAAGCCGACCACCCCCGGCGGATCCGGGCCACCGACGGCCACAGCCGCATTGTCTCCCTGACCTTCCGTATCGACGGGGGAGAGCCGCGACCGCTCCTGCCGGTGGACGGGCTCTTCGACAGCCGCGAGGAGTCCTTCCGCCTGCCGGAGGATCTCGGGCCCGCCGGCACTCCCCTCCTTCTTGAAACCGAGGACGCCGCCGGGAACCGGGCGGCCTGGTCGGGAGACCTGCCGGACTGAGCCGCTCCCCCCGCCCGATGAGACCGGTCCTGCTCCACCAGTATTGGTCGAATCTCCTCTTCCTCCACTGGCCCCTCCCGGTACCGGTGGTGCAGGCCGTACTGCCCCCCGAGCTGGGTGTGCACACCTACGCGGGCAGGGCCTGGGTCGGGGTCGTGGCCTTCCGTATGCAGGGCATCCGCCCGACCGGCTTCCCGCAACTGCCGGGACTGCGCAAGCTCGATGAACTGAACCTGCGCACCTACGCCATCGATGCGGAGGGCCGCACCGGGGTGTGGTTCTTCTCCCTCGATGCTTCCCTCGGCCCCGCAGTGTGGATCGCTCGCCAATTCTTCCGGATCCCCTACCGGCGGGCGGAGATCCAGGTGGACGAGGGCACGGTGGAGACCGACTTCCACGCCCGGCCGCTCGTCCGCGGCCAGTGGACCCGCTGGCAGCGCTACCGGTGGACCTCCGATCCCGCCGAGCCGACCCGGGAAGCCCTCGCCGGCAGTCTGGAGCACTTCCTCCTCGAGCGCTACCGCCTCTTCGCCCGTCTCCACCCGGGCGAGACCCTCCGCACGGGGACCCTCTCCCACGAGCCCTACCGCTTCCGCTCCGCCCAGCTGCTCGAGGGGTCGACGGATCTTTTCCGGCTGGCCGGCCTCCCCGAGCCGAAGGGTCCACCCGCCTCCGTCCTCTCCTCCCCGGGCTTCGCCGTGCGCATCCACGGCGTCCGCCGGTGGGCCTTGCCACCCGCGGACTCGCTCGAGGCGACCGGGGCGGTCCCCGGATGAGCCCGGAATCCGCCCGCAAAGCCATTTGACAGCCTTGTCCGTTAGCCTTATCCCCTCTCCCCATGAAACTGATCCTCCGCATCCTGCCCGCCGCCTTCCTCCTCCTCGGTGCCGTTCTCCTCACCGCCGGCCTGTTCACCCAGTCCGGGGCAACCCCCATGGGGGCGATGGACTGCGGTTGCGGGGGCGGGCACGCTTGCGTGACCAAGCAGGCCGCCGTCAACACCGGTGCGGTCCTCCTCACCGCCGGCAGCTCCACCCTCGTGGTCGCCCTCATCACCGGCGCCACCTTCCTCCGGCCGCTCCGCCAGCGCGCCTGAGGGGACTTTGCCCCTTTCCCCCGGCTGGCCCGGGTGCCATCCTCCCGCTGATGGCCGTCCCCCTCTTCGACCCCACCCGCCAGCACGAAATTCTCCGCGCGCCCCTCGAGGAGGCCTTCCGCCGGGTCCTCGCCTCCGGCCAGTACATTCTCGGGCGCGAGGTGGAGGCCTTCGAGGCCGAGATGGCCGACTGGCTGGGCGTCGCCGGCAGCGTGGGGGTGAGTTCGGGAACGGACGCCCTGCTCGTCTCCCTGCTGGCCGCCGGCATCGGTCCGGGCGACGAGGTTCTCGTGCCCGCCTTCACCTTCTTTGCCTCCGCCAGCTGCATCCGGAGAGTGGGGGCAGAGCCGGTCTTCGTGGACATCTGCCCGGCCTGCTTCCTCCTCCGTCCGGAGGACGCCCGCGCCCGGCAAACCGACCGGACCCGCGCGATCCTTCCCGTCCACCTCTTCGGCCAGGCCGCCGACATGGGCCACCTCCTCGCGCTCGCCGCCGAGCACGACCTCACCGTCATCGAGGACGCCGCCCAGTCGCTCGGGGCGCGCCACCGGGACACCCAAACCGGAACTCTCGGCGACTACGGCGCGTTCAGCTTCTTCCCGACCAAGAACCTCGGGGGTCTCGGGGACGGCGGACTCCTCGTCGCCCGCAACGCCGAGGACCTCGAGCGGGCCCGGGTGCTCCGGGTCCACGGCATGCAACCGAAGTACCACCACCGGCACCTCGGCGGCAACTTCCGGCTGGACGCGCTCCAGGCAGCCCTCCTCCGGGTCAAGCTCCCCTACCTCGGGGAGTCCCTCGCCGCCCGCCGCCACCACGCCCTCGCCTACGCCGAGGAACTCGCGGCGGAGCCGGGTGTCCTCCGCCCGGAGACGCCCTCCCCCGGCACCTGTCCCTGCCGATCCGGGCCCTGCCTGCCCGGCGAGGAGGAAGCCCGGCTGGTCCTCCCCTTTCGCTACCCGGACCGCGAGGGCGCCTGGAACCAGTTCACCCTCCGCGTGCCGGGGGAGGGCCACCGGGACGACCTCGCCCGTCACCTCCGGGAACGGGGAATCGGCACGGAAATCTACTATCCGAGAACCCTCCCCGGGCAGCCCTGTTTTTCCGCGGAGAACCGGGGACCCTATCCGGGAGCGGACCGAGCCGCCCGCGAATGCCTCAGCCTGCCCCTCTATCCCGAGTTGCGGGAGGAGGAGCGCCACGAGGTGGTGGCGGCCGTGCGCGACTGGTTGCGGTCTTGATCCCCCCGGCCGTCCGCCCGGATCCTGCTCTTCCCCCGCCACCCATGGGTTTCTTTCCAGGACCGATTGCCGTATGGGTTCGTCCCACCCGCTGACCTTCCCCCACCCGCATCCTGATGAGGACTGAAATCCAGAGATTCTGCCGTCGCCTCACCGCCCTCCTCGAGCCCTTCGCCCGCACGCTCGACCACGCCATCCCGGAGCTGCACGCGAGCGCCTCCGAACTCGGGTTGCCCGACCTGTTGCAGGGGCTCGACGCAAACCGGGAGGAGCTCGCCCGTCTCCGCGAGAAGATTTCCGGGGAGGAATCGTACCTGCTCATCTTTGGCCCGTTGAAGAGCGGGAAGTCGACGCTCATGAACGCGATCAGCGGGTCCTACGTGAGCGAGGTCTCCAGCCTGCCTGCCTATCCCTGCCTGGTCTACGTGCGCCACGCGGCCGCCCCGTACTACCGGTTGACCCGTTTCGACGGGAGCACCACGGAACACTCCGACAATCCCGCCCTCCAGGAGACCGTGCGTGACGCCTACGGAGACCTCGCCGCGGCCGTTCGCCGGGCGGAGGAGGAGGACCGCACCTTCGAGCCGACCCACGACCATCCCGCCGCCATCGAGCGGGTGGACATCGGGCTGCCCGCCACCGAGCTGGAGCAGGCCGCCGCCGTCCTCGTCGACACGCCGGGTCTCTTCGCGAAAATGCGTTTCGGCTACGACCGGATGACCCGCGACTTCCGCGACCGGGCGGCCTGTGCCCTCTTCGTCGTCCGCGCGGACAACCTCTTTCTCGACGCGGTCTTCGAGGAGTTCGGGGAACTGCTCGCCCAGTTCAGCCGCATCTTCCTCGTCGTGAACGTGGACCACTCCAAGCAGGACCTCGAGCCCGACGGCCGCCTCCGGCCGAGCCTCGAGAGCAGCGACCCCTCCCGCATCGTCGACACCTTCCGCTCCCTTGCCATGAGCGCCTCCGTGCGCGAGGCCTTCGAGGCGGGCCGGCTCCAGGTCTACCCGATCGACCTCCTCCAGGCCGCCCGCAGTGTGCTCGCCCCCTCCGGGGAGGCCCCGCCCGAGCCGGAGCCCTTCCGCCGGCTGGTCGGGGACCTCGAGGACTACCTGAACGGCTCGGACTATGTCCGCGAGTTCCGCGAGGACACCCTCCGGCGGGCCCACCGGCTCGAGCAGGGCCTCGCAACCCATCTCGGGAGCGGGGGCGACGATGCCTTCCGCCGGATCCGCGCGGCCATCGACGAGCGGAAGCGGAGGGCCGAAGAGCGGATTGCCGCGGTCGACCAGCTCCGCGAGATCGACTGGGACCACGCCTTCGCCCGCCCCACCGAGGAGCACGAACGCCTGCTCCGGGCGGACGCGGAGCGCTTCCTCCACCGCCTGCACCAGCAAGCGGCCGACGCCCTCGCGGGCTGGTGGGAGACCGGGGAGAGCCTCGCCCAGCTGGAGCGCGACCGCCTTGCTCCCCTTCTCCGGGCGGAAGTGGGGGCCATGGAGGAGGAAAGCCGCCAGCGGATGCACCTGCTCCTCTCCGCACCGAACGCCGGAGCGAACTTCACCCCGGAGGAGGTCGGCGCGCTCCTCACCCTCGGGATCAACCTGAACGATCACCTCCCCGACCCGGGAAAGGAGGAGGGAGCAAGCGCCGCCCGGCAGCGGGTCCCGGTGCCGGAACTACCCGTCGACGAGATTCCGGTGCGCCGCCGCTGGTGGGATTACCTCCTTTTCCGCTCGGCCGTCCGTGTCCGCCGCAGTGTCTTCGGGCCGCCGGAGCGCAGGGACAAGCCGGTGCCCGCACGAGTGAAGGAGCTGCGCCTCGGCACGGACGCCCGCTCCTTCCTCGCCGATCACCTGAAGGACCAGGTCCTCGCCGACCTCGTGGAGGAGCCCCGCCGGGGCGGGCAGGAGTACCTGCGGTCCTTTGTCTCCGCCTACCAGGGGATCCTCGAGGAGTTGGTGCGCACCCAACGGAAGGAAGCCGTGGCCGACCTCGAGGAGGCGCGCCTCGCCGACCGTCGCTTCCGGCTGGTCGAGCAGGCCCGCGCCTCCCTCCGCGAGTCCTTCGACCACCTGCGCACCGGCCTCCGCCGGCTCGCGGGCTCGGACGGGGGCGACAAGCCCGCTGCCAAGGGATAGGAAGCGGGAGCGGGAAAGCGACCCTCTCCCCGGCAGGAGGATCTCCGCGCCCCGGCCCCTCAGGGCTGGCCGATCGCCTCGCGCATCGCCCGGAACCAGTCGACCTCCGGATCGAAGGGCTTACCGCCGGCGATCCGGTCAAACTCGATCGCCCGGAGGACATTGCCCCGGTCCTCGTCGTGCCCGATCACCCCGGGCTCGCGGCGAAGGGCGCACTCCACGGCGAGGTCCACACAGGCCTGAATGAGGCGGAGGTCCTCCCCGTTCGCCGGTGCCGACCGGCAGAAATAGCCACTCTTCTGCACGAGGACTTTCTCCGCCCCGATCGCCTCGGCGAACTGCCGGCCGAAGTACTGGCCGGGATTCACCTTGTCGAGGCGGACGTGCCCGAAGGCGTCCCGCGGGACTTCCTCCCCCCGCTTTTCCATCTCGGCGACGATGCTGGAGACTCCCGCCCCCTCGCTGAGGAAGAGGTTCACCCCGTCGAGACGGTCGAGCAGGCCGCGCAACCGGTCCGCCTCCGCCGCCAGGTCGATCTCCCGCTCGGGGAGGTAGACCCCGTGGACTTCCCGGCGTTCCCGGCTCAAGCCGATTCCCGGGGACCATGACTCCCGGTCGAGGAGTCGGCGGTATTCCCGGGCCGTCGCCGCGGTGAGCCAACCGCAGTTCCGCCCCATCACCTCGTGGAGGATGAGCATGCGCGGGTTGGCCCCGGTCTCCGCGACCACGTTGCGGAAGAAGAGGGCCCCTTGCTCGGCGGCGGTGGCTGCCCCCAGGCTCTGCCGGATCGGGAAGACGTCGTTGTCGATGGTCTTGGGCAGGCCGATCACGGTGAGATCCCGGCCGCTCTCGGCGAGATGGGCCGCCAGCTCGGCCGCCGCCGTGTTCGTGTCGTCCCCCCCGATGGTGTGGAGCACGTCCACGCCGTCCGCGATCAGCTGGCGCTCCGCCTTCTCCTGCGGATCCTCGCCGGGTGCGACGAGGCCCCGCTTCTCGCAGTCCTCCCGGTTGGTCAGCTTGACCCGGCTGTTCCCGATGGGGCTGCCCCCGAAGGCGTGCAGCCGGGCCGCCTCCGCCCGGAGGGTGTCGTCGATGGGGATGCGGTCCCCGCGGAGAACGCCCTGGTAGCCGTTGCGGTAGGCGAGCAGCTCAATGGAGGGATCGATCTCCGTGTAGCGCTGGATGAGTCCGGCCAGGGCCGAAGAGAGACAGGGGGCCAGACCCCCGGCGGTGAGAAAAGCGACTTTCTTGGGGCGCATGAGAGCCGAGGTTAGCCGCCGGCCTCAGGGCTGTCCAGAACGGGAACCCTCCGTCCCGCCTGTGGCTTCCGCGGATCCTCCCCGTTCCCCTTCCGTCCCGGCGTCCAACGGGAAGCCCGCTTCCTCCCGGAGTCCCTCCCAGGTCGCCCGCAGGGGCTCCGTCCGCACCGGGGCCAACCACTCCCGCGCCCGTCCGGTCTCGCCCGCCCGCAACCAGGCCCGGGCCACCTGCAGGCGGACCGCCTCCCGGCCCGCCCGGGTTTCCGGGAGGGGAATGAGGCCCTCCCAGGCCGCGGCAATCGCCGGCCAGTCGGGGTCCGTTCGCTCTTCGAGGGACTGCGCCCACCGGTAGGCACGGTCGAAATTGTCCGGGTCCAGCTCGTAGGCCCGCCGGAAGGCCCGGCTGGCCAGGATCGGCGCCCGCCCCGCCTCCACCGCGCCGTCCGCTTCCAGCTCGGGGCCGAAGCGGAGAAGGAAGGTTCCCAGGTCCTCCTGGTAGACGGGCTCCTCCGGGGCCAGCTGGACCGCCCGCAGGAAGAGACCGAGGGCCGGCTCGTGCCGGCCTTCCCCGACGAGAATGTCGGCGAGCTGCTGTTGCACGACGGCCACCTCCGGATCGAGGTCATTCGCCCGCCGGAAGGCCTCGTAGGCGCGCTGGTCCGCCCCGATCGTCCGGAGGAACTTGCCGGCGAGGATCCACCCGTAGAGGTGCTCGGGATTGTCGCGGAGGAAGGACTCGTAGCGGTCGGCGATTCCCTGGGCTCGCGCGAGGAGGGACGCCTCGGAAAGCTCTCCCCGCCGGTACGAGTCCATGAGCACGCCTTCCGCCTCCACGATCGCGGCCAGCCGCCGGTCCGCCTCCGTGACCACCGGGCTCCCCTCCTCCCCCGCCGGCCGCTCCTCCGGCCCCGCCGGGGCCGCCGGAGGGAAGAGCGGGCTGCCCAGCAGCAGGAACGCCCCGAGCAGTCGGGTCTTTTTGCCCCGGCCGCCGCCGCGGCGGATCGAAGCCCTCACGAGGGACCTCCCGGGTCCGGGGGGAACAGGGAGAGCTGGGCCGCCGGCTCCACCGCTTCCGGAGCCGGCGGGACGGCAACCTCGCGGAGGAGGTCGGGGTCGTTCTCCGCCACCCGGTTCACCCGGCGCGAGACGGGACGCGCCCGCAGGACCTCGCCGGGCCGGGGGAAGCAACAATCCGCTACCACCGCACCGGGCTCCGCTGACGGATCGAACCACGCGGCCAGCCGGCGGGGATCGACAAGGGCGGGCACGCGATGATGCACCGCGGCCATCCACTCGTCGGCCTCCCGCGTGAGGAGGACGACCCGGGGGCCCTCCCCGCCAGCCGACACGCAGAGGCCGCCGAGGAGCAAGCCGGGATCCCTCCGCGGCAGGAAGTAGTAGGGCTGGCTCCGGTCCCCCGAGCGCTGCCACTCGAAGAAGCCTGAGGCGGGCACCACACAGCGGGAGCGGGACAGCGCCCCCCGGAACATCCGTTTCTCCCCGGCGGTCTCTGCGCGGGCGTTGAGGACGAAGCGACGCCTCCCGGCGACCTCCAGGGTCCAGCCCCACGGTAGATTCGACCACTCACCCGGGCCAACCAGCACTGGCACCGGCCCGCCGGGAGGCTGGTTGTAGACCGGAACGGGCAGGGGATCGGGAACGCTCCCGGTCAACTCCCGGAGCTCGCCGGCCCCCAGCGCAAAGCTGTAGCGACCACACACGCCTCCACTCTCCGGATCATCCGCGCCCGCCGCAAGCGAGGACCGGTGGCGACGCGCGCTTGCCAGAGCCCTTCTCCCTTTGGCAACCTGATATTCCTATTCGGGATTTATTGTGCCCCCGTCCTCCCGCATCGCCCTTCCCCTCATGGTCCTCCTCGGACTGGTCGGTCCCGTTCCGGCAAGAGCCGAGGCCGCCCTGCGCGGCCTGACCCTCGACGATGCCCTTGCCACCACCCTGCGCACCTTTCGCTCCGGTGACTACGGGCGGGCCCACCAACTCTTCGGCTCCCTCGCGGACACTTTCGGCCAGGAGGAGGAACTGCGCACCCCGAGGGCCCGCCGCCTTCTCCTCCCGGCCCGTGGCTACGCCGCATGGGCGAGCGGACACTCCCGGGAGGCCCTCCGGTACCTCGAGGAATACCTCGCCGCATTTCCCGATCCGGGGCCGCGGCACTCCCTGGTCCTCTACACGCTGGCCGAAGCCTACCGGGGCGAGGGGAAGCTCCGGGCGGCGGCCGACCGCTTCGCGGAATTCATCGACACCTACCCGGGCACCCGGGAAGCGGGGCTGGCCGGCCTGCAGCGCGCCCACCTCCTCTTCCAACTCGGGGAAACGGAGGAGGCTCTCGCCTGGGCGGACCACTTCTTCCGGTCGGGAGCCGCGGCGCCCCTGCGCTACCAAGTCCGGCTGCGGGCTCTCCAGGAGCTGGTCGAGGCAGAGCGCTTTGCCGAGGCCGGCGACTGGATCGAGGCCACCCCCTGGCAACTCGATTCGATGCCCGAGCTCGCGGTCCTCGCCTTCAGCAGCCTGCAGGTCGGGGACGCCTTTCTCGCCGAGGGAAAGGCCGAGCGGGCCCTTCGCGCCTATCGGCAGGTGCCTCCCTACCGCGAATTGGTCGAGCGCCAGCGCCACCAGCTCACCCGGGCCCGCCGGGAGCTCCACCGGGAAAGGGCAACCGGGAGGGGTCCGCTCGCTCATGCCTGGGCCACCCACCGGCAGCGGAAGGTCAGCCGACTGGAGGGACAGTTGCAGGAGCTGGAGGGGATGGAGGCCTACACACCCGCCTTCCTCCTCCGCTACGGCCAGGCCTTTCTCGCCGCCGATCGGCCCCGGGAGGCCCACCTGGTCTTCCGCTCCCTCGCCAGCGATGCCTCGCTGCCCGGACCCCTGCGGGAAGAGGCCCGCTACCGGCGGATTCTCGCCCTCTACGCCCTCGACAAGGCCGGGGAAACCCTCGCCGCCGCCCGGGAATTCCAGGAACGGTATCCCCACAGCGCGCGAACCCCGGAGGTCCTCTACCTCGTGGCGCGCACCGAGCAGGAACGCCGCCGCTACGGGGAAGCCGCCGCCCTCTTTGCGGACCTCATCAACTCCTACCCCGACCACTCCCTCGTCCCCCGCTGGCAATTCACCCGCGCCTTCAACCTCTCCCGGCTCGGCGAGTACGAGGCCGCGCGGGCGGGGTTCACCCGCTTCCGCCGGGAACACCCCGACCATCCCCTCGCCCTCCGGGCCGCCTACGGGCACGCCCTCACCTGGATCTTCGCCAAGGAGTACGGGAAAGCCCTGCAAGAATTGGAAACGCTCGCCAAGGAGCATCCCGATCATCCCCTCCACCCGGAGATTCGCTACCGGATCGCCGCCGCCCACTACGGCCGGCAGGACTACCCGCGGGCCCGCCAGGCCATCGAGGCCTTTCTCGAGGCCTACCCGGGCCACCCGCGGACACCGGAGGCGACCGTCCTCCGGGGCGACATCCTCATGGGAGAGGGGGATCTCCTCGCGGCCACCCGCGCCTTCGCCCGGGTCACCCCGGCTGCCGGGAACCTCTACGCCTACGCCGTCTTCCAGCAGGGCAAGATCTTCCGGGCCCTCGAGCGCCATGATCTTCTCCTCCGCCACTTTTCCACCTACCTCCGCGAGGGGGATACGCGCACCCTCCCCCGCCGCGGCGAGGCTCTCTATTGGATGGGGTGGGCCCACCTCCGCGAGGGCCGTCCGGGCAAGGCCCTCGCCGTCCTCGACGAGGCTGTCCGCCGCTTCGGCAACGACCCGGCCGCCGCGGGAGCCGGGGAGCTCGTCCCGGCCCTCGGCGAATTGCGCCGGGAAATCCGGGCCGAAACCGGTCCCGCGCCCCTTCCCGACCACCCCCTGGTCCAGGCGGCTTCCTTCGCCGCATGGCGGGCCGCCGAGGCGGAGCGAGCCCGGAAGGCGGGGGAGTTGACCTGGTACACCCGCCTGCAGGCCGCCGCCGCCCGGGAGCGGCAGGCGGCCGGCGAGGAGGCCATGGCGCGCACCCTGCTCCTCGAGGTCGATGAGGCCGTTCCCGTCGAACAGCTCGACCCGGCGGTGCTCGCCGAGATCGGCCTCCTCCACGCGAGGGAGGGCTACGCCTTCGCCGAGCGTTACTTCCGGCGGATTCTCGAGGAATTCCCCGACCACTCCGCGCGGGCCGAAGCCTGGTACGGGCTGGCCCTCCTCGCCCGCGAACGGGGCGCCCTGCCCGCGGCCGAACGCTTCCTCGCCCGCCTCGAGAAACGCCTGCCCCACCACCCGCGGGCCCCCCGGGCCCGCCTCCTCCGCGGGTCCCTCCTCACGGAGATGGGCGAGTACGCGGATGCCGAAGCCGTCCTGCAATCCGTCCTCCGCCTGCCGGGAGTCCGTGGCCGCCTCCGCGCGGAGGCGCTCGCCGGCCTCGCCCGCCTGAAGACCGCCGAGGGTCGGCCCCGGCAGGCCATTCCCTTCTGGCAGCGCATCTACACGCTCTACCGGGCCTTTCCCGACCTCACCGCCGAGGCTTACTACGAGAGCGCCCGCCAATTCGCGGAGATCGGGAAACCGCGGGCCGCCCGCCGCTCCCTCCGGGAAATGCTCGACCAGCCGGGCCCACTCGATCCGCAGCTCGCCCTCCGGGCGGAGGACCTGCTCGCCGAGCTGGAAGAGGACGTCGGCGCGAAAGAACCTTCCGGGAAGGAGGTGCTCCCGTGAGGGGGGCCGCCACGCGCGGGGTACTTCTCCTCGTAGGCCTTGCCGTCAGCGCCACCTGCGCGGAAATCCTTCCCGCGGGGGAACGCGCCCGGCTCCACGAGCCCTGGACGGTCCGTCTCCGCGACGGGCAGGAAATTCGGGGCCGACTGGCCGGGGCCAGCCCGGATACCCTCCAGTTCCGCCGGATCCTCGAGGGCGGGGAAGCCACCGTCAGCCTCGAACGGGCGGAGATCGAATCGCTCTCCCTTCCCGGCCGGAAATGGCTCCAGCGGGCCCAAGAGGCCGTCCGCGCGGAGGACTGGCCCGCCGCCCGGGAAATCCTCGCCGCCCTCTACGACCAGCGCCGGGTCGCCCTCGACTTGCTCCCCGCCCGGCAGACCGACCTGCTCTCCTTCCTCCCCCGCGCCCAGCTCGCCACCGGGGCCACCGCCGCCGCCCTCAGCACGGCGGGCGACCTGCTCGACCACGCGACCACCCCCACCACCCTTGCCCGCCTCCGGGAGATCCGGCTGCTCGGGCACTACCGACTCCAACTCGAGGGGGAAGCCCGGGCCCTCGCCGAGGCCGGGCGGGCGGCCGGCCCCCGCTACCGGGACTCCGCCCTCCCGGACCTCGTCCTCGCCCTCCTCGCCTTTCGCGCCGGAGAGGTGGAAAACGGGCTCCGGCACTGCCTGCGGCCCCTCGTCTTTTCCGGCCCACGGCCGCCCCGCTACCTCCCCGCCTGCTACGCCCTCGCCATCGTCGCCGCCCACGCACTGGGCGAGGAGGACCTGCGGGACACCCTCGACGCCGAGCGCCGGCAACGCGGCCTGCCCTGGAACCCCCCGCCGATCCTCGCCGAATGGCCGGAGCGGGCACCGGGGCGGGGGCCGCTCCCCGGCGCCGACGGTGCCCCCCTCCCCCTCGGGAGGCCCTCCGCCGCACCCGCCCTCCCCTACGTTCCGGTGGCCGGCGCGGCCGGGCGAACCCCCTCCCGGGCCAGCGTACCGCCACCCTCCGACTCCTCCCCGACACCGCCATGAACGCACTCTCCCCGCCCCGCCTCCCCACCCTGCTGGTCCTCTTCCTCCTCCTTCCCCTTTCCCTCGCTGCCCGCGAAGACCCGCCCGCCCCCGCCGGCGACCTCAGCCTTTTTACCATGATCCAGCAGGGGGGCTGGGCCATGTTTCCCCTCGCCGCCTGCTCCCTCACCATGTTCTTCCTGGTCTTCTACGCCTACTTGGAGACCCGGCGCTCCCGCTTCCTCCCGGAGGAGACCCTCCCCGCCGTGCGGCAGGCCCTCGACCGGCTCGACCTCGAGACCGCCGCGCGCACCCTCGAGGCCTCCAGCACGGTTCTCGGCCGGAGCCTGGCCCCGGCTCTCGGCAAGTTCCGCGGGGATCGACCCAACCTCAACAAGGAGCAGGTCGAGGCCCTCTTCGTGGAGAATGCCGAGGCCGCGGAGAACGGCGTTTCCCAGTGGGTGAACTACCTGAACGTGGTCGCCGCGGTCGCCCCCATGATCGGCCTGCTCGGAACGGTCAGCGGCATGATCAGCGCCTTCCAGACGATTGGCCAGGGGGGCATGGGACGCCCGGAACTGCTCGCCGCGGATATCGGGGAGGCCCTCATCACCACCGCCACGGGGCTGGTCATCGGGATTCCCGCCATGATCTTCTACTTCATCCTCCGCAACCGCTTGAACCACCGGATGATCGGGACCACCCAGGCCGCCACCGAATTGATCGACCGGGTGGAGGCCGAGGAGGAGGTCGCTTCCTGAACGGGGGAGTCGCCACGGGGGACGGCGTCCCGGCCCGCCTCCCCTCCCCTCAGGCGATGGGTCGCCCGGCCCACTGGGAAAGGGCGACCCCCCCGAGGATGAGGGCAATGCCCGTCCACTGGATGGGGGCGACCGCCGTGCCGAGCAGGTAGGCGGCCGCAACCACGGAGACGGGCAGCTCGAGGGAGGCGAGGATCGTCCCCACGCGGCGACCGGTCCTCGGCAGGCCCTGCATGAAGAGGAGGACGGGGACGACTTGGCCAAGACTGGCGAGAAGGAGGAGGAAGGCCCAGACGGAAGGTCGCCACGGCTCCACCGGCAAGAGCGCCCAACCCTGGGCGAGGGCCACCGGCAGGAAGACAAGCAGGGGCCCCACACAGCAGAGCAGGGCCCGGAAGACGGCGGTGGTCCGCCCGCTCAACCGCGGGGTCCAGAGGATGAGGCCGGCAAAGGCGCAGGCCGCCCCGAAGGCGGCCGGGGCCCCCGCCAGCGAATCGTCGCCCCAGCCCACCGAGGGAAGGTTGGTGCCCCCGACCGCCCCGAAGAGGATGATGGCCACGGCCGCCAGCCGAAGGGGCGAGGCCTTCTCGTGCAGAAAGACGAGACTCACGAGGAAGACGAGGGGCAGGTAGAGGAAGAGCAGCGTGGTCGCCACGGGCACCGGCCCAAGGGAAAAGGCGATGAAGAGGAGAAGGCCCACACTCCCCCCGCAAAGGCCGAAGAGGAGGAACTCGGCCCAGGCCGCCGCCCCCATCCCGCGCGGGATTTCCCCGCGGAAGAGAGACCACGCCCCGAGGAAGACGGTGCCGAGGAGGAACTCGCCGAAGAGGACCTGCGGCACGGTGAAACCCATCCCGTACGCGATCTGCACGACCGCGCCATGGTGTCCCCAGAGGGTGGCCCCCGCCACCACGAGCAGGGATCCTCGCACGAAGGCGGACTTCCCCGCCTCGGGCTCTGTGCTACCTTCGACTTCCACGGCGGGCCACCCCGCCAGCATTCCCCGCAAAAGGCAATGGCGGTGCCGCCGGAAAAGCGGCCGTCTCCGCCGGGAGGGAGGCTACGCGCTCCGCGGGGGAGCGGTTCCGCCGGGGGAGGGCTTCCGCCTGCGCGGGGACCGCATGGCCACGGCGATCCCCGCGGCGATGAGAACCGCGCCCCACGCGTGGTAGCCGCGGATGGGCTCGCCGAGAAGCAGCCAGCCAAACACGCCCACGAAGACGGGCATGCTGTGGATGACGAGACCGGAACGGGTCGGTCCCAGCCGAGCCACCGAGCGGTTCCAGAAGGAATAGGCGACGAGCGAGGCCATCACCGCCACGTAGACAAGGGCGAGGAGAGGCGGCACCCGCACGGGAAAGGTGCGGCCGGCCGCCATCTCCAGGAGGAGAAAGGGAAGGAGCACGAGGACCCCGGTGAAGGCGGTGCCCGCCACAAGAACGAGGGGCTTCATTTCCGGGGGCTTGAAACGGAGCAGGGAGGAGTAGAGCGACCAGTTGAGCACCGCCCACAGCACCCAGAGATCGCCGGGCTGGAAGCGCAGGGACACGAGCCGACCGGGCTCGCCGCGCGCGATGAGGTAAAGCACCCCGAGAAGGGAGAGAAGGATGCCCACCCACTGCCGGGGGAGGACCCGCTCCCGGGTGAGCACGATCGAGACCACCGGAATGAGCAGGGGCGTCGCCGAGTTCACCATGGCCACGTTCAGGGCGGGGCTGGTCTGCAGGGCCAGGTAGATGAGTCCGTTGTACCCGAGGGGTCCGAGGGCCCCCGCCGCCAGCAGGAATTTCCAGTGCCGCCGCAGGAGGGGGGCCTGCGCCCGCAGGCCGGTCCAGGCGAGGGGTAGCACCACCGCCAGGGCGAGGACCCAACGCCAGAAGGCAAGGCTGAACGGGGGCACGGTCTCGCTGAAGCCCCGGCCCACGAGGTAATTGCCCGACCAGAGCAGGGGCGGGATCCAGACGAGCCAGTAGGCCGAGGCCGGTACCGGGGTCTCCGGTCCGGCAGCTGGGGGCGAGGGTCGCAGGACCGGGTAAGCTAGCCGGGACCGCCCTTCATGGCCACGGCAAAGAATGCCCGGATCGCCCCCGGGATCGGCCTAGAGAAGGGCCTCCACGGCGAAGAAGACCGCGAAGCCGACGGCGATCACGTAGGTCAGCACGGAAATCTCCCGGGCGCGGCCGAGGAGGGCCATCACCAAGGTGTAGAAGATCATGCCGATCCCGATCCCCTCGGTGATCGAGAAGAACAGCGGGATGGCGATCGCCGTGAGAATGGCCCCGCCCACCTGCGGGAAATCCTCGTAGTCGAGAAAGCGGAAACCCTGCGCCATGAAGAGGCCCACCATGACGAGGGCCGGAGCCGTCGCCACCGCGGGGACCGCCGTGACCAGCGGAGCCAGCAGCACCGCGAGGAGGAACAGCACGCCCACGACCAACGTGCTCAGTCCGGTACGGGCCCCCGCCTGCACCCCGGCCGCCGACTCGACATAGGAGGTCACCGTCGAGGTCCCGAGGAGGGAACCGGCCACAGTGGCAAGGGCGTCCGCCGAGAGGGCCCGGCTGATCTTGGGAAGCTTGCCCCGCTCGTCGAGTAGCTTGGCCGGGCGGGAAACCCCGATGATCGTCCCGATGGAGTCAAACATGTCGAGGAGGAGCAGGGTGAAGAGAACGGGGAGCGCGAGCGCCGGCTCCCGGAAGGGATAGAGCAGGTCGAGGGAGAAGAAGATCTCCCCGAGGGGCACCGAACCCGCCCAGACGCTCTCCGGAGCCTTCGTCAGGCTGCCCCCGCCCCCGGACGGGACCACGATGCCCACCACGGTGATCGCGAGGATCCCGAGAAGAAGGGCACCGGGAATCTTCCGGACGGTGAGGACGGTCATGAGGATGAGGCCGAGGAGCGCCAGGAGGGGCCCCGCTTCGAGAAGGCTGCCGAACTGCACGAAGGTGGCCGGGGATTCCACGACGAGTCCGGCGTTCTTCAATCCGATGAAGGCGATGAAGAAGCCGATTCCGCACTGGATGCCGATCTGGATGCCGTGGGGCAGGCTCTCCGCGATCTGCTTGCGCGCTCCGGAAACGGCCAGCAGCAGGAAGATCAACCCGTTCCAGAAGGTGAGGGCGAGGGCCGCCTGCCAGGGGACTCCGAGCACCCCGCAGATGAGAAAGGAAAAGTAGGCGTTCGTTCCCATGCCGGGTGCCAGGGCGATGGGATAATTGGTGAGGAAGGCCATGAGGAAGCAGCCCACCGCCGCGGCGAGGGCCGTGGCCACCGCCACGCTCGCCACGGGCATCCCGGCCCCGTTCGGGTCCCCGAGAATGAGAGGGTTGACCGCCACGATGTAGGCCATCGCCGCGAAGGTGGTGAGCCCACCGACCACTTCCTGGCGGACGGAACTACCCGCCGCGCCCAGTCCCCAGAAACCGGGTTTCTTTTCCATCATTGTCCTTGGTTACGGTACGGGCACCCCCCGCGTGGGACGCGGGGCCACCCAGGTTCGGAGGATCGGCCCCGCTGTGGGACCGCCACTGCAGGCCCGATGCCAGTTTTCCCAAAAAGGAATCCGCATGGGACTCAGGAGAGACCGAGGGCCTCCACGAGGGCCGCCCCGAATGCCGGCAGGTCCGGCGGGCGGCGGGCCGAGACGAGATTCCCGTCCCGCACGACGGGCTCGTCCTTCCAAATCGCCCCGGCATGAACGAGGTCGTCGCGGATGCCGGGTGTGCTGGTGACCACCCGGCCCCGGAGGATGCCCGCGGAGGCGGGAATCCAGCCGGCGTGGCAAATCATCCCAAGGACCTTGGCCCGCCGGTCGAAGTGGCGAACGAGATCGAGGACGACGGGGTTGCGGCGGAGGCGGTCCGGCATGAAACCGCCGGGAAGCACGAGGGCCGTCCACTCCTCCGGATCCACCGAATCGACAAGCGCCTCCGCCCGGCTCGGGTAGCCGTGCTTTCCGCGAAAAGTCTCCAGGCTCTCGCCGAGAACGAGGGTCTCCGCGCCAGCCTCCTGCAGCCGGTAGAGGGGATACCAGAGCTCCAGGTCCTCGTAGTCGGTTCCCGTCAGGAAGAGGACCCGCACGGGGGCGGGACGGGGGGATTCCATGGACGGAGGAAGCCAAACAGGGTCCCCGGGGTCAATCCCCCGCCGAAAGGGATCGGGTCGTCCTTGCCGTCGGGAGTCGCCCCGTGCAAGCTTCCCGGGTCTATGAGTACTTCATCTTACCAGGAACTGAACAAGGAAACCCACGCGCTCATGCAGGGCCTCGGCAAGTCCGACGGAGAGCTCATGAAGAGCTTCCAGGGCCTCCACGGGGCCGCCATGCACGGCGGAGCGCTCGACGAGAAGACCAAGGAGCTCATCGCCCTGGCCATCGGCATCAAGGCACAGTGCGACCGCTGCATCGGCATGCACGTGGCCGCCGCCCTCAAGGCGGGTGCCACCCGAGAGGAGCTCGTCGACACGATCGGGGTCACCGTGATGATGGGCGGCGGTCCCTCCCTCATGTACGGGGTGGACGCCCTCAAGGCCGTCGACGAAATGGCTTCCTGAACCGGGGATCGCCCGCGCAATCAACTCGCTTTCCCGCCTCCGCCCCTCTTCTCCCGGGAAGAGGGGCTTTTTGATGCTCTCTCCCGATTCCCCGGGCAAAGCAGCGCCGTGCCGTCACCGCGTAGATCCGTCCGGAAAAGGTGAGCGATGGACACGTTCGCCCCAAAAACCGCCCCACCCCAATTCCCACCCCCGGACCCGCACAATCCCCAAGCCCTGCCCACCAATCGCCAACTCCAAACACCCACCCACCGACCGAGAATCCTGAGAACCCCCCAGCCGACCGCCAACCACGAGAACCTACCGCACGCCGAGAACTCCCCGACACCGGCCGCACGCCGGGGAAGACACGGTGGCCCAAAAACCGTCCCACCCCACCTTCCACCTCTGGACCTACACGATCCCCAAGACCCACCCACCAATCGCCAACCTCAAGGGTCGACCCACCGACCGGAAAATCTGAGGGTTGTCCAGCCGATCGCCAACCCCGAGGACCTGCCGCCGGACGAGCAATCCCCGAAACCAGCCACACGCCGTGGAATCACCGAGACCTCCTCCAGGCCATCAAACCCGCCAGCCCGCCCTGCCGGCCAGACTTGGCCTGCGACCTTTCAGCGTGCCGCCCCCGGAAGTTTCCCCGCAAACAAGCCCCACCCTACCCCGCACCCCACCCTCCCCTCCAGCACCACCACTCATGAACCCAACCATCCCACGCTTAGGCCTGCTAGCTGGAATATAATGACAGGCTTTATTACCGCTTGACTTAGAGGGAAGGTGGTGTTGGGGTGGGTGGCATGAGACGGCGACGGTACAAGTTGAGGGGGGAGGGGTACTACTATTTGCGGGGGGAGTTGTTGGGGGAGTTTCGTTTGGGGGCGGAGGAGCGGGAGTTCCTGATGCGGCTGGCGGTGCGGGCGACGGAGTTTTCGGGGGTGGATGTGTTGGAGTGCGTGGTGTTGCCCACGGGGATCCAGCTGGTGGTGGTGGCCGATCCGCGGGAGCGGGGGGATGTGGGGGCGGAGGAGCTGGTGGCCCGGTACCGGGCGCT
>CAJXLM010000001.1 GCA_913056175.1 uncultured Opitutia bacterium | reverse complement strand
CGGGGCTTATGGGGGTGCGGGGGCGGCCTTGGTGGGAGGAGGCGGGGACGGTGGGGTTGTGGGGGATGCGGGGCGAGCCTGCGTGGGTCGGGACGGGGAGGGGTGGAGTTGGGGGGACGGAGTCGATCAAACGGGCCTATTGACTTCGTGCCGGCTGCCCCCGAGGGCATGATCGCTCCGCAGAGGGGCACGCGTGGGCCGGGGCGATTGGTGGGGGGGCCGGGGCCGCCGGGGGAAGGCTGACATCTTGTGGAGACCCTGAGATTCCGAGAATCGCGGAGATCCGGAAGATTGCGGACATCCATCGATTCAGCACGGACTCCAAGAACGGTTTCCCGGCGCACTCCGAGTTCCCGGGGTGTCGCGACCCTTGCGATTTTCCGGACCCCTCCCCTCCGATCGTAACTTTTCGTGAATCATCCCGGTTGCCCCGACTCTGACCCTCGCAATCCTCCGAGTCGCCCCGCACCGGGGCCCTCCACCTCCTCCATCCCCAACCCAGCGATCCATCTCCCAGGAAGACCTCATCCAGTTCCTCAAAGCCGTCCGCCAAGACTCCTCCCTGCAGGCGAAACTACAGGCCGAGGGGGCGGATCCCGTGGCCATCGCCAAGGAGGCGGGTTTCTCGATCACGTAGGCTGAACTGATTCGCCACCAAGCTGGCCGACTCCAAGAACTCAGGGATGAGGAACTGGAGGATGTGGCGGGTGGAATAGGGTTTTCCTATTTTTGTCGTATTCAAGCCATGGGATGTGGGAATCGGTGAGGAGGGATATTTGTGCCTTGTTGGTTGCTGAAGCATTGCTGGGTCGCGAGTTAGCGGAGAAGTTACCCTTACCCAACACAGCGGAGATTCCTTGGGCCCCCGGGACTCCCAAGGGGGCCGGAGGGTCGATTCGCGGGAACAGGACTCTGAGCGTTGGGAGGCGTCCTCTGCGGGCCACGCTATGGTTGCAGAGGCCCTTTCGCTCAATCAGCCCCCTACCCCATCCCCCTCGCCGTCCCTCTCCGACGAATTCTCGGGCATTCTACGGCTCCGTGCGCCCTCACCCATCGCCCCCCAACCGCAACTTTTCGCGAATAATTCCTGGTAGCTGGGCCTTGGCGTTGGACGGGCTTTCGGGCTCTTGTCGGCTGGAGGGGATGCGCGCCCACGCTCTCGCGAGCGTATCGACAGAGTGGGGTGGTGTTTTAGCCCTGGGTTCCAGTGCTGAGATTCCGCACCCCCAGTTCCTTGCTCCCGGCTACGGTCTTTCCATCCTTTCGGCCAGCTCGCGCTCGATGGTGGTGCGGGTGAGGGTGGCGCGTTCGGGGGAGAGGGCGGTGAGTTCGGCCTCGGTGGCGTGGAGGCGATCCGCGAGGAAGGAGGCGACCTCGGCGGGGGACATGGCGGCGAGGTGGGTGCGGAGCTTGTCGGTGAGCTCCGGGCCGAAGCGTTGGCGGCAGAAGGCCTGGTCGCGGCGGTCGAATCGTCCGTCGGCGAGGAGCCGGGCGAGGGTGATCCAGAGAGCGAGGTCGTGGGCGAGGGAGTCGAGGTGCTCGCGGAGGCCGGGGTTGTCCTGTCCCTGCAGCTCGCGAGCGATGCGCTCGTCGGTACGGCGGGCCCGGTCGGGGGAGCGGGGGGCGGACCCTTGGTCGTCGAGGAGGGTGGCGAACCAGACGAGGGCGCGGACCCGGAAGACGAGGGAGGGGTGGGTGGAGAAGGAGGAGGTGCCCCCGTGGAGCCGGGTGAGCTCGTCGTACTGGGCGAGGACCTGGCCGACATCCATGCGGAGCAGGCGGGAGTCGAGCCCGGAGAGCGTCTGGGTGAGGGCGGTGGCGGCGGCCTGGAGGGAGCCGGCGGCGAGCAGGCCGAGCCGGTCGACGGAGAGTTCCTGGGCCTTGCTGTAGCGAAAGGCCTCCAGGCCGCCCTCCCCGGCGGCGAGGGGCCGGTGCCCGAGGAGGAAGTGGCCGATCTCGTGGCCGACGACGAAGGAGAGCCCGGCGGGGGCGAGGGCGTTGGCGAGCCCGGAGCTGACCATGACCAGGCAGTGGTCCCGGCCGACCGGGTAGCAGCCGGCCTGGTGCTCGGTGGAGTTGCGGAGGAAGACGCGGACGGAGGAGCGGGGGAGCTGGAGGCGGGCGCAGGCGGCGGCGACGGCGTCCTCGATCTGGGGGGTGAGGAGGGCGGAGACCTCGAGGGAATTCTCGTAGAGCGAGCGGAGCAGACCGGGGGAGGCGGCGGGCGCGTCGGCGTCGGCGCCGGCGGCCTCCGCCTCCGTGGGATCGACCTCCTCCCCGCCGAAGCGGAAGCGGGCGGCGAGCTGGCGGGCCTGTTCAAGCCCCGGCACGGGCGTACTTCTCGCGGGCCCGGGCGATGCGGTCGATCATCTGCTGGGCGTGCTCCTTTTCCTGGGGGGAGGAGGCCTGGGTGACCCGGGCGTTCCACTTGCGGAACTCCTTGCGGAGGTGGCGCTGGATCTCCTCGGCCGACCAGTCCGGGTCGATGCCGAGAAGGCTTTCGAGGTCGTCGCGGGTCTTTTCCTGGGTGTCCAACCCGACCATGCGCAGGTCGCGGATCGCCTGGACCTCGTCGGGGTCGAGCCCGAGGGCGCGGGCGATCCGGTCGAGCAGGCGGAGCTCCTTCTTGTCGGCGACCCCGTCGGCGGCCATGATGTCGAAGCAGAGCTCCATAGCCTCGTACTTGAGGGAGTCGCTGGCCTGCTCGCGGAGGTCGGCGAGGACGGATTCGGGGAGGGCCTGGCTCTCGCGGGTCCGCTGGTAGGCGAGCCGGAAGGCCTGGTTGAACTTCCGCTTCAGCTCCTCGCGCGACCCCTCGAGGGCGGCCTCCACCTGGCGCTCGATCCACTCCCGGATGCGGTTCCCCTCCGCATCGGCGATGGTGCCGTCCGCCGCGGCCACGGCGACCGCGAGGTGGACGATCTGCACGCGGTGGCGCTCGTTCTTCTCCATGCCACCGAGGTAGCCGTCCGACTCCACCTTGAGCGGGAAGACGGTCTCGTCCGACCAGGCGAGGTCGAGGTTGCTGGCGCGGGAGGGGAAGGCATCGGACTCGTGGTGATCGAGGAGGACGGCGAGGGCCTTGATGCGGCGGTTGCCGCCGTAGGGCGTCTCGAGGAAGTCGGGGAAGATCTTGCCGACACTCGTCCATTCCGGGAGGTACTGGTCGTGGTTGACCCGGCCCAGGTTGGAGGTGAAGCCGAAGAGGACCGAGTTCCGCAGCTGGAAGGCCTCGAGGTGGGAGATCACCGGCCGCCCCTCGCCGTCGGTGACATCGAGGAGGATGATCTTGAGGTCGAGGTCCCGTGTGAGGGCGTTGGGAAGCCGCCCGCGTACCTCCACCTCCTTGCAGGGAAAGACGCGGCCCTCGATCCGCTGGCGGGCGTCGCGGTAGCGGATCTCGAAGTGGGAGGGCTTGCCGGAGGCGGCGGCCTTGCCCGGCGTGCCGGCCCCTTCACTCTCGCGCTGCCCGCTGCGGTAGGCGCGGACGACCACCACCACGAAGGCGATGACGCCAATGAGGATCCAGAACTCCATCTCAATCGACGAGGAACTTCTTGATGGCGGAGTCGTCGGTGTCCTCGGCGCCGACCAGCAGGTCGGTGACCTCCTTGCGGTGGCCGCTCTGCACATCGAGGAAGCTGCACTCCATCATGCCGTTCTCGTTGAGGGTGTAGGCGACCTCGATGGGCTGGCCGGCCGGGCGTCCCGGGGGCAGTTCCAGGTCGCCCTCCCAGACGACCTTGGCGAAGCGCGGGTCGGTCTCCTCCTCCTTGCAGAGGGTGACCCGGCAGTTCACCGAGCGCTGGTCGTCGCCGATGGTGGCGAAAGAGCGCTTCTCTGTGCAGGGGACGCGGACCCCCTTGCGGATGAGGATGGTGTTCTGGAGCTCCGTGGTGTCGCGGGCCTCGTTCCGGCTGAGGGAGAGCGTGCCGTAGTAGTAGGTGGCCACATCGACCATGCGGATGGAGGAGATACTCTGCTTCTGGACCGCGGAGAGGTGCTCCCCATCGCTCTTCAGGCCCGCGTAGATGGCTGCTCCCAGCGCGACCACCTCGTCGACCAGATCCGAGACAACCGGCTCCTGCCCGAAGACGCGGGCGACCGTGCGCTGGACCATGGGGATGCGGGTGGACCCGCCGGCGAGGAAGACCCCGGCGAGGTCGGCGGCCGCCAGCCCGGCCTCCTCGAGGACCGACTCGCAGAGCAGCTCCGTCTGCGACAGGTAGGGCGAGAGGACCTCCTCGAATTCCTCGCGGGTGACCTGGACCGGTTCGCCGTCGATGTCCACGAGGGCCTTCGGGCGGGTGGAGAGCTTGTGCTTGGCGTTGACGATCGCCTGGTGGTCGAGCGCTCCCGCCGGCGGCTCCGATCCGTTCGCCTCCGTGAACTTCCGGCGGAAGAGCTCCTTGAGGCCGAGGTCGAAGTCGTCCCCGCCGAGTTTGGCGACGCCCTCGGTGGCGACGACCTCGATGTCGTTGCCCTCCACGCGGAGCAGGGAGACATCGAAGGTGCCCCCGCCGAGGTCGTAGACCGCGTAGGTGCCGGACAACTCGGCACCTTTCTCCGTCGCGTAGTAGAGGGCGGCGGCGGTGGGCTCGTTGATGATGTGGGAGACCTCCAGGCCGGCGATCTGCGCGGCGGCGAGCGTGTCGTTGCGGGCCTCGTGCATGAAGTTCGCCGGGATGGTGATGACCGCCTGGGCGACCTCGCCGAGCTGCCGCTCGGCGATCGAGCGCATGCGGTCGAGGACGGCGGCGCTCAGGTCCTTCGGGGTGAAGGTCTTCCCCGCCATCTCGTAGCGGGCCTCGGCGTTGCCCATCTCCCGCTTGAAGCGGGCGGCGACGCCGCTCGTGCCGCCCTGGTACTTGGCCTCCGGGCCGCGCCCGACGAAGACTTCCTCGCCGTTGTACTCCACGCAGGAGGGGGTGATCGCGTGACCCTCCGCATCCCGGAGGATCTTGGGCGCGCCGGTGTCCGCGAAGACAGCAACCGCCGAGAAGGTGGTGCCGAGGTCGATGCCGATGTAGTGACTCATGAGGGTGGATGGGTGGTTTCGGTGGGGGGTGGGGTTGGGAATTTTTCCCGCGAAAAAGAGCGTGGGGTGGGGGCGCTGATGGATTTCTTCGCGCCTGGCCTTCCGAAGACTTCCGGGTCTGCCAGATCCTTCGGCGATGATTGGCGGGATTCCGGGAACGGGAGCGGTGGGGAATCCTTGGGGAAGTCGGGCCTCCAAGCCGCCATAGCGACCCCGTTCACTACCGTATCCTCGGATTCGCCGGTGCCGACGGGTCCCTGTCCGAAGACCCGGGCAACCGACTGTTGGACCCTCGGAATGCGCGTGGCATCACCTGCGACAAAGACCCCGGCGAGGTCGGCGGCCGCCAGCCCGGCCTCCTCGAGGACCGACTTGCAGAGCAGCTCCATTTGCGAGAGGTAGGGCGAGAGGGCCTCCTCGAATTCCTCGCGGGTGACCTGGATGGGTTCGCCGTGGATGTCGAGGAGGGCCTTCGGGCGGGTGGAGAGCTTGTGCTTGGCGTTGACGATCGCCTGATGGTCGGGATGCTCGGAAGCGTGCAGCCGGCCGATCGCGGATTGCGCCTTGCCAAGGACTAAATTGCGGAGGGCGAGGTCGAAGACATCCGCACCGACATCCTCGATGCTGTTGGTGGAGAGGATTTGGAGGGATTGGAAGGTGGTGTGCACGATGGCTGCGGTGCACCGCGTTCGGCTGAGAAGGCAGACTGCGTCCGCTCGCGGCCGCGCGGGAGAGCCCCAGTCCGTCCGGGCGTGTGAATCGAGCACCACGGCCACAGGCTCCGGGACCAGGGTTACCTGCCCCAGTCCAGCGAGGTGGGCCGCCGCCTTTACATTTTCTGACAACGAAGGGGAGGCATCGGCAGGCACTGACACAGCGACCGAATCGATACTGCCAAGTTGCCGCTCCGCGATCCGACGCATCCGTTCGAGTACGACAGCGCCGAGGTCCGTCGGAGTGAAGGTCCTCCCGCCCATCGGATAGCGGATCCCCGCACGGCCCATCTGCCGGACGAAGTGGGCAGCGACGTCGGGCGCGCCGCCCTGGTACTTGGCCTCCGGGCCCCGCCCGACGAAGAATTCCTCGCCGTTGAATTCGACCAGGCAGGGCGTGCTATCGTGCCCTTCCGGATCCCTGAGGATACGGGGACTCCCACTGATATTACAGAACGCGACCTGGGCTGAGTGCTCGCCGAGGTGGATGCCGATGCAATGCTGCATGACTTCAGGATCGGGGGGACTCGGAATCCGTGGAGGGTGATTCCGGCTCGGGTCCGGGCTCGGGCTTGGGGTCCGCCTCGGGAGCCGGGGTGGGGGGCTCGGGGGAGTTGGTGCCTGTGGTCGGAGCCGGCGCGATTTTCCCGTCGGGGGCGGCCTTGGGTGTCGGCGCGGGTGTTTCCCCGGGAGGGGTCGGGTCCGGGGGCGCGACTTCCGCGGGCTCGTGCCGGTAGAGGCGCACCTTGGCCCGGCGGTAGGAGTGGGGTGGGGTGGTATCGGCGTCGACGAAGCCCGGCTCGAGACAGGTGGCGATGCAGCCGTCGAGCGAGGGGTCGTCGGTGGTCTCCGCTTCCTCCGCCTCGATCTCGAGGGGGTAGGGGTGCCGGTCGAGGGGCTGGCCGGGCTCGGGTCGGTCGGGCGTGACGTTGAGGTGGTCGAGCATCTCGTCGAGGAAGAGGAGGAGGCCGTCGTGGGGCTTGGGGTCGCCCCCGGCCTCCACGATCTTCTCCCGCTGGCGGGAGACGGTCCGGTAGAGGTGGATGACGGCCAGCGTGTGCTTCTTGAGGATCCCGAGGTCGTAGCCCTCGCGGAGGCGGTCGATCTCCGCGTCCTTCCGGTCGAGCTCGCGGTTGATCTTGGCCAGCTCCTTGATGATTTCTTCGTACTGTTCCTGCGCGGAGGTACGGGTCTCCTCCTGCTCCGATTGGAGGGCGGCGAGGGACTGTTCCTGCTTTTGCTGGGCGGTGCTGAGGGTGGACTGGAGGGCGGTCGTCGACTGGCGGTGCTCCTCGAGGGATTGGCGGAGGGTTTCGCCCTGTTGCTGGAGGGTGGACGTCCACTTTCGGTGGTCGCGTCCGATCGACTCGCTGAGTTTGTTCGATGCCCGGGCAAGCTTTTTCAGGGAGGCCGACCGGTGCGCGGGGACAAAGGCGTCGGTCTCATCGACCCGCAGGCGTCCGCGGTAGAGGAGCAGGGCGAGGACGAGGTTGGCGGTGAGGAGCAGGAGGACGAGCGTCGGGAAGAGCCAGCCACCCCCGCCGGCGGAGGCGGAGGCGGGCGGTGGGGTGGAGCCTGCCGGGGCAGGGGCGCCGGCATCGGCTGCGGCCCCGGCTCCGGTGGCGCTGTCGTTGCCGGCGGGGGCCGGGAGCGAGGGGGAAGAGGTGGAGGCGGGTGAGGGAGCTTCGGTCTCGGCAGGCGGGGAACCGGAGCCCGGTGCAAAGATGAGGAGGGCGGCAACGAAAACGACGAGCGCGCCGGCGAGGCCGCCGAGGATCCAGACGAGGCGGGGATTCGTGGGTCGGGGGAATGGACTGCGTTTCATGGGCGGGGGGGGACGGTGGTGGTTCGGGAAGATTCTGGGAGGGGAGGCCGGGCGTGGGAGGGGGCTCAGGCGAGGTCGCGGTAGGCATGCACCACGCCCACGAGCACGGTGATCCCGAGGACGAGCTTGGTGCCGAGCACCACGAGGACGGGCGCGAGGGGGAGGTCGGCCTCCGGCAGGGCGAGCAGCCCGGAACCCGCGAGGAAGAGGTAGGCGATCGCGAAGAGCACCGCGCCCACCCGCGGGCCGGGACAAACCATGCGGGTGGCGAGGAGGACCGCCCCGTAGGTGAGCGCACAGGCGATCGGCAGGACGAATCCGAGTCCGCCGAGGAAGATGCCGATGACGAGGAGTTCCTTGAGGGAGTCGCCGAACAGCCAGAGGTTCAGGAAGAGCAGCCCGAACTCGAGCAGGTAGACCAGGAACAGCCCGAGGGGCAGGAAGACCAGCCAGCGCAGGATTTTTGCGGGCCAGGACTCCCAGGCGGAACGGCGGGGCCGCGCGGGTGCGGGGGTGGGGGGCGAGTCCCCGGAAACCACGGGCCGCAGCCGGTCCGCGAGGGAGTCGCTGGGCCGGAAGGGCGAAGGGGAAGAGGGAGGCATGGCGGGTGGAAGGGACGGTGGTCGGCGGTGGGCCCGGGAAGGCGGAAGACGAATCGGGGAAAGTCGCCCCATTTTGCACAGGGGGTGGGACATCCGTGGGGGCAGGGGGCATGGGGTCGCATGGGCGCATGGGTTGCATGGGTGGCGGGGGCGCTGCGCGCGGGTTTGGGGAAGCTGCACTTTCCTACGGGGTGCGGGGTGGGTTTGAGGGGCGTAGTGGGAGTGGGAGGGGGGTTGGGTGTGGTGTGGTGCGGTGTCGCCGGCCGGCCTCCTTCCGTCGGCGAATACGGGGTTGCATGGGTTGGGGGCGCTGCGCGCGGGTCGGGGGGAGCGGCGCTTCCGCGGGGGGGTGGGGCGCGGGGTGGTGTTGCTGGCCGGGCTTCTTTTGCCGGGGGGTACGGGGGTTATCGGGATTTTGTGGAAGCAGGGCTGCCTCCTGGTGCCGGACGCCTGATTCCCGCCCCGCGGGGTGCGGTGTTTGCGTGGTGTCGTGGATCGGCCTTCTCCCCCCCGGCCGATACGGGTTGGTGAGGACAAGGATTTCGGGTGCCTGCTACGGCCGCTGGGCTCACCCGCTCGGCCTCCCTCCGTCCCCGGTGGTTACTCCCGGGTAGGAACCGGGACGGAATGGAAAGGGAAGACTTGTGGTGGGATTGGCATCATTTCGGCTTATCGGATGCCCGGCGCGGGCACCCATGCACCGCTGCCCCCAACAACCTAAAGCAGAAAACAACCTATGATTGATTCGATGAAAAAAGCTGTCGCCGGAACGACCGCAGCGGTCGCTCTCGGTGCGCTGGTTTCCCAGGCCACCTATGCCGAGACCGACCTGGCCGGGGTCACGGAGGACACGGTGGAGGTCGGCGTGTTGCATTCCCTGAGCGGGACCATGGCGATCTCGGAGACTTCCTTACGGGACATTCTCCTTTTCGCGTTTGATGAGATCAATGCGAGCGGAGGAGTCCTCGGTCGGCAGATCGAGCCGATCGTTGTGGACGGTGCCTCCGACTGGCCGCTCTTCGCGGAGAAGGCCGAACAATTGCTCGCGCAGGACCAAGTGCCGGTGGTCTTCGGCTGCTGGACCTCGGTGAGCCGCAAGTCCGTGCTCCCCGTGTTCGAGAAGTACGACGGCCTGCTCTTCTACCCCGTGCAGTACGAGGGGGAAGAGGAGTCGCCGAACATCTTCTACACTTCGGAGGCGGTCAACCAGCAGGCCATCCCGGCCGTGGACTTCCTCCTCGAGGAGGGGATCGAGAAGTTCTACCTCATCGGGACGGACTACGTGTACCCGCAGACCACCAATCTCGTCCTTTTCGAGTACCTGACCTCCAAGGGGATTCCCGTGGAGAACATCGGTGGGGGGCTTCGCACGGACGCGGAGGGCGAGGTCCTCTCGGCGGGCAAGTACACTCCCTTCGGGCACACCGACTACCAGCAGATCGTGGCGGAGATCCAGGACTTCGCGGCCGGCGGGGACACCGCGGTGATCAATACCATCAACGGCGACTCCAACGTGTCCTTCTTCAAGGAAGTGGCCGCCTCCGGGATGACTGCGGACGAGGTGCCGATCGTGTCGTTCTCGCTCTCCGAGGATGAGTTCCGCAGTCTCCCGACCGAGGACCTCGTCGGCCATCTCGGCGCGTGGACCTACTTCATGTCGCTCGACACCCCCGAAAACGAGGTGTTCATCGACAACTTCATGACCTGGCTGGACGACGCCGAGGTCCCCGGGATCGAGCGGGAGGGCCGGGTCACCGCCAGCCCCATGGTCCTCTCCTATGTGGGGGTGTACCTGTGGAAGCAGGCCGTGGAAACCGCGGGGACCTTCGACCCGGAAAAGGTCATGGAAGTCCTCGAGTCCGGCATCTCCTTTGACGGTCCCGGAGGCACCGTGACCACCCAGCAGAACCACCACCTCACCAAGAACGTCTACATCGGGGAAATCCTCGAGGACGGGCAGTTCGACGTGCTCGAGGTGATGGAAGGCGTCGAGGGCGAGCCCTGGTTGAAGGGTACCTTCGAGTAATCGGAGCCTTTTCTCCCCATGGAACCCGGAGGAGGGTCCGGAAGCGGGCCCTCCTCCCTTCTATCCTCCCTGTCTCTTCCTGCCCGTCCATGAGCTTCCCCTCGCCCGGCCCCTCCTGTCCACTGCCGCCCGTCGCCTCCCCGCTCGCGGGCACCGCGACCCGGCGGTCCTTTCCCCTGCCCCTGCTCCTGCTCCTCGCGGTGGTCGGTGCGTTCGCGCCGTCCCTGGGGGCGGAGGAAAGGACCGCGGTCGAGGTGTTCGGTGAACTCGTCCTCGCCGAGGACGACGAAGTGGCCGACGCCCGGATCGAGGAACTCGGCCAGTACGGTGATCCCGTGATCGCCGAGCTCTACGGTGCCTGGCGGAAGGGAGACATCTTCGTGAGCGAAGATCCCGGTCTGCCCGGGTTGATCGTGGAACGCGACGACGGCAGCTACGCGAATCTCGCCCTGACCGAAGAGCTCACGCTCAGCGAGGCGCAGGTGGACGCCCTCGACAAGCGACGGGCCTCCCGCGGGCAGCGCCGGGCGATGAGCGAGATCGTGGAGCTCCTCGGGCTGAAGGCGGCCGATCCCGCGGAGCGGATGGACGCGGCGCGGGAAATGGGGCTCGGTCAGGATGAGGATGTGCTGCCGGCGTTGCGGGAGCGTCTCGGGGTGGAGGAAAACGAGAAGGTACGGGCGGCCCTCGAGGAGGCGATCGCGCTCAGCCTGCTCGCCAACGGAGACGCGGACGAGCGCCTCCGGTCCGTGCAGCTCCTCGGTGAGCGCAAGTCGATGGAGGGCCGGGATTTCATCCGGGACCTCGTGGAAGGGGAGATCGCCGCGGACCGCGCGGAGAGCGCGCTCGCGGTCGCCGGCCAGCAGGCGCTGGACCGGATCGAGCGGGCCCAGAAGGCGCGGGAATTCTGGGGCAGCTTCGCGCGCGGTTTCAGCCTCGGTTCGGTGCTGCTCATCGTCGCCTTCGGCCTCGCCATCACCTTCGGGCTCATGGGCATCATCAACATGGCCCACGGCGAGCTGGTGGCCGTGGGAGGCTACACCACCTTCCTCATCCAGACCGGCTTCCTCGAGGTCTTCGGGCTCGGGGGCGGGGGCTTCGGGCTCTACCTGCTCGTTTCCCTGCCGGCCAGTTTCCTCGTGGGCGCCCTCTTCGGGCTCTTCCTCGAGAAGACAGTGATCCGCTTCCTCTACCGTCGCCCCCTCGAGTCCCTCCTCTGCACCTGGGGCCTCTCCATGATCCTGCAACAGGTCTTCCGACTCATCTTCGGGGCCTCGAATGTACAGGTGAACAATCCCGGTTGGTTGTCCGGCAACCTGACCATGGGCCCCCTCAGCCTCAGCTACACCCGTGTCTTCATCATCCTCGTGGCCTTCCTCGTGATCCTGCTGACCTGGTACGTCCTGCGGCGCACCCACCTCGGGCTGCACATCCGGGCGGTCATGCAGAACCGGGACATGGCGCGGAGCCTCGGCATTCCCGTGGCCCGGGTGAACGCGCTGACCTTCGCCTTCGGGGCCGGCCTCGCCGCCGTGGGCGGATCGGTGCTCTCCCAGATCGGCAACGTCGGCCCGACCATGGGGCAGGCCTATCTCGTGGACAGCTTCATGGTCGTGGTCATCGGCAGCCTCGGGAACCTCCTCGGGGCGGGCCTCTCGGCGCTCGGCATCGGGCTCGTGGACCAGCTCCTGCAGCCCTCCCTCGGCCCCGTCCTCGGAAAAATCACCGTCTTCTTCCTGATCATCCTCTTCCTGCAGTGGCGGCCCGGTGGGCTCTTCCCGACCAAGTCCCGGAGCCTCGACGACTGAGCGATGCCCCGCGCTGACGCCATGAAATCGTCCCCCCTCCCGCGCGAAGGCCTCGTCTTCACCGCCGTCGCCCTCGCCCTCTTCGCGATCCCCGCCCTGAACGCATGGGGACCGGAGTCGGGTCCCCTCGCGATCAGCGGGTTCCAGGTATCCGTCTGGGGCAAGTACCTCACCTTTGCCGTCTGCGCGATGAGCCTGAACCTCATCTGGGGCTACACCGGACTGCTCTGCCTGTGCCAGAACCTCTTCTTCGCGCTCGGCGGGTACATGCTCGGCATGTACCTCATGCTCATGATCGGGGAGCGCGGGGCCTACGGGAGTCCCCTGCCGGACTTCATGGTCTTCCTCGGCTACCGGGATCTGCCCCTGCACTGGGAGCCGTTCTACCACTTCTGGTTCGCCTCCGCGGCCGTCCTCTGGGTGCCCGGCCTCGTCGCCCTTATCTTCGGCTTCCTTGCCTTCCGGTCCCGCGTGCGGGGGGTCTATTTCTCCATCCTCACGCAGGCCCTCACTTACGCCTTCGCCCTCCTCTTCTTCCGCAACAGCACGACCTTCGGGGGCAACAACGGGTTCACCGACTTCAAGGAGATCCTCGGTTTCGACATCAACGCCCTCGCCACCACCCGCGGCCTGTACATCGCCTCGGCGATCCTCCTCCTGCTCACCTACCTGCTTTCCTCCTACCTTCTCCGGTCCAAGTTCGGGATGGTGCAGCAAGCCATCCGGGACTCGGAGAACCGCGTCCTCTTCTCCGGCTATTCCACGACCACCTTCAAGCTCACCATCTTCGTCGTCTCCGCGATGATCGCCGGGGCGGCCGGCGCGTTGTACGTGCCCCAGGCCGGGATCATCAACCCGAAGGAAATGCAGCCGGCCGAGTCCCTCGAGGTCGTCGTCTGGGTTGCGGTGGGCGGGCGCGGAACCAAGTGGGGGCCGGTGATCGGGGCGATCGTCGTGAACCTCCTGAAAAGCTACACCACCCAGGCCTTTCCCGAGTACTGGCTGATCATCCTCGGGGTCCTCTTCGTCTCCGTCGTCCTCTTCTTCCCCGAAGGGATCGCCGGCCTCTACCAGCGCCTCCGCGACCGCTTGCGGGCCCGGAAGACCCCCCTGGCCCGCCCGGCGGGCGCCTGAACCGAGCCACCCGCAGCCCTCCCCGGACCATGAGCGACGGCAGCCCCCACGGACCCCTCTACCGCGACACCCCCCTCATCCTCTCCGTGTCCGGGGTGGACAAGGCCTTCGACGGGTTCAAGGCCGTCCGCGACCTCAACTTCTACCTGGAGGAGGGGGAGCTGCGCACCGTGATCGGACCGAACGGGGCAGGGAAGAGCACCTTCATGGACATCCTCACCGGCCGGACCCGGCCCGACCGGGGAACCGTCACGCTGCACGAGCGGGACGGGCACGACATCGACCTGCGCAAGCTGCGGGAGTTCCGGATCAACCGCCTCGGCATCGCCCGCAAGTTCCAGACCCCGAGCGTCTACGTGACCCACACCGTCTACAACAACCTGCTCCTCTCCCTGAACCGCCCCCGCAGCGTGTGGTCCGCGCTCTTCTACCGGGAGAGCCCGGAGGACCGGGAACGAATCCACGCGGTGCTCGCGACCATCGGCCTTTCCGGTCGGGAAGCGGAGCTGGCCGGCGCCCTCTCGCACGGGCAGAAGCAGTGGCTGGAGATCGGCATGCTCCTCGTCCAGGAGCCCCGCATCCTCCTCGTCGACGAGCCGGCTGCCGGGATGAGTGACGAGGAGACCGTGAAGACCGGCGAGCTGCTCCTCTCCCTCGAGGGCAAGCACAGCGTCATCGTCATCGAGCACGACATGGAATTCATCCGCCAGATCGCCCGCAAGGTGACGGTCCTCCACCAGGGCAGCGTCCTCAAGGAGGGCAGCTTCGACTTCGTGAAGAACCAGCCCGATGTCATCGAAGTGTACCTCGGCCGGCAGGGAGCCCGGGAGCGGGAGGAGGCGGCCTCGTGAGCGAGGCCGCACCCACCCCCGCCGGAGGGGCCGTGTCCCCCGGGGACCCCTTCGTGCTCCTCGAGACCCGCGACCTGCGGGCGCGCTACGACGAGTCCCCGATCCTCCGCGGCATCGACCTGCAGGTCCCGGAGAACTCCGTGGTCGCCCTCCTCGGGCGCAACGGGGTCGGCAAGACCACCCTCTTGAAGACCCTGATGGGCCTCGTTCCCAAGGCCGAGGGCGACCTCCTCTTCGAGGGCCGGCCGATCGGGAACCTCCGCCCCGAGGAGCGCGCCCGGCTCGGCTTCGGGTATGTGCCCCAGGGCCGGGAAATCTTCCCGAACCTCACCGTGTGGGAGAACCTGCAGGTCAGCCTGAGCGTGGCGGGTCCGGCCGGCCGGGAGAGGCTCGAGCAGGTCTACACCCTCTTTCCCGTGATCCAGGAGATGCTCCGCCGGAAGGGAGGGGTGCTGTCCGGGGGCCAGCAGCAGCAGCTCGCGATCGGCCGGGCCCTTCTCACGGCTCCCCGCCTCCTTCTTCTCGACGAGCCGACCGAGGGGATCCAGCCTTCCATTATCGACCAGATCGAGGACGCCGTGCACTCGCTGAAACGCGAAGGCGACCTCAGCATCATCCTCGTGGAGCAGTACCTCGATTTTGCCCGCTCGGCCAGTGACACCTACGCCATCCTCGACCGGGGCAGCGTGGTCCATGCCGGCCAGTCGGAGGAGCTCTCCGAGGAAGTCATCCAGCACTACCTCACCGTCTAGCAAGCCCGCCGCCTGCCGCCCCCTCCCCCCAACCGATCGACCATGCACCTGACCCCCCGCGAACGGGACAAGCTCCTCATCGTGACCGCCGCCGACCTCGCCCGCCGCCGCCAGGCGCGCGGGTTGCCCCTGAACCTGCCGGAGGCGCAAGCCATCCTCACCTACGAGATCCTCGAGGGGATCCGGGACGGCAAGAGCGTGGCCGAGCTGATGAGCTACGGCACCACGATTCTCTCCCGGGCCGATGTCATGGAGGGCGTGCCCGAGATGCTCGAGGAAGTCCAGGTCGAGGGCACCTTTCCCGACGGCAGCAAACTCGTCACCCTGCACCAACCCATCCGATGATTCCCGGCGAATACCGTTTCCCCGATCCCGAGGCGACCCTCGAGGCCAACCCCGGCCTTGCCACCCTGCGCCTGGCCGTGGTCCACACCGGCGACCGGCCCGTCCAGGTCGGCAGCCACTTTCACTTCGCAGAGGTCAACGAGGCCCTCTCCTTCGACCGGGCCCGGACCCGGGGCTACCGCCTGAACATCGCGGCCGGCACCGCGGTGCGCTTCGAGCCGGGGGATACCCGGGAGGTGGAGCTGGTGGCCCTCGCCGGGGAGCGCCGCGTCTACGGCCTGCGCAACCTCACCGACGGGCCCCTCGATCCCGAGCCCTCCGGCGCGGAAGGGGGTGCCTCGTGAGCCTGCACCTGACCCGGCGCCAGTACGCCGAGATGTACGGCCCGACGACCGGGGACCAGGTCCGGCTGGCGGACACCGAACTCTTCGTGGAAGTGGAGGCCGACCGCATCGCGGAAGCGGGCGGCTACGGCAACGAGGTCAAGTTCGGCGGGGGCAAGGTCATCCGGGACGGGATGGGCCAGAGCCCGACGGTCTCGGATGAGGACGCTCTCGACCTCGTCCTGACGAACGCGACCATCCTCGACCCCGTCCTCGGGGTGATCAAGGCGGACATCGGCGTGCGGGACGGGCGAATCGCCGGGATCGGGCACGCCGGCAATCCCCTCATCCAGTCCGGGATCACCCCCGGCATGGAGATCGGGGCGGGCACCGAGGTCATCGCCGCGGAGGGCCACCTCGTCACCGCGGGCGGCTACGACTCGCACATCCACTTCATCTGCCCGCAGCAGATCGACGAGGCCCTCGCCAGCGGGATCACCACCATGACCGGGGGCGGGACCGGCCCGGCCACGGGCACGAACGCGACCACCTGCACGCCGGGTGCGTGGAACCTCCACCGCATGCTCGAGGCCGCCGAGGCCTTCCCCATGAACCTCGGCTTCCTCGGCAAGGGGAACAGCTCGAACCTGCCCGCCCTCCGCGCCCAGATCGCCGCCGGGGCCATGGGCCTCAAGTTGCACGAGGACTGGGGCACCACCCCCAGCGCGATCGACCACTGCCTGCGGGTGGCCGACGAGATGGACTTCCAGGTGGCCATCCACACCGACACCCTGAACGAGGCCGGCTTCGTGGAGACCACCCTGCGGGCCTTTGCCGGCCGGGTCATCCACACCTTCCACTCCGAGGGCGCCGGCGGGGGCCACGCCCCGGACATCCTCAAGGTGTGCGGCGAGCCGAATGTGCTGCCCTCCTCGACCAACCCGACTCGGCCCTTCACCGTGAACACCCTCGATGAGCACCTCGACATGCTCATGGTCTGCCACCACCTCGATTCGCGGATCCCCGAGGATGTCGCCTTCGCGGAGTCGCGGATCCGCCCGCAGACCATCGCCGCCGAGGACATCCTGCACGACCGCGGGGCCATCTCCATCATGGCCAGCGACAGCCAGGCCATGGGCCGGGTGGGGGAGGTGCTCCTGCGCACCTGGCAGACCGCCGACAAGATGAAGCGGCAGTTCGGGAAGCTCGCGGATCCCTCCCATCCGGCCGCGGACAACTTCCGGGTCCTCCGCTACCTCGCCAAGTACACGATCAACCCGGCGATCGCCTCCGGATGCGCCGACCACATCGGGACCCTCGAGCCCGGCAAGCTCGCCGACATCGTCCTCTTCAAGCCGGCCCTCTTCGGGGTGAAGCCGGAGCTCGTGATCAAGGGCGGAATGATCGCCCTCGCGAACATGGGAGACCCGAACGCCTCCATCCCGACCCCCCAACCGATGTACTACCGTCCGCAGTTCGGGGCCTTCGGGCGGGCCACCGCGAGCACCGCGGTGACCTTCGTGAGCGAGGCGGCGGCCGCTGCGGGCATCGGGGAGCAGCTCGGCCTCGCCAAGCGGATGGTCCCGGTCTCCGGCACCCGCCACCTCTCCAAGCGGGACATGGTCCTGAACAGCGCCCTGCCCCGGATCGAGGTCGACCCCGAGACCTACCGGGTCACCGCGGACGGGGAGGAACTCACCTGTGAGCCCGCCGAGTGGCTCCCCCTCGCGCAGCGCTATTTCCTCTTCTGAGCGAACCGGTCCCCGATCATGCACCGAATCCACCACCCCAGCGAGCCGCGGGACGATCTCCCGGTCGTCCGCATCCCGGTCGACCGGCACCAACTGGCGAAGAGGCGCTGGCGGGGAGAGGCCGAGGACGGAACCGTCTTCGGCTTCGACCTGGAAGTTCCCCTCCGCCACGGGCAGGTCGTGCGGGTGGAGGCGGACCGCCAGTACCGCATCGAGCAGGCCCCCGAGTCCTGCCTGCGGATTCCGCTGGGCGGCCCGGAGGAGTCCGCCCGCATCGGCTGGAGCGTGGGGAACCTCCACTTCCAGGCGGCCTTCGGGGCGGACGCGGTCCTCGTCATGGACGACCTCGCGGTCCGGCAGATGCTGGAGCGCGAGGGCATCCCGCACGAGCGGGTGGTCCGCGTATTCGAGCCGGCGGCTCAGGTCGGCCACTCGCATGGCCACGGCCACTCGCACCCGCAGGACCCCGGGCACCCGGCCGATCACGGCCACGGCCATGGCCATGACCACGACGACGGGCCAACGGCCGCGCACGGGCCGCACGCCTTGTCCCCCGCGGAGGACTGAGCGCGTGGTCGGGGCGGGCGAGGCGACGGCAGGCGAGGGCGGACCGGCGGCCGGACCCGCCTGGCTGGCGGGTCTCCTCCAGACCACCGACCCCCTCTTCCCGACGGGCGGCTACGCGCACTCGCTCGGGCTGGAGCCGTGGGCGGAGGAGGTGGACCTTGGCGGGTCGGCGGGGCTCGCGGGCTTCCTCCACACCCAGGTGGGGCCCTCCCTCGCCCGGGTGGAACTCCCCTATCTGCGGGAGCTGTGCCGGACGACCCTTGCGGGCGAGTGGCCCGAAGTGGCCGTCCTCGAGGAGGAGATCCACGCCTGGAAATGGTCGGGGGAACTCCGCGAGGCGAGCCTTGCGCAGGGCCGGGGACGGCTCCGCTTGCTCGACCGCCTCTGGCCGGACAGCGAGCTTCTCCGCGGCTACCGCTCGGCCCGGGCGGAGGGGTCGGTGCGCGGTCATCACCTCGGCGTGACCGCCTTGCAGGCCGGGATGCTCGGGGTGCCGAGCGGGGCGGCCTTGGCCGCCTATGCCTACCAGACCCTCGCGAACCACGCGGCCGCCGCCGTGAAGATCCTCCGCATCAGCGCCGAGGGGGCCCAGGTCGCCCTGCGCGGGGCCCTCGCCCGCCTCGAGGAGTGGTTGTGCGAGGCGGCCGCCCTCCCGGTGGAGGAGGCCGGCTGGTTCGCGCCCGCCTTCGACATCGCCTCCGCCCGGCACGCCACCGCCTTTGCCCGTCTTTTCCTGTCCTGAACCGCCCCTCCCCCTCCGAGAAAAGGATCCCCTCCGTCATGAATGCACCCACCCCCTCCTCCTTCCCCCGCCCGGTGCGCATCGGGATCGGGGGTCCGGTCGGCTCCGGCAAGAGCATGCTGCTCCTCCGGCTGCTCGAGCGCCTCGTCGACCAGTACTCGCTCGTCGCGATCACCAACGACATCTACACGAAGGAGGACGAGCAGTTCCTCGTGCGGAACGGGCCCCTCGCGCCCGACCGGATTCTCGGCGTGGAAACCGGAGGGTGCCCGCACACGGCGATCCGCGACGACACCAGCATGAACGAGATCGCCATCGAGGATCTCCTCGCGCGGCATCCCGGCGCGCAGGTCGTCCTGTTGGAGAGTGGGGGTGACAATCTTTCCGCCACGTTCTCCCCGGATCTCGTCGACTTCTTCGTGTACGTGATCGATGTGGCCGAGGGAGACAAGATCCCGCGGAAGGGCGGGCCGGCCATCCGTTTCTCCGACCTGCTGCTCATCAACAAGACGGACCTCGCCCCGCTGGTGGGGGCGGATCTCGGGGTGATGGACCGCGACGCCCGGGCCGCCCGCGGGGAGCGGCCCTTCCTCTTCACGGACCTGCGCAGCCGGAAGGGGCTCGACCAGGTCGTGGAATGGCTGGAGGAGGAGTGCTTCTTCCCGCTCCGGCCGGAGGAGAGTTCCCCGCGGTGACCCTGCCCGCCGCGAGGGAGGAGCCCCGGGCGGGCGAGGACCCGCCGGTCGCCGCCGCGGTGTCGGGGGGCCGCCGGGTGGCCGGGGGCGCCCGCCTCAGCTATGAGAGCACCCCCTCGGGCCCTACCGTGCTGCGCCGCCAGTGGGTCCGCCCCCCGCTCCACCTCGGCAAGACCTACCACGACCGCGGATGGGCGCTCCACCAGTGGGCGACGCCGACGGCCGGTCTCCTCGCCGGGGACTCTCTCGCCATGGAGGTGGAGCTCGGACGGGGGGCTCACGCGGCCCTCCTCAGCCCGGCGGCCTGCCGGGTCCACCGGATGGGGCCGGACGAGGTGGCCACCCTCCGGCAGCACTACCGGGTCGGCCCGGAGGGTGCCCTCGAGGTCTGGCCGGCCCCGCTGGTCCTCCAGGCGGGGGCGGCCTGTGTCCAGGACACGGTGTTGTTCGTGGACGGCTCGGCCGCCCTCCTCTGGATCGAGGTGGTCGCGCCCGGCCGCTCCCGCTACGGCGGGGGAGAGAGCTTCGCCTTCCGGGAGTGGAAGTCGCGGTTCCGGCTAGAGAGGGACGGTCAACTGGTCGCCCTCGAGCGCTTCCGGGTGCGTCCGGAAGGCGGGGAGCCCGCGGACTGGCGGGCCCGCTTCCCGGAGGGACCCTACGCCAGCCTCTACTGCCTTGGGACCGCCCCCGCCGAGGAGGGTTCGGTCGTCGAACGATTGCACGCCCTCGCCGGGGAGGATCTCCGGGTCGGGGCCAGCCCCCTCGAGGGTGGGGGACTCGGGGTGAAATTGCTCGGCCGGGATCCGCTCGCCCTGCGCCGGGGGATCGCGATGGCACGCGGACTGCTCCGAGGGGCCCTGCAGTGGCCCGTGCTTTCCTCTCTCGAGCGGGCCCAGACGTATTTCTCCTGAACCGCAACCCGATCCCCCTCCTATGCATCTCACCACGGAAATGCTCTCTCCCTCCATGATCGCCGCGACCTCCGTGGCCGGTGCCGGCGCCTTTGCCCTCGCCGCCTCCCGGGTCCGGCGGGAGGTGGACCGGAACCAGCTGCCCACCGTCCTCGCCCTCGGTGGACTGGTCTGGGTGGCCCAGGCGGTGAACCTGCCCATGGTCGCCGGATTTTCCGGACACCTCGTCGGCGCGGCCCTCCTCACCCTCTTGATTGGCCCCTGGACGGCCATGGTCGCCCTCGGTGGGATCCTCGCCGGGCAGGCGGTCCTCCTCGGGGACGGCTCCCTACCCGCCCTCGGGGCCAACTTCCTCACCATGGGAGTGGCGGCTTCCGCGGCGGCGTGGGCGATCGCCCGGGCGGCCTGGAACTGGCCGGCCCCCCTCCGCACGGGCGTGGCCGCTTACGGATCGATCCTCGGCGCAACGCTTGTCCTCAGTGCCTGCCTCGGCGGAGTCGCGCTGGTACCGCTGCTCGCGAGCCACGCGGTCATCGGCCTGCTCGAGGCCGGCCTGACCACCGTGCTGGTCCTCTGGATCAGCTCCCCGTCGCGCCCTGCGGCCGGGTGGCAGGCTCCCTGGATCCGCGCGGCAGCCGCCCTCCTCCTCTTCGCCGCCCTCCTCCCCCTCAGCTCCTCCCTACCCGACGGTCTCCACTACAGCTGGGAATTGCTGAACCGATAGAGGCAGGCGCATGGGGGCAGGCGTGCATGGGCTGGGGGGTGCCGTGCGCGGTTTTTGGGGGGGAGCTGCGCTTGCGTGGGGAGGTGGGGTGGGTTGGAGGGGCGTAGCGGGAGGTTGAAGGGGGGTGGGGTGGGGTGTTACCGGTCGACCTCCTTGGCTCGCTCGTGGCCCGGGAGTTACGGAGAGATTCCCGGTGGGAACGCTCGCCGGCGGGGAATCCCTCCGGTGCGGCCCGGCGGGTTTCCCCGGTTCCGGAATGATGCTTGGGGGGCGTTGCCGCTGCCGGGCCCTCAAGCGATTGCGCGGCTTGTGGGTCCGGCGAGAGCGATATCGTGGAATTCCGTCTCGAGGAGGAGGGCGTTTTCCACCGCGGGCAGGAGCTCTGCCGGAGTTGTCCCTTCCCTCCCGATGCGGTCCAGTTCCGCACGCAGCCAGTCTACGCCGTGGGTGAAGGCGGTGTCGGTGTGCAGCTGGAACCAGGCGGCGAGAGCGGGGAAGCGGGAGGGGATTGCGGCCAGCTCCGAGGAAACCTCGAGGTAGGTCTGTTCCGCGACCCACACGGAAGCGATTCCCTCGGCGTACGTTCCCACCCGAGCGGCGGCAGCGAATTCCCTGCCCATCCGGGTCACCTCTGCGGGAAAAGTGGCCGGGACCAGTCGCTCTCGCGGGAAGCCCCCGCCGACCAGCTGGTCCTCAAAGAAATCCACCTGCTCGTGCACGAGGCCGTGGAGCACGCCGACGAGGTGGCGCCGTGCCTCAAGGGTGTTGGCCCGGGTGAGCAGGTAGGCAAAAATGGGGACGGCTTCCCGGACGAAGTGGTATTCATAGGCGAAGTAGGCCTCCACGGCTGCCTCGGGGAGGATGCCTTCCGCGTACTGCCGGAAGAACCGGTGGTTGCGAAACGGGGCCCATGACGGAGTCGAAGCTTCCCGCAGTTGCTGGGAGAGGGCTGGTGGCGGCATGTTGGGGAGGTTGGGTTAGGGGAGGACGGCCGCCGGCGGGAAAGCCGTGAGCGTGCCGGGACGGTTGATTGTGTAAGCGGCGGCCGCGGCGGCGTGTCGGAGTGCCTCCGTGGTCGGGTGACCCTTCATTTCGGCGGCGACGAAGACTCCGGTGAAGGTATCGCCGGCGCCGGCGGTATCGACGACCGCCGCGACCGGCGCGGCGGATTGGCGGAGAGTGGACTCCTCCCGGTTGAACAGCTGGGCCCCGTCCGCACCCATGGTGACGAGGACCCGTCGACAACCTTGGGAGAGTAGCTCATCGACTCCCGCTTCGAGGTTGGCGGTACCGGAGAGGCTTTCCAGTTCGAGGCGATTGAGGACGACGGTGTCGACTTCGGGCCAGAGTCCTTCCCAGGCCCAGCGCAGCGGGGAGGGGTTGGCAATGGTCCGGCACCCCCGCCGGCGGGCGGTGACGAGGGCAGTCATGGTGGTTGCCCGGGAAAGGTTGCCTTGGAGCAGCACCCGGTCGCCCGGGCGGCAACGGCCAAGGGCCTTCTCCGCGACGGCGGGGAGCAGGCCGTCCGCAGACGCGGCGCTCGACAGGATGGTATTCTCGCCGTGGCGGTCCACCGCGATGATGGAGCGGTCGGAAAGGGGTGCCGTGACCGGGCAATCCGCCCGGATTCCCTCGGCGCGCGCGAGGTCGCGAACCGTCTCCGCGAACGGATCCTCCCCCACTGGAGCGAGGAGGTGGACCCGCACGCCGCAGCGGGCGGCGAGAACCGCCTGGTTGAGCCCCTTCCCTCCCGGGGAGGTGAGGACCCGATCCGCCACGAGGGTCTCTCCGGGCCGGGGGAGGTGGGAAAGGGCGAAGAAGAGATCCTCGGTGGCGTTCCCGACGACGTGCAGGGCGGCGCTCGAGCCCGGGAAATCCTGTGGGCTTTCCTGTGCGGGCGGGGACATGCTTAGCGGGGGTGGTTTCCCGTTCGGCGGGCTGGACCGATTCAGGCCGTTGGGCCCTCCGCGCGGGGATCCCGGCCGGTGACCATCATGGCGACAATTTCCTCACTGCAGGTGTCGCCGACCTCGCGATTCGCGACGATCTCGCCCCGCTTCATGACCACGAAGCGGTCCCCGATCGCAAAGATGTCCTCCAGGCGGTGGCTGATCAGAATCACCGCGACTCCCTTTTCCCGGAGGCCTTCGATGGTCTGGCGGACTTTTTCGATGGCGGGGGCGCCGAGGTTGGCGGTGGGCTCGTCCATGATCACCAGCTCCGCCTCGAAGCCCGTGGCCCGGGCAATGGCGACCGCTTGCTGCTGTCCCCCGGAGAGAGCCTGGACCGGGGAGGTCACCGAAGGAACGCGGAGACCGAGGCTGGCGAAGAGCTCGCGGGCCCGGCGGTTCATCCGGGCCGTGTCGAGGGTGCGCACCCCTCCCCATCGGCGACGGACTTGCTCGCGGCCCAGGAAGATGTTCTGGGCCACCGTCAGCTCGGGGACCAGGGCGAAATCCTGGTAGATCATTTCGATGCCCGCTTCCCGGGCACCGATTGGGTTGTCGTAAACGGCGGGGCGACCATGGATGAGGATCGAGCCGCTGTCGGGAAGGATGGCACCGGCGAGAATCTTCATGAGGGTGGACTTACCGGCAGCGTTGTCCCCGACCAACCCCACCACACTACCGGGGAGGACGCTGAGGGAGACGTGGCGAAGAGCGCTCACCGCGCCGAAGGACTTCGAGATGCCCCGCATTTCGACCAAGGGTGTGGGGAGGGAAGCGCTCATTCGGCATTCCCCTCATCCCCCTCGGAGGTGGCCCGGGCCCAGCTTTCCACCCGACGGCTCAACACCGTGTTCACGAGGACCGCCAGCACCAGGATGATCCCGGTGACCACCTGGACCCAGTAGGGATTCACGCCGAGCAGGTTGAGGCCGTTGCGTACGAAATTGATGAGCAGGGCCCCCACGACCGTCCCGGCGATTGTGGCCCGGCCTCCGAAAAGGGAGGTACCCCCGAGCACCGTGGCCGCGATCACTTCCAGCTCGAGCATGACCCCCGCGTTCGGGGAGCCATTCGAGAGTCGGGCGGAGATGACGATCCCGCCGAGGGCGGCGAGCGCGCCGGTCAGCGCATACACGGCGATCTTGATCCGGTTGATGGCGAGGCCCATGACCCGGGCGGCCTCCTCCCGGCCCCCGGTGGCGAGGGCGTGCAGGCCGAAGCGAGTCCGGTTGAGGAGGAACCAGCCGAGGACGGCGACCGCCATGGCGATGAGGAAAGGCGCGTTCACCCCGAGGATTCCCCCACGACCGATCCACGCCATCACCGGGTTGACGATCGGAGTCGCGTAGCCATCCGAATACACGAAGGCAAGGCCGCGGATGGAGGTAAGCCCGGCGAGGGTCACCACGAAGGCCGGAACTCCCAGGGTGATCACCCAGCCGGAAAGCGAACCGAGCAGCGCCCCCACGAGCAGGAGGAGCGGGAGCACGACGAAAGCGGGTAGGCCCGCGCTGAGCCAGCTGCCGGCGAGGACGGAGATGAGCGCCACCGTGGATCCCACGGAGAGGTCGATGCCCGCGGTGCTCATCACGAACGTCATGCCGACCCCGATGATGATCAAGGGGGCCGCCTGGCGGGCCACGTTCAACAAGTTCGTGGCCGTGAGGAAGTGCTCGGAAGAAAGGCTGAGGATGACGATCCAGAGCGCGAGCACGAGGAACATGCCGTACCGGACCAGGAGGACAATGGCCCGGCGAGAGCGGGGGACGGCCGGGGCGGTTCCCGGAGGCGATGGATCGGGAGTCGGCATGGACCGGGGAGAAGGGGTGCCGGGGTCCGCCGGCAGCACCGGTCGGACCCCAGCTTTCCCCGGGCTCAGCGGTATTGTTCGACGTTGTAGGGGGTGACAATGGTCGGAATGTAGGACAACCGCTCCGGCACGGGGTCCCCATTCAGGTAGTCCACAAGCGCCCGGACTCCCTGTTCGCCATTGAAGTCCGGCGACTGCATGAGGAAGCCGACGAGACGGCCGTCGAGAAGGGGCGGAACGAAGGGGGCGGGGATGTCGTCCCAACCGAAGAACGCGATGTCCCGGTTCTGGCTGAGGCCAGCGGCAAGACCGCCCTGCAGCTGGGGATCACCGGTCGCGTAGATGACGTCGATGTCCGGGTTGGCCGTGAGCATGTTCTCCGCCTCCGCTGTGGCCCGCTCGAGGATGTTCCGGCCGTCGCCCTCGGCGACGATCTCCACCCCGGGAAGGCTCTCGAGGGCTTCGACAAAGCCATCCCGACGGGCGAGCTGGACCTCGGAGGAGGCAATCATCAGGCCAACGCGCGCTTCGCCGCCCATGGCCCCGGCAATGTAGCCGGCCACGTAGCGTCCGAATTCCCGGGAGGTCTCATACTGGTTGACCCCAATCAGGGTGACGATGTTCGGATGGTCGATCGGCGTATCGAGCGTCACCATGGGGATGCCGGCAGCCTCAGCTTGTTCGATCGGCCCCAGCAGCGAGCCGCTCTCGATCGGATCGACAATGATGCCGTCGACCTGCCGCGCGATGCAGTCCTCCACGAGGGTTACCTGACGGGTCGCGTCCGCCTGCGGATCGAAGACGATCAGGTCCACGCCGAGCTCCTCGGCCGCCCTCTCCGCCCCGACCACCGTTTGCTGGAAATAGGTGACCTGGAGGGAGAAGGTCACCATGCAGAGGGTCGGGCCCTCGTCTTGCGCACGGAGCCCCGGTGCCGAGAGCCCGAGGGCGACGGCGCCGATGGTGAGCCAGCGAAACCGTCGCTGGGAAAAAAGCCGCCGGAGGGCGGGCTGCGGGGAAGTCATCAAGGCATCAGTTTTCATAGGGATCCTTTTCTCGCAGTGATTGAAACGTTTCAACTTGACGATGGCGGAGCGTGCTCGCACACCCGGAAAGGTCAACGGAGTTTTTTGGGATGGCAGAAGAGAGCGAAGAAAGGGCAGGGAAGGAGTCGGCTGGCGACGGGCGTTGGCGGCAGCTGGTGGCGGGCGGACTTCGTGTGATCGGGGTGGTGCATTGCCCGGCCTTCCCGGGGTCACCCCGATACGACGGCCGGTCGCCGGCGGCGCTCTACGAGGCGGTAGTGGCGGACGCGGAGAGGTATGCGCGGGGCGGGGTGGACGGATTGATCGTGGAGAACCACGGGGATATCCCCTTCCTGCGTCCGCAGGACCTCGGGGTTGAGACGGCGGCCTTCCTCGCGGTGGCGACGGAGCGGGTCCTGGCGGCAACCGGCCTGCCGACGGGGGTCAACATCCTGGCGAACGCCCCCTTCCACGCACTGGCGGTGGCGCGGGCGTCGGGGGCGGACTTTGTGCGGGTGAACCAGTGGACCAATGCCTACGTGGCCAACGAAGGCCTGCTCGATGGGGATGCGGCCCGCGCCCTGCGGTACCGGAAGCAGTTGGGAGCGGAGGGAGTGGCGATCTTCGCGGACGCGCACGTCAAGCACGGCGCCCATGCCCTGACGGCCGATCGACCCCTTGCCGAATTGGCCCGGGATCTCGAGTTTTTTGATGCGGACGTGGCGATTGCCACCGGGCACCGGACCGGGGATGCGGTGGATCCGGCGGAACTGGCGGACATTGCCGGGGCGGTTTCTCTCCCCGTCGTAGTCGGCTCCGGGGTGACCCGGGAGAACGTGGCCTCGCTCCACCCGCACGCGAGCGCGGTGATCATCGGTTCTTCCCTGAAGGTAGGAGGGCAGTGGCAAAATCCGGTGGAGGAGGAGCGCGTGCGGTCCTTCATGGAGGAGGTCATCCGGATCCGGGAGGGAAGCCCGTCATGAGGAGGCCCTGCGGAGGGGCGATCCGGGCGGGCGTGCTCGCGGGCGTGCTTCTCGGGTCCGGCTGGCTCGCGGCGGAGGAAAGCCCCGCGGTCTCCCGCGCGGCGCCTTCTCCCTGCGCGGAGGGGCTTGCGGCCACCCTCGTCGTCATGGAGGAGCGTTCGCCGATGAAGGACCAGGTGGCCACCGCGCTCATGTGGCGGCGGATGGACGCGTGGGCGGCCCTCGAGAAGGGGGAGGAGGAGATTTGCCAAGAGCACCTCGCCGTCGTTCGGTCCTTGCTCGGCCTGCCCGAAGAGGACGAGGCCGCAAGGCGGGGATCGAGCCCGGACCCGGGGGAGGAAAAGGCGACCGTCCCTGCGGACTTGTCGAGTTCCGCCTCGGCCGTCAGCGTCCCGGGGATGGCTCGACCGACCATCCGGGAAGTGGCCCAACGGGCCGGGGTATCGCTGGGTACTGTTTCCAACGTGATCAACGGGCAAGCCCGGGTGCGACCGGAGACCCAGGCGCTGGTCGAGCGGACGATCCGCGAGTTGGGCTACCGTCCGGACGCGATCGCGCAATCCCTGATCGCCCGGCGCAGCCAAGCCGGGAATGGGGAGGGTGATGCGGACCGGCCGCGTCTTTCCGCGGTGGGCTACCTCTCCGTGGACTACGTAGCGTGGCTGGAGGAGTTGCCGGAGCGGGAGGAACGGGTCACCGCGCGCACCATCGAGCGGATTCTCGGCGGTCCGGCCGCCAACGTGGCCCTGTCGGCGGCTCGGCTGGCGGGTCCGGCCCTCGATGTGGAGCTAATCACCAATCTCGGATTCGACGAGGACAGTGATTGGGCGTTGGTGGAGCTGGACCGGCGGGGGGTTTCCACGATCGGGATCGAGCGCAGTGCCGACCGCCGCCTAAGTCGGGCCTTCGTCCTCGTCGATCGGGCCGGGCGGCGCACCATCGTGAACGAACCGGTCATGCTCGGGGAGACTGACCTCCTGCGCTATCTGGGTCGGATCGAGAACAGGGCCACCGCGGAGACCCCGCACTGCCTGCACGTCGAGGGTTTCCAGATTTCCTCGCTGGAGGGCGCCCTCCCGGCGGTGCGGAAGAGCGGGGTCTTCACCAGCCTGCACACGGTGGGACTGCCCGGGGAGTGGCGGACGAGGGAGGGAGTGGAGCGGCTTGGCCAGCTTTTCGACGTGCTCTTTGTCAACCTGGAGACCGCCCGTGCCGTGCTCGGGAGCGAGGGGGAGGAAGGACCGCTCTTCCAGGAACTCTGCAGCCTCGCGGGGCCGCGAGCGGGGCGCGGCGCCCTCGTCCTCACCCTTGGAAGGGACGGAGCGTGGTTGCGGGCCGGGGACGATTCCACCTGGCGGATCCGGCCGAAGCGGGTCCGGGTGGTCGACCGGACCGGGGCGGGAGACGTGTTTGCCGGGGCCTTCCTCGCCCGCTGGCTGGGGGGGGGAGAGTTTCCCCTCGTGCTGCGGGAGGCCACTGCCGCCGCCGCGGCCTCCGTCACCCGTGCGGGGGCGGACTTTCCGGCGCCGGATTCCACCTCCTGGCGAGCCCTTTGCGAGGCGACCCCCAAGCCTGCCCCAGTCCTCTCCCCCGACGCTCCCTCCCCCGCCTGAACGACCATGGCCCTGCTCGAAGCCACCGGAATCGCCAAGCGTTTTGGCGGAGTCACCGCTCTCGACGGGGTCGACTTCGCGGTGGAACGGGGCGAGGTGATGGCGCTGGTCGGGGACAACGGCGCGGGCAAATCCACCCTCATCAAGGTGCTCGCTGGCGCCCACCTTCCCGACCGGGGCGAAGTGCGCATGCGGGGGGAGCCTCTTGAGCTGCGCAGCCCGCAAGATGCCTGGAAGGCGGGCATCGCAACGATCTTCCAGGAGCTGGCCCTCGCCGGGAAGATGAACGTACAGGACAACATCTTCCTCGGCCGGGAACCCTGCCGGCGTGTCCTCGGCATCCCCTTCCTGCAGCGCCGGGCAATGCGGCGCGAGGCGGAGCGCTTGCTCGCCTCCCTCGAGGTGGAAATCCGGGACACCCGCCTACCGGTGGAAAATCTCTCCGGTGGACAGCGACAGGGCATCGCCATCGCGAGGGCGCTCCACATCGACGCCGATCTCATTATCATGGATGAGCCGACCGCCGCCCTCGCCGTCGCCGAGGTGCGCAAGGTCTTCGCCTTTGTCCGCAGCCTGCGGGAACAGGGGAAGGCCGTCATCCTCATCTCCCACAACATCCAGGACGTCTTCGAGATTTCCGACCGCATCACGGTGCTCCGGCAAGGGAGGATCGAAGGCGTCTGCACCACGACCGCCACCGATCCCAGTGCCATCGTGGGCCTGATCACCGGCGCCGGCCACGCCTCCTCCCGACGGGGCCCGGAGCACGCTTCCCTCCCGGCGCAACCGTAACTCTCCCGGGCCCAGGGCCCGCACAACCAGAACCGAAAACAAGGACAATCCTCATGATGAAACGTTTCATACAAGGTGGGAAAGCCATGGCGGGAGCCAGCTGCGCGGCGGCGGCTCTTCTTCTTCTTTTCCCGGCAACCGGGGCGGCGGAGGAGCCGCGGGTTGCCTTCGTGCCCCAGATCCAGGGGATTCCCTACTACGTGGCGATGGAGCAGGGAGGGGAGCGGGCGGCCGAGCGCTTTGGCGTGGAGTACGTCCAGCAGGGCCCCACGAGCACGAACGCGTCCGACCAGCTCCGGGTGTTCGATGGATTCGTGAACCGCGGTTTTGACGTGGTGGCGATCTCGCCGGTGGACGTGGCCAGCCTGCGGCCGGCCATCCGGCGGGCGGTGCAGCGGGGGACCGAGGTGATCACCTCGGACGCGGACGCGCCGGACACGGAGCGGTCCTTCTTCGTGGCGCAGGCCCTCGATGCGGACCTTGGGGCGACCGTGATGGACCAGTTGGCCGAGCGCATGGGCGGGAGCGGCAAGGTGGCAATTGTCTCGGACGCGCCGACGATCCAGTCGTTGAACAACTGGATTGCGGCGATCGAGGCGCGTGCCGCGGAGGCCTACCCGGAGGTCGAGATCACCTCGGTGCAGAACACGAACGGAACCACCGAGCAGGCCTACCGTTACGCGATGGACGCGATGACCCGTCACCCTGATCTCAAGGCAATTGTCGGGATCGCCTCGACCACCTGTCCGGGGGTCGCCCAGGCGGTCACGGAAGCGGACAAGATTGGGGAGGTCATCACGACCGGATACTGTTCCCCCAACACGGTACGCGAATACATCAAGTCGGGAGCCATGCCCTTCTCGGTGCTCTGGAATCCCGCGGACCTCGGATACCTGACCGTATGGGCGGCCCGGGAGAGCGCAGCCGGAAAGTCCTTTGCTCCGGGGAGCGTGGAGGTGCCCGGCTTGGATTCGGACGTGCAGTGGATGCCCGACGCGCAGATTCTCCTGCTCGGAGATCCCATGATCTTCACCGCCGACAACGTCGACGAGTTCGACTTTTGAGGAGGTACCGGGAAACCCCGCCCGCCGAGCGGGCGGGGTTTCCCGGCCGTTCCGGCGGCGAGCGAGGCAGCCCCGGGCCCACGGCCCCCATGTCCACGGAGAACAAGCGACCAACCCTCCGGGCAGGAGCGGGGATGTCCCGGGAACTCATCCTTCTCGGGGCCATCCTCGTGACGGGGCTCTTTTTTACCCTGCTTTCCCCGTACTACCTGACGCAGGCGAACCTCGAGCAGGTCCTGCGCAACTCGGTGGACCTGGCGATCCTCAGTGCCGGGATGACCCTCATTATCATCATGGCCTGCATCGACGTCTCGGTGGGGGGCATCCTCGCGGTCGCCGCCATCCTCATCGGGAGGTCCTACCAAGCGGGGATCGGGGACGCCGGCGTGATCGTGGTCGGCCTCTCCGCGGGCGCGTTCCTCGGCGCAGTGAACGGGACGGTGGTGGCCAAGGCGAGGGTCCCCCCGATCATCGCGACCCTCGGCATGATGTACATTTTCCTCGCCGTGCTTTTCCTCGTGATCGGCGGGAGATGGATCGCCGGCCTGCCGGATGGTCTCTCCTTCCTCATCCGCGGATCGGTCCTCGGGATCCCCGCGGGAGTCTTCCTGATCGCCGGAGTCTACGGGTTTTCCTACCTGCTCTTGCGCGGTCTCCGCTTCGGCCAGCACATCTACGCGATCGGCTCGGATGAGAAGGCGGCGCGGCTGGTGGGGATCCCCGTCGACCGGGTCAAGATCCTCACCTACACCTACCTTGGACTGCTGGCGGGGCTGGCGGCGGTGCTCTACGTGGCCCGCCTGCGCAATGTCGAGGTGAACATTGGCACGGCGATCGCCCTCGAGGCGATCGCGGCAGTGATTCTCGGGGGCGCGCGGATCAACGGTGGGGTTGGCAGCCTGCTGGGAACGCTGCTCGGGGTGATCTTCATCAAGTCGATGCAGAATGGGCTCGTGTTGATCGGGGTCTCCTCCCTCTGGGACACGGTCGTGGTCGGCGGGCTCCTCATTACGGTGCTCATTTTCGACGCCGTGCGCGGTCGTTCCCGAGCGCGGGAGGGAATGGAATGACCGCGCTGCCCTTCCACTTGCTGCGCCACCGCTTTCTCCTCCTCGTTCTCCTGTGGCTGGCTTCCCTCGTCACCGTTTCGCTGCTCTCCCCCTATTTCCTGCAGGCGAGTACGATCCCCTATTTCCTCCAGTACGTTCCGGTGCTCGGCCTCCTCGCCATTGGCCAGACCTTCGTGATGATCGGGGGTGGGCCGGGAATCGACATCTCGGTGGGTTCGATGCTCTCGCTGACCGGGGTCTTCATGGCGTGGCTCTGCGGCACCCTCGGGGTTCCCGTGGTGGCGGCAGCCCTCGCCGCTCTCGCCTTCGGGGGATTGCTCGGCCTGGGGAACGGAATCCTCATCAACCATTTCCGGATCGCTTCGCTCATGGCGACGCTTGCGACCTTTTTCGTCTACGGGGGACTTGCGTTGGCACTGACGGACGGTCGGCCCGTGACCGGTTTCCCCGATTCCTTTGCCTGGCTGACGCAGGCAGGTTGGTTCGGGCTCCCCCACCAGTTCCTCTACGTGTTCGTCCCGGTCGCTTTCCTCGCCCACGTCTTTCTCTCCCGCACTCGCGCCGGCAACCATCTCTACGCCTGCGGGACCAATGCGGAAGCGGCCCGGCTGGTGGGTGTACCGGTCGCTCGAGTCCGGTTGCTGGCCTACGTGGCCAGTGGCGTCCTCGCCGGCCTCGCCGCTGTCGTCAACAACTCCTGGTTCATGTCGGCCCGGCCGGATGCCGGGACGGGGCTGGAATTGCTCTCGGTGACCATCGTGGTCCTCGGGGGCACCCATATTTTCGGGGGGGAGGGCAGCATCCGGGGAACCCTCGTGGCCCTGTTCGTGGTGACGACCCTGCAGATCGGGCTGGAGCTTGCCGGGGTCTCGCAAGCGTGGCAGTTGGCGGTGGTCGGTCTGCTCCTGATCCTCGCGGTCGCGCTGGGCCAATCCCTGCAGCGCCGGTAAGACCAATTTTCATGACCAATCAGCCCTCGATCCTCTGTGTCGGTGATATCGACCTTGATTATATGTATTCCGTTGGGAGCTTGCCGCAGAGCGGCGGGAAGGTGTCCGGCCACTATCTGGGGAAGTTTCCGGGAGGCATGGCCGCAAACACGGCGGTGGGATTCGCCCGCCATGGATATTCCTCCCGGATGCTCGGCTCGGTGGGCGCCGATCCCGAGGGACGGGAGGCTCTGGCAGCCCTGCGGGCGGTGGGAGTGGACACCTCTTACTGTCGCATTCGAAAGGACGCCCCGACCTTTACTTGTCTCGTACTGGTGGATGAGCGGGGCGAAAAAACGCTGATCCGGCTGGGGACACCCGCCTTCATGCCGGAGATATCCGATCTCCACGGGGAGGCCTTTGCGGGGATCGATCATGTCCACACGAATTTCGGGGTGCCGTCCGTGGCGAGAGAGACCGTTCGCCTCGCCCGGGAGAAGGGTGCGAGCGTCTCCCTGGACCTCGAAATGGCCGATATCCCTGCAGAAGGTTGGCCGATGCTCGACGAGGTGCTCGCGGAGGTGGATGTCCTCTTTCTGAATGAGGCGAGCGAGCGCTCCCTACCGGAGGTGCGCGCATGGCAGCCCCCCCATCTCGCGGTGGTCACGACACTCGGGAAAGACGGGGCCCGTTACCGAAAGGGGGAGGTTCTTGTTCGCGTTCCCGGGCACCCGGTCGAGGCTGTCGACACGACGGGGGCCGGGGATTGTTTTGCCTCGGTGTTCCTCAGTCATTACCTCGAGGTCGAGGAGCCGGAAGAGTGCTTGAGGTGGGCAAACGCTGCGGCGGCGTTGAACACCCTTACCTACGGTGCGCAGGGCGGTCCGCCGGATCGGGAGGCCGTCCAGCGGTTCCTCGAGGATTCGAGCCCGGTGACCAATCCCCCCTGTGGGGCGGGAGGGCAGTAGGTCATGAACCAGCAGGAGGAAAGCGGCGGCCGCCGCCATCGATTCGCGGCAAGTCTCCTCGAGCGTGGTTGGGCGCCGCCGAGGGAATGGGAGGAGCATCGGCTTTGGGAAATTGTGGATGGAGGTGTCCTCGGGGCGACCCGGCACCTGGCCCTCAGCGAAGATCTTCTTGCCCGGATCCTTCGGGAGCGAGGGACTGCCGACCAGCGGCTCGCGCGGGCGCGCCTCGCTGCCGAGGTCATTGCCTCGACGCGCGGGGAGGAGGCACCGGTGATCGCGAACGGCCTGGATCTTCTTTTCCGCGACCTACCGGGGGAGGCGTCCCAGGCCACCGCCGAGCTGGCGGGGCGTCTCGAAGCCTCCGGAGAGAGGGGCCGAACCCTGCGGGAATCCCTTGTGCGGGAAGCGACGCGTACTCTCGGACCCAGTGCACGCATCCTCGCCTTCGACTACTCCTCCACGGTTGCGTCCATCGTACTCAACCTCTTTGAGGCGGGTGAGTTGGAGAGTCTCGTCGTCCCGGAGAGCCGTTGCATCGCCGGCGGACGGCGCTACCTGGAGGCGTTCCAGCCGGCGGGAATCCCGGTCCACTACCTTCCGGACGCTGCTCTCGATTACGCAATCAGCCTGAGTGGGTGCGTCCTCCTCGGGGCGGAGAGTTTTCACGCCGATGGTGGATTTTTCAACACGGTGGGCAGCCGTCCCCTCGCCGAGCGGGCCCGGGCAGCGGGCCTGCAGGTCTACGCAGCGGTGGAGTGGAGGAAGCTGGACACCCGCACTTATGCGAGGCCGGCCGCAGATCCTCCGCTCCGTGACTTCGGGGAGGTCTTGCTGGGGGAGTCCGGGGAGGCCGAACCCGTTCCCGACACCCGTTGCCCGGAACTGGAGAGGATTCCACCCGAGACGGTTACGGCGCTCCTCACGGAGGAGGGTCCCGTCCGGCCAGGGGAGGTGAGCCGCCGCGGTCGCCTGCTCTTCCCAAGTGCGGTCACCGAGCTCCCGGGAGCTCCCGGAGAGGATTCCCGCCATGCCGAGTGACACCATGTGGCGGGAGATGCTCGGCCAGGGTGCAGCCCTCGCCGCGGCTCTGCCGGTGCTCCGCGAAGAGGTGCGAGGCCTCCCCGAACGGGCCGAGGGCACGACCGTGTGGGCGGGAGGATGCGGGGATTCCTACTTTGCCGCGCTCGCAGCCAAGGATGCCTTCCGGGAGCGTGGCATTCCCTATCGGGCCGCAAGTGCCCTCGCCTTGGCGCACGAGGAAGCTTTGGGTCCGATGCAGGGCGACACCGTCTACCTCCTATCGGTGTCCGGGGAAACCCTCCGCACGGTGGAGGCGGCCGAACGGCTCCGGCAGCGCGGGGTTGCCACGGTCGCTGTGACTGCCACTCACGGTTCCTCCCTCGAGCTCGCGTGCGCCTCGAGCTTGACTCTCCCCTATCGTTCGCTGAGCCGCGCAACCCCCCACACGGGTGATTATCTCATCAGCTTGCTCGCTTTGGTGCTGGTGGCCGAGTGTGCCCAACCGACTCCCTTTGCGTCCCTGGAGGCTTGGCTGGGAGATTGGGAGGAAAGCTGGGGATCCACGTGCCGCGCAGCTTCCCGGCTGGCAGGGGAGTGGCGACTGCGCGGAAACCTCTACCTCCTGGGGGGTCTTGGGGATGAGGGGACCGCCCTCTACGGGGCGGCCAAATTCCACGAAGCCGGCGGATGGCCGGCACTGGCCGCGGAGACGGAAAACTTTCTCCACGGGATGAACTATCTACCCGGGCCCGAGGATCTCGTCCTCGTTCTCGGGGGTGCCCACCGCGGGGCGAAGAGAGCGGTGGAAATCGCGGAGGCTTTGCGGGCGCAGTGCAGTACCTTCGCGGTTCTCGACCGTAGCCGTTGTCCGGAGGAGGGGACGGCGACCGGTGATGTACTTCGACTGTCTGGCGGAGTCCCGCTATTTGCTTTCCAGGCTGCGATTTTCCTGCAGGCCCTGTGCTGGTTCTCGGTTTCCCCGCGCGTCAAGGATCTGGAGGAACCCCTCGCCGAGCGACCGGACGGAGAAGTCCGTCGAGCGGTGCAACGCCGACTTCTCAAGGAAGCTCGACTTTTTCTCTAAGGCGCATGGGTTGGCGGCGCTGCGCGCTTCTTGTGGGGAAGCTGTGCTTCCGCGGGGGGTGGGGTGCGGGGCATGGTTGCATGGATTGCATGGGCGCATGGGCGCTGCGCACGGGTTGGGGGGAAGCTGCGCTTCCGTAAGGAGGGTGGTGTGGGTTCGAGGGGCGTAGTGGGAGGGGGAGGGGGTGGGGTGCTTTGCGGTGTCGCCGGCTGGCCTCCTTTCGTCCGCGGCTACGAGGGCTGCGCTTCCGCGCTGGGGAGTGGGGTTTCGGCAGGGCGTAACGGGGTGGGAGGGCCATGCGCGTGCTTTCCGGTGCTGTCGGGGGTTTCGTTGCCTCGACCCCTACGGTGTGGTGACTCCGGGGATTCTCCGTGAATGGTGCGGTCCACCGTCCACGGGTCACGGGCCCGAGGCGGGCGGGGGCAGGGGGCCTCGTGGGAGGGAAGCGGGGCTGGATGCGGCCCGGTGCCGTGCTCGGATCCAGCCGCCCGCCCGCTCCGCGAGGAAGGGCGAGGAGTCGCCCTTGTACGGTTCAGCCCCGGCTCCTGCCCCTGCCCCACCGACCTTCGCCACCCGGTCTGCTGGCTCGGTGGCTTGGAGCGAGGATAAGGGAGAAAAATGGAGCTCAAAAGACAGGGTTGCCATCGCTACGATGTGAATACACTGTGCTCCCGTCGAAGAGCACTTCTGCTCCTCGCACCTGAGGTAACCCCCTTCTCCCCCCTATGTTTGGATTGTATTCTTCTCGTCGGCGCTTCGGCGCGGTTTGGGCCATGGCGGCCGTCAGTTTAGCGTCGGTGTCCGCACAGGAAGTGCACTTGATGGACGGCGTGGAGCCTCGTCCGGGGGATGACACGGTGGTGCCGGCGGGCAAGTACGAGACGCCACCCCCCTGGAGGATCGGGATGAGTCATTTCGGGGTGAATGCGAACACTTGGACGGTCCAGATGGCGCACGAGTCGGAGTACGCGGCGAGCCTGGACGACCGGGTGGAAGAGTTTATTTTACTGGACGCCAACATCAGCCAGACCAAGCAGCTGGCGGACATCGAGGATCTCATCGCGCAGGACATTGATGCGCTCATTGTGACGCCCCTGACCCCCACCTCTGCTGACGAGGGCATTCGGAAGGCCGTGGAAGCGGGCATCCCCGTCGTGGTCCACACCGGGCTGACGGACACCGGTGACTACACCGTGGACATCCAGGGGGGCGGCTACAACTTCGGCTTTGTCACCGGTCAGTGGCTGGTCGAGGAGCTCGGAGGTGAGGGAAAGATCTGGGTCCTGCGGGGCCTGCCGGCGCATCCGGAGGACATCAACCGGTACAACGGGATGCGGGCGGCCCTCGAGGGCACGGACATTGAGATCGTGGCGGAGGACCACGGCAGCTGGCAGTACGACCTCGGCAAGAACCTCTGTGAGACCTTCTACCTGCAGGGGTCCCAAGTGGACGGGATCTGGTCTTCCGGGGCGGATATGTCGCGGGCCTGCGCGGATGTCTTCCGCCAGTTCGGCAGCGAGGTACCCCCGGTATCCAGCGAGGGTCTGAACGGGTTCTTCCAGGTGTGGGAGGATCGGGAACTGTCCTCCCACGCGGCGGAGTACAGCCCGGAGCAGGGGGCGGCGGGCGTCCGCGCGGCGATCGCCCTGCTCGAGGGGGAACCACTCTTCAAGCGGTATGTGTACGAGCCCGACGGCATCACCCTCGAGGAAGCGCGCGAGAACGGCTACATCCGCCGCGATCTTTCGGAGAATGTCTGGTTCCCGACAGGGCTGCCGGAAGAAGTCCTCCAGGAGCTGTACGGCCAGTAGGAAGCCCCGGCGCGGACCTTCCCGGCGGCGACTGCGGCGATCCCTCTTCCCTCTCCTTTCCTCTCCGGGAAGGGGAGGGAAATTCTCCCGGCTCGCGGCCCGTCGGCCCGGGACGCCGTGACGACTCGTGATGACAGCCTTGGTGGAGTTGGAGGACATCGGGAAGTCCTATGGACCGACGGTGGCCCTGCGCGGGGTTTCGTTCCGGCTGGCTCCCGGCACCGTGCACGCTCTCGTCGGAGAGAACGGTGCGGGGAAGTCGACCCTCATGAAGATCCTGTCCGGGGTGGTCACACCGGACCGGGGCATCCTCCGCCTGCGGGGCGAGCGCGTCGTCCTTCCCCATCCGCGGGCGGCCCTCGACCGGGGAATCGCGACCGTTTTCCAGGAGCTTTCCCTCCTGCCAAACCTTACGGTCGCCGAGAACATCTTCCTCGGCCACGAGCCCCGCAACCGCTGGGGCATGGTCGACAGGCGGGTCATGGAAGAGCGGACCGCGGAGCTGCTCGCGGCGTTGGAGCTAGCGGTTTCCCCCCGCTGCCTCGTCCGGCAGCTCAGCCTGGCGGAGCGCCAGTTCGTGGAGATCGCGCGAGGATTGGGCGCGGATGCGCAGGTCCTCATCCTCGACGAGCCTTCGGCCGCGCTGAATGCGGCGGATGTAGAGAAACTCTTCCGGCAGGTGCGTCGCCTGCGGGAGGCGGGCACGGGGATCATCTACATCTCGCACCGGCTGGAGGAAGTCTTCGCGCTCGCGGACACGGTCACCGTCCTCAAGGACGGTGCCGAGGTGGGCACCTACGGGACCACCGACTTGGACCCGGACCGGTTGATCGCCCTCATGGTGGGGCGTGACCTCGTCGATCTCTTCCCGCCGCGGGCCACGGAGACCGGGGAGGTCGCTCTCGCCGTCGAGGAGCTGCGGCTCTCGGAGGCGGCCCCGACGGTCTCCCTTTCGGTGCGCCGCGGGGAAATCGTCGGCTTGGCCGGTCTCGAGGGCCAGGGGCAGCGGGAGATCCTCCGCTCGCTCGTCGGCCTGGTCCCCTGCCAGTCGGGCCGGGTCCGGGTGGGGGATGCGGTCCTCGACCTCCCCCTGGGTGCCCGCGAGGGGATCCGGGCAGGCTACGCGCGGGGGATGGGAATGATCCCCGAGGACCGCAAGGAGGAAGGCCTCCTGCTCGACCTCAGTGTTGCCGGAAACCTCCTCCTCACCTCCGAGAGCCTGCGCGGGGCCCTCGCCCCCCGGCACAAGGCCCGCGAGGAAGTCGCCCGGCAGGTGGAGGATCTGGCGATCAAGACGGAATCCCCAGAGGCTCCCGTTGCCTCGCTGTCGGGAGGGAACCAGCAAAAGGTCCTGCTCGGGAGGGTACTGGGCCCGGAACTGGAGGTGCTCCTCGTGGAGGAGCCGACCCGGGGAGTGGATGTCGGGGCGAAGGTGGAGATTTACCAGCGATTGCGGGAGTTCGCGGAGGCGGGGGGCGCGGTCCTCCTGCTCTCGCGGGAAACGCTGGAGCTCATCGGGCTCTGTGACCGGCTCCTCGTCGTCCACGGCGGACGGGTGGTCGGGAAGATGCGGGGCGAGGAGGCGACCGACCACGCGATTCTCGAGGCGGCCCTGGCGGCGGATCCGGAGGCCGGGGGTGAGGCGGCGTGAAAAAGGCGGGACGGATCCCCGGTCCCCGTCCCCGCGGCTCCCGCTCCGGGATGTGGTGGATTCCGGTGGTGGCCCTGTTGGCAGCCGCTGTCTACCTGAGCCTTGCCACCGATCGCTTCGCGACCGAGCGCAACCTGACCAACCTCGTCGCCCAGGCCGGTCCGCTCCTCCTCGTCTCCCTTGGGCAGATGCTGGTGGTCGTGATCCGTGGCCTCGACCTCTCGGTCGGTGCGGTGATCAGCCTGACCACGGCGATTGTTGCCCTTGAATTGCCGGCTCCGGTGAGCCTACCCCTCGCGCTCCTCGCGGGGGCCTGTGTCGGCCTTGTCAACGGCACCCTCACCGTCCGTTTTCGCGTGCACCCGATCATCGCGACCCTGGCGATGGCGGGGATTCTCCAGGGGGTCACCCAGCTGTTGCGCCCGGTGGCCGGCGGGCGGGTGCCGGAGGTGCTCGGTGCGGTGGTCAACGGGTCCGTCGGCCCCGTGTCCACGCCCATCCTCCTTGCTCTCGTCGCCATCGGGGGGATGACCCTGCTGCTGCACCGCTCCCGGCTCGGGCTCCACCTTTTTGCGGTCGGCGGGGGGGAGACTGCGGGAAGCTTCGGGGTCGCCGAGGGGCGCACCCGGATCACCGCCTATGTGCTCTGCTCGGTCCTCGCCACCCTGACCGGTCTCTTCATCGCCGGGCGAATCGGCTCCGGGGACCCCAATATCGGAGGGCCTTTCTCCGTGGATTCCATCACCGCGGTCGCGCTCGGGGGAACCCAGCTCGCCGGTGGCATCGGCAGCGTCGGCGGCACCGTCGCCGGGGCCGCCTTTCTCGCGCTGCTCTCCAACGGCATGAACCTGCTGAATGTGTCCGCCTTTGTGCAGACGATCCTGAAGGGGACGATCCTCCTCGTCGTGGTGCTCCTGCAGCCGCGCAAGAACATCGGGCTGTGAGGACCCTCCGCCATTGGCTCGGCTCGGCCCCCTCCTACGCCGTGTTCCTGGTGCTGCTCGCCGTGCTTGCGGCGACGCGCCCGGAAATGATGAAGCTCAACATCCTCGGGATCTTCTTCCGGCAAGTCGTTCCCCTCGGGATCGTGGTGATCGGGCAACTCCTCGTCATGCGGGTGCGCTCCATCGACCTCTCCCTCGGCGGGGTCATCCTCCTCATCAACTACCTGCTCTCCTCCGGATTCTTCGGGCAGGACCACCTCCTCTGGATGGTGACCGGAAGCCTCGCGATCGGGCTCGGGGTCGGCCTTGTGAACGGATGGCTCGTGGCGTACCGGAGGGCCTCTGCGGTCGTCGTGACCCTCGCGGTGGGGATCGTGCTCATCGGGATCGTGGAGAGCCTCGCGAACGGCCGGCCCCCCGGGGATGTGCCGGACCTGCTCGGCGAACTGTACAACTGGCGGCCCGGCGGCATCCCCGCCCCCGTCGTGCTCTGGGTCCTGCTGGTCACCCTCATGTCCCTGCTCCTCGGCCGACTCGTCTGGGGTCGGCAGGTCGACGCGGTCGGGGCCAACCCGGAAGCCGCCCATCTCGCCGGGGTGCCCGTTGCCCGGACGGTCCTCGGGGCGCATGTGCTCTGCGGGTTGATGGCGGCGGCCGGCGGCCTCGTGCAAACGGCGTCCATCGCGGTGGGGAGCCTCAAGTTTGGCCCGGAACTCGTCCTCAACTCCATCGCCGCGACCATTCTCGGGGGGGTCATCTTCGGGCGGGGGACGGGTGGGGTCTGGGGTCCCTTCTTCGGTGTGGGCTGCTTTGCCCTCCTCTTCACCCTCATGACCACCCTCGGGATCGATGCCCCGGTCAAGCTGATCGTGCAGGGAGCGATCATCGGATTGGCCGCCGTCGTCTACGGCTTGCGCCGACCGTGAGAGCGGCGGCCGCCCGCCGACCCCTTGCCCGTTTCCATCGAGCTTCTCCCCCCTCCCAACCCTACGACACCATGAAAAAACGCATCCTCTGCTTTGGCGATTCCCTCACCTGGGGCTGGAACCCCACCGAACGGGGCGTACCCGTGGAGCGGTACGGACCCGACGAGCGCTGGACCGGCGTGCTCGCCGGTGAGCTCGGACCCGATCATGAGATCATCGAGGAGGGATTGAGCGGGCGGACCACCGATCTCGACGACCCGACCGACTCCCGGCTGAACGGGTCCACCTATCTCCCCCCCTGCCTGGCGACGCACCTACCCCTCGACCTCGTCGTGCTGATGCTCGGGACCAATGACACCAAGACCTACTTCCACCGGGATCCCTTCATAACGGCCGCGGCCATGGGCCGACTCGTCACGGATGTGGCCCATTCCTTCGAGGGAGTCGGGACGGCCTACCCAGCCCCCGGAGTCGTCCTCGTGGCCCCGCCTCCGCTGGCGGAGATGCCGGCCCCCTGGTTCCGGGAACTGTTTGCCGGGGCGCGGGAAAAGACCCTGCGCTTTGCCGAACTCTACCGGGACCTCGCCGTCTTCCTCGATATCCCCTTCCTCGATGCGGGCTCGGTCATCGCCACGGAGGGCGTCGACGGCATCCACTTCTCCCGGCAGAACAATCTCGACTTCGGCAAGTCGATGGCCGACTTCCTGCGCCGGGAAGGGCTGGTCTGAGCCACGATCTCGGGCGCGGGGTCGCGCTCCCGGGCCGTGGTGGAGGGGACGACACCTCTCCTGACGAGGCGAGAGCCGCAGGGGCGGGGCGCATGGGTTGCATGGGTGGAGGCGCTTCGCGCCCGTTGGGGGGAAGCTGCGCTTCCGCGGATTGCGGGGTGCGGTGCGGTGCCGCCAGTCGGTCTTGTTTCCCCTGTCTCTCCCTTCCGGGCCACGGGATTGCGTGAGGGTTGCGGCGTGGGGGAGGGGGGAGTATCGGTGGACCCATGAAGGTGCCAGTGGAGGCGGAGCGGACGGAGACGGTGGAGTGGTCGTGGGAGGGGCGGGAATTGGCGGTAGGTCTCAGCTGGCGAGGAACGGGTCCGCGGGCCCTCCTGCTGCCCGCCCTGTCGGCGGTTTCCAGCCGCGAGGAGATGGCTGGCCTGCAGATGGAGCTGGCCGGGGACTTCGAGACGGTGGCGGCGGATTGGCCCGGCTTCGGGACCTGCTCCAAGCCGCGCTTCTCCTGGACCCCGGAAGCGATGGCCGGCTGGCTCGATCACCTGCTCCGGGCGGTGGTGCCGGAACCGGCTCTCGTGGTGGCGGCCGGGCACGCGGCGGGCTATCTCCTGCGGTACGGGGCCAGCGGGTCGGTGCGGCTTCCCCGGGTGGCGCTCGTCGCCCCCACCTGGCGGGGGCCCTTGCCCACCGTACTCGGCAAGCGGCCCGGCTGGCTGGCGGGCGTGCGGGCGGCGATTGACGCGCCGGGCCTGGGCAGCGCGCTCTACCAACTCAACCTCAACGACCGCATGGTCCGGCGGATGGCCCAGGGCCACGTCTACTCCGACCCGGCCTGGTTCACGGAGGAGCGGCTTGCGGGGAAGCGGGCGGTGACCCGGGCGAAGGGCGCGCGGCACGCGTCGGTACGCTTCGTGACCGGTCGGCTCGATCCCTTTACTACCTCCGAGGAGGCGCGGGCGGCGGCGGCGGCCCTGCCCGCGGACCGTATCCAGTGGATCTGGGGAGAGGAGGCGCCACGCCGGTCGAGGGCGGAGATGGAGGCGCTGGCGGAAGCCGCGGGCGGCCGGCCGACAATCCTGCCCCGCGGCAAGCTGGCCCTGCACGAGGAGTTCCCCCGGGAGGTCGCCGCGGTGATCCGGGAAGAGACGGGATTTCCGGGGTAGGGGGGAAGGGGCGGGGAGGGGTCGTTGGAGAGTACAATGTCCTTGCGTTTCCGACGGTACCGACCTTGGTGAAGGAGTGCGTTGCTACCGGCTGCCATGAAAAGGACCGGCCTTCTCCACCCCGCCCTTTGTCACCTCCTGGCCCGCCTCGGCCACACGGACACGGTGGTCGTGGCCGACGCCGGTCTCCCCATTCCGGAGGGCCCGGAGCGAATCGACCTTGCCTTCCTGCCGGGACTGCCCGGATTCCTTCCGGTGGTGCAAGGCTTGCTCGCCGAGATGGTCGTGGAGGAGGCGTTGGTCGCCCGGGAATTGGCGGAACGCAGCCCGGAGATGGGGCAAGCCCTCGCGGACAGGCTCGGGTCGGTCCCGCAGCGGGCGGTGCCCCATACCGTCCTCAAGGATCTGTGCCACGGGGCGCGCGCGGTCGTCCGCACGGGGGAGTGCACGCCGTTTGCCAACGTGATCCTGCGCAGTGGAGTGCCGTTCTAGGGAGGCGATGAACGCGAGCGCCCACACCGCCCCCCGAGAGACACGGGGAAGGCTGCTGGAGCGGTTCGGCCTGCTCCTCTGCCTGCTGCTGCTCGTCCTCGTCCTCTCCCTCGTGACGGACCGGTTCCTGACCGTCGACAACCTGACCAATGTCGTCCGGCAGTCCTCGATCAACGCGATCATCGCGGTGGGGGTCATGCTCGTCATCCTCACCCGCGGGATCGACCTCTCGGTGGGCTCGGTGCTCGCCTTCAGCTCCGTGTTCGGGACGACCTGGCTAACCCAGGGCGGGGTGCCCGTGCCGGTGGCCATTCTCCTCTCGGTGGGGGCGGGGGTGGTGCTCGGGTTGACCAGCGGGGCGCTCGTGGCCTACCTGCGCATCCCGCCCTTCATCGCGACCCTCGGCATGATGACCTTTGCCCGGGGGGCCGCCCTCGCCTACACGCAGGGGCAACCCGTGTCCGGGTTGGCGGGCGGCTATCGCTGGGCCGGCGCCGGGGAGCTCCTCGGCGTGCCCGTGCCGATCGTCCTCCTCGCGCTGGTCTACCTGCTCGGCTACCTCCTCCTCGAGCACACCGGGCCCGGGCGCTCCATCCGGGCGATTGGGGACAATCCGGAGGCGGCCCGCTGGAGCGGACTCCCCGTGCGCCGCGTACAGCTCCTCGTCTACGGGATCTCCGGCGGTCTCGCCGCGCTCGCCGGCGTGATCCTCGCCGGCCGGTTGAACAGTGCCCAGCCCACCGCGGGCGTCTTCTACGAACTCGATGCCATCGCCGCGGTTGTCGTGGGCGGCACCAGTTTCGCGGGGGGCAAGGGCAGCCTCTCCGGCACCCTCATCGGGGCGCTGCTGATCGCCTCGATCAACAACGGGATGAACCTCCTCAATTTTCCTGCGGACCTGCAGGCCATCGCCAAGGGCGCGGTCATCATCCTCGCCCTCCTCCTCTACCGGCAGCTCCGGCGAACCCGCCCCGGGCGGGCGGTCCGGGCGCCGACCCCCAACGAAAACCCAGAACCCCATCCCTCATGAAGACACGAATCCGTACCCTCTCGCTCCTTCTCGGGAGCCTCGGCCTGGCCAGCGCGCCGGCCCTCGCCCAGGAGGAGCCCACTCTCGGGCTCTCCGTTTCCACCCTGAACAACCCCTTCTTCGTGACCCTCGTGGAAGGGGCCACCATCGCCGCCAACGAGGGCGGGGCCGAGCTGCTCGTGCTCGACGCCCAGGACAACCCGAGCACGGAGGCCGCCAACCTCGAGGACCTCATCGCCCAGGGGGTGGACGCGATCCTCATCAACCCGACGGACGCCGACGCCGTGGTCCCGAGCGTGCTCGCGGCGAACGACGCCGGCATCCCCGTGTTCACCGTGGACCGTTCCTCGGCAGCCGGGGCAGTGGTCGCCCACGTGGCCTCCGACAACGTGGCCGGGGGCCGGCTCGCCGGGGAATTCCTCTGTGAACAGCTCGGGGGGACCGGTGAGGTCGTCGAGCTGGAAGGGATCGCCGGGACCTCGGCGGCCCGCGACCGCGGTGCCGGCTTCAACGCCTACCTCGCGGAGGAGTGCCCCGGCGTCGAGGTGGTGGCCCGCCAGCCCGCGAACTTCAACCGGGCGGAGGGTCTCACCGTGTTCGAGAACATCCTCACCAGCACCGGGCCCGTCGACGGCGTCTTCGCGCACAACGACGAGATGGTCCTCGGGGCGATCGAGGCGACCCGGGCGGCCAGTGACGTCTCCGTGGAGGACATTGTCTTCGTCGGCTTCGACGCCGTCGACGACGCCCGCGCCGCCGTGGCCGAGGGCAGCCTTGCCGCCACCGTGGCCCAGCAGCCCGCCCTCATCGGAGCGCTCGGGGTGGAGGCCGCCCTTGCCTACCTCGAGGGTGAATCGGTGCGGGAAAGCGTGCCGGTGGACCTGCAGCTCGTCACCGAGTAAGTCCGAAGCCCTCCACCCCCGCGCGTGGCGGGGGGCGGGGTCGGCGTGTCGCCCGCGGGTGACGCCCGGCACCCCGCCCTCCGCCTCCTTCGTGGCCCCTCCCATGGACGAGGCTTCCGCGCCGGACGCCCCCCTCCTCTCCCTCCGCGGCCTGGAAAAATCGTTTCCGGGAGTGCGGGCCCTGCGCGCGGTCGATTTCGAGGTGCGCGCCGGGGAGATCATGGCGCTCGTCGGGGAGAACGGCGCCGGCAAGTCCACCCTCATGAAGATCCTCAACGGGGTGGACAGGCCGGACGCGGGTTCGCTGCGTTGGCGGGGGCGGGAGGGCTTCCCCGCCTCCCCGGCGGAGGCCCAGGCCGCCGGGATCAGCATGATCCACCAGGAACTGGCCCTCGTGCCGGATCTCGATGTCGGGCGGAACCTCTTCCTCGGGCGTGAACCCCGCTGGGGGCCCGGCCTCGTCGACCGCCGCCGGCTCTACCGGGAGGCCCAGGAGGAACTCGACCAGCTGGGCCTTGCCGTGGACGCGCGGGCGACGGTGCGGGACTATCCGCTCGCGCAGCAGCAGATGATCGAGGTGGCCAAGGCGCTCAGCCTGCGGGCCCGCCTGCTCGTCATGGACGAGCCCACCTCCTCGCTGACCGGCCGCGAGGTCGAGGTCCTCTTCGAGCGGATGCGTTCCCTGCGCTCCCGCGGGATCGCCCTCGTGTTCATCTCCCACCGCATGGAGGAGATCTTCGCGATCGCCGACCGGATCACGATCATGCGGGACGGCGCGGTGGTCTCCGTGGATCCGGCGGCGAACCTCGACGCGGACGAGGTGATCCGGCGGATGGTGGGGCGGGAGGTCGGCGATCCCGGGGAAGGCGGCGGGTGGCCCGCGGTCGCGGCGGACGCGGAACCCCTGCTGGAGGTGGAGGGCCTCGGGCGGGGGCGGGCCTTCCGGGACATTTCCTTCCGCCTCCAACCCGGCGAGATCCTCGGGGTCTCCGGGTTGGTCGGGGCGGGCCGCACGGAACTGGCGGAAGCCCTCTTCGGGGTGCGGCCGGCGGAGGTCGGGCGGTTGCGCGTGCAGGGCCGGGAGCAACGGATCCGGCACCCCGGCGACGCCCTGCGGGCGGGGATCGCCCTCGTCCCGGAGGACCGCAAGGGGCAGGGCCTCTTCCTCGGGATGAGCGTGGGGGCCAATACCGTCATGGCCGTGCTCTCCCGCTTCCTCGCCGCCGGGCTCTTCCTGCGCCACGGCCGGCTACGGCGGGTGGCGGAGCAGTTCGTCGAGCGCCTGCGGGTGCGGACTCCTTCCGTGCGGCAGGAGGTGCGCAACCTCAGCGGGGGCAACCAGCAGAAGGTGGTCATCGCCAAGTGGCTCGCCCTCGAGCCGAAGGTCCTCATCCTCGACGAGCCGACCCGCGGGATCGATGTGGGGGCCAAGGCGGAGATCTACCGGCTGATGCGCTCCCTTGCCGCCGAGGGCATGGGGATCCTCATGATTTCGTCGGAGCTCCCGGAAATTCTCGGGGTCTCCACCCGCATCCTCGTCCTGCACGAGGGACGGCTCGCCGGCAGCTTCCTCCCGGCGGAGACCGATTCGGACGAGCTCATGCGGGCGGCCACCGGGACGAGGGCCGTCGCGGCGGGGGAGGGGGCGGCGGGATGAGCGGGCCCGACCGGAAGAGCGCGGATCCGCCGGCCGCCGCGGCCGCCGCCGAGGGCCGGATCCGCCTGCTCCGGCTCCTCCGCCAAGGCATTGTCTTCCTCATCCTCCTCGCGCTGGTCGGACTCTTCGCCAGCCAGTCGGACCGGTTTCTCGACGCGCGGAACCTCTCCAACATCCTCGAGCAAAACGCGGCGTTGGTGGTGGTCGCCGTGGCCGTGGCCCTCACCATGATCACCGGCGGGATCGACCTCTCCGTGGGATCGGTGGCCGCCTTTGCCGGGGCCCTCAGCGCGGGCCTCGTCGTCCAGCTGGGCTGGCCCCCGGGCCTCGCCCTGCCGGCGGCGCTGGCGGTCGCAGCGGGGATGGGGGCGGTCAACGGGGTGCTCGTGGTGCGGGGCGGACTGCCCCCCTTCGTGGCGACCCTCGCCATGCTGGGGATCGCCCGCGGGCTCACCCTCCTCTACACCGGCGGACGGCCCATCGGGATCGCCCGGGTGGAGGCCTACACCTTCCTCGGCCGGGGGGAAGTGGTCCTCCCCGGGTTGGGGGTGGCGGTCGCCACGCCCGTCCTGATCGCGGCCCTCGTCGTCCTCCTCGCTTCCCTGCTCCTCCGCTACTCGCGCGTCGGCCTGCAGGCCTACGCCCTCGGGGGGAGTGAGGAGACCGCCCGCCTCGCCGGGGTGCCGGTCCAGCGCATCAAGGTGCTCGCCTACGCGAGCAGTGGCCTCCTCGCGGGCGTGGCCGGCCTCCTCCTCACCGCCCGCCTCTACAGCGCCCAGCCCCAGGTGGCAGTCGGCCTCGAACTCGAGGCGATCGCCGCGGCCGTGCTCGGGGGCGTCAGCCTCTTCGGGGGGATCGGTACCGCCTGGAGCGCCGCCCTCGGGGGCCTGCTCATCGGCGTCCTCGGCAACGGCATGAACCTCTTGCAGATCGCCTCGTACCAGCAACAAATGATCCAGGGCGCGGTGCTCGTCGCGGCCGTCGCCCTCGACCAACTCCTCCGCCGGCAACGCACGCGGGTGGGGAACTAGCGCGGGGGAGAGAAGGCCCTTCCGCTCGCGGGTGGGTACGGGGGGGAGAGGAAAAAGGCGTGGGGAGACTGAGCGGAGGGGAGCGGCGGCGCGGGTCCGGCGACGAGCGAGTGGTCCTTGCGGCGGGTCTGGCTCGGTGTGGCCGGAGGGCTCCGGCGGTGCCTCCCGGTTGGCCCGTCGGGCCTGGGGGGAATTCCCTTGACTTCCCCAGTGCCATTCTTCGGTTTCCTGTCACCGCGCCCCGTTTCTGCCCCCTATCCCTACCCCAGCTCCAGCAACCGTCCGCGGGCACGGGATCGTCGTTTTCTGGAGGACCCACGGAGAAAGTCATGAGTTCATCCCCCGCCCCCGCCCCCGCCGACGCCTGCCCCGGACCCGGTTACGCTTCCCCCCAAGAGGCGATCCGGGCACCGAGGGAAAAGGTCGTCTACACGATCTGCCTTTACGAGGGAACCGGAGTCGAGGAGCCGGATTACCTCGCGACCATCGATGTCGATCCCGAGAGCCCGACCTTCAGCCAGGTCATCGCGCGCACCGAGATGCCCATCATCGGGGACGAGCTTCACCACATGGGCTGGAATGCCTGTTCCTCGTGCCATGGTGATGGCTCGATGGCGCGCCGCTACCTGATCATCCCCGGCGTGCGCACCACGAATTTCTACATCGTCGACACCGCCACGGATCCCCGCCGCCCGACCCTCTACAAGACGATCGACGGCGAGGAGATCAAGAGGAAGACGAATCTCTCGGCACCGCATACCGTGCACTGCCTCGGCTCCGACATCATCGTGTCCATGCTCGGGGACGCCGAGGGCAACGCTCCCGGTGGATTCCTGCACCTGAATCGAGACTTTGAGATCGTGGGACGGTGGGAAAACGACATCTCCGGGATGAGGTACAACTACGACTTCTGGTACCAGCCCCGGCACAACATGATGGTGTCGAGCGAATGGGCCGCCCCGAATACCTTCCTGCCGGGTTTCGACCTCGAGGATGTCGGCAAGGGGAAGTACGGGCAGCGGCTGCACTTTTGGGATTTCGCGGGCAAGCGCATCGAGCGCACGATCGACCTCGGAGAGGAGGGGCTCATCCCCCTGGAGACCCGTTTCCACCACGATCCGGACTCGACGCACGGCTTCGTCGGCGCGGCCCTTTCTTCCAATATTTTCCACTGGTACAAGGATGCCGCGGGCGAGGTGCAGGTGGAGAAGGTCATCGATGTCCCCTCCATCGAGGTGGAGTCGTTCCCGGTGCCGATGCCCGGCCTGATCACCGACATCCTCCTCTCGATGGATGACCGTTTCCTCTATTTCTCGAATTGGCTGCACGGGGACCTGCGCCAGTACGACATCTCGGACCCTTCCCACCCCGTCCTGACCGGGCAGGTTTGGATCGGTGGGCTCCTCGGGAAGGCGCCCGAGGTCAACGGCCACCGGATTGCCGGGGCCCCGCAGATGATCCAGCTCTCCCTCGACGGCAAGCGCCTCTACGTGACGACCTCCCTGTTCTCGACATGGGACAACCAATTCTATCCGGAAATGAAGGGTGCGGGTGGCGCCATGGTGCGGGTGGATTGCGATGCGGAGAACGGGGGCATGACTCTCGACCCGGATTTCTTCATCGACTTCGGAAAGGAGCCCAAGGGACCCACCCGGGCTCACGAAACGCGGTACCCGGGCGGGGATTGTTCCTCGGACATCTGGGTGTAGGCATGGCCCGAACCTACCGGGTGGTTCTCCGCAACCGGGATCATGCCTGCCTGGAGGTCGGGGAGGAGGAGACGATCCTTGCAGGAGCGGAAGCGAGGGGCTTCCGGCTCCCGGTCGGGTGTCGGTACGGGGGCTGCATCACCTGCGCGGCCAAGTTGATCGACGGGAAGGTCGTCCAGCCCAAGGGCACCGCCCTGAAAAGGCGTCAGGTGAAAGCCGGATACATCCTCTTGTGCGTCGCCCGCCCGCGGCAGGACTGCACCCTCGAGGTGGGGGTGGAGAGCCACGATGCATTGTTCGTGAACCCGTTCGCGGTGCGGGGGGAGTAGGATCGCCAGAGGGGGCCCGGGAGGGGAGGGCGCCCTCCGGCGGCGGCGGGTGGTCGTCCGGCGCTTCGGCCGCGGGAGGAGGGGGTCGGGTGCGCGGAGGGGCGGGGGCGCCTGCGGGAGGAAAGTCCCGGTTTCGCCTGCGAACGGGTGCTCTGCGGGGAGAGGGAGCGGCGGGGGAAATCGAGGGTGGAGCCGCGGGGCCCGGTGGGGGCGGGCTTCACTTGTTCTCCGGTCCGGCGGGCCTCCCCGCGCCTCTCCGGCCTCTTCTATTCCCCGGCCCGGAAGAGCCCGGAGTGGGGTTGGGGATCCAGCCGAAACGACGGGCGTTCGGGGAAGAGCGGGGACGGGGCGGTCGGCGGCTCCGCGTGGAAGAGCCGGGACGGCTCCTGCAGGGGCGGTGGGGCGAATCGGGGGGCCGGTCGGGACAGGAATCGGTTCGTCTGCGGCCGCACGGGCCTCGCGGGAAGGACCGGCCGAGGGGGAAAGAGCGGACGCACGGACGGCAGGGCACTCGGCCGGCGGTGGCGGGAGAACCGGGAGGCAATCGCGCCTTCGTTGAGGAAGGGGGTGAGGAGGTCATCCCTTTCGCCGATGGCTCCCTCGTTGACCCCGGGAGTGAGGAGGTCGTTGTGGCGCCCGACGGCCCCCTCGTTGATCTCGGGGGTCAGGAGATCGTCGTAGCGCCCGACGGCCCCCTCATTGATGTCCGGGGTGAGCAGGTCGTCGTGGCGCCCGACCGCCCCTTCGTTGAGGTCGGGAGTGAGGAGGTCGTCGTAGGCACCGACCGCTCCCTCGTTGATGCCGGGAGTGAGCAGGTCATTGTAGGCGGGGTCGGCGGCAGGGGAAGGGGCGGGGGCGAGACCGCCACCGAGGGCGAGGGCGAGGGGAAGGGCGAGGCGGGAGCAGAGCGAGAGTTTCATGCGGAGGAGTGTAGTGGTGGGGGTGGGACATCCGTAGGGGGTGGCACGCGCGGTGGGCGGGGACTTGGGGCCGGCCCGGGCCTCCCGTCCGTGGTCCCTCCGGCTATTCAATGAGCCATCGATAGCAGTCGGCGAAAGAGGGGAAGGGCTCGGAGGCGAGGGTAACGCCTTCGGGATGGAGGGCGAAGAGGGAATAGGGGTCGAGACCGTCGGCGTCCGTGGAGGCGCAGGCGTAGCGCGAGCCCTCGTAGAGGAGCACCTCGCCGAGGGCCTGTCGGCATTCGGCCGGGCTGTCGTAGACCAGGCCCGTGGGGACGAGCGAAGGACGGGAGGAGGCCCGGGTGAGTCGAAAGGCCGCGGCGGGCCAGAGGCCGTCGTTGTCGCGGGCCCCGCAGAGGAAGACCTGGTTGCCCACGGAGAGGAAGGAGGCGAGGGCCCGCTCACAGGCCTCGGGAGAGTCGTAGGTGACTTCGGTCTTGTGGAGGACGCGTCCGGCGGCGGGATCGAGAAGGACGACGGAGTAGGGGGGGAGGCCGTCGTCGTCGCGGGGGAGGCATCCGTAGGCGAGGGATGGATCGCCCGGGAGGGCGTGCTCGACGGGTGGATAGGCGCCGCCCCGGGAGGGTGCGGGCAGGGAGGGTGCGGGGGTCGGCCGGTTCCGGGCCTCGGGCAACTCCTCCTCGCCGGGGGGGTACCAGTACGGGTTCACGAGGAGCAGGGGGTCCCCGGAGAGGCGGTCCTCCCCGGGTGCGCCGAGCTGGTCGGCGAGGGCGGCGGCCCATCCGGGAGCGGGCGCGCCGGCGGGTTGGAGGGTGCGGTCGAGGGCGCCGAGGAGCTGGCCGAGCCCGTCCAACTCCTGCACCAGTTCCACGGAGGCGACGCCCGGAGCGCTCGTCACAAAGATCGCGGAGCCTCCGGCCCGCCGGGCTTCGCCACGCGCGAGCAGCTCCTCCCGCCATCCGGCGAGGAGGGGACCCAGTGGCGGGCGTGGATAGCGGAGGCCGCCGACCAGCTGGAGGTAAGCGCGCCCGCTTTCCCCGTCCGAGCGAACGGCCTCCACCCACTGGGGGATGGAGAGATGGTTCTCCTCGACAAGGGCGAGGAGGTCCTCTTCCGGGGAGCGCTGGTGCAGCCGGCGGCATTCGCGGAGAAAGGTGTCGAGCTCCGCACGGACGGCTTCCTCCAGGGCGAGAAGGCTCTCGAGCGAACCGGGCACCAGGGGCAGCGTATGCATGAGGGCGGCCCGGCTGGTCGCGGGTGGGGCCTCGTTCCAGAGGCGGAGAAGGGCCGGCGGGGCGGGACCGTCTCCGCCGACAGCGGTCTCCCGGACCTCAGCCGGTGAGGAGTCGGGCCCGAAGAGGAGGTCGAAGCGCGGGGTGCGCTGGTGGAAGAGAATCCGGCGATTGACCAGCCAGTGCTCATCGAAACCGAACAGCCCGCGTTGGGTCCGGAAAGTCGTGTCGAGGGCGATCTCCTCAAGACCGTCGCCGCGGTCCTCCCCCTGCGCGCTGCGCTCGACCTCGGCCCATGGTTCCGGCCCGCCGTACTGGCGGCGAAGAGCCTGCCAGTCCTCCCACGCTTCGTTCCTGTGGAGCGCCCTCTCCCGGAAGAAGGGCAGGAAGGAGGGGCGGCCCGAGCGCGGGGCGAGGCGCACGGACCGCGTCCAACTCTCCGTGAGGGCGAGGCGACCCATCTCTTCGAAAATCCCCTGCAGGTCGGCATTTTCCTCCCAGGAGGGGGCGGGGAAGGTCCAGTCGGTCGAGGTGACCGACCAGTCCTCCCCGGGCAACCGGGGGAGGGGCGGGGGCAGCTCACGCCAGTAAGTGGCGAGTTCGCCGAGGAAGGCGGGATCCAGCTCCATCTCCTCGAGTTCCTCGAGGATGGCGGCAAGGAATGCGCCGAGGAGGAAGGGATCGGCGGGGGGCTCGGCCGCACCGGCGGCGGTCACCCAGATCTTGCGTCCGGGGAGGAAGGAGAGCGACTCGGGCAGGGCGGAGGCGGGCAGGGAGGAGCTGGCACCCGCAAGGGAAGCGGAGCGAAGGGTCAGCCGGAGGTGCAGACGGGTGCGGTCGAGTCCGGTCGAGAGGGAAAGGGTCTGGAGGGCTTCCGCCTGTTGGGAGAGGGTTTTCAGGAGGACCCCGAAGATTCCGTTGGTGACGGCCTCAGCGTAGTTGACGAGCTCGCCGGTGTGGGCGAGCCCGAAACTGTCGCGCACCGACTGGTCGAGCAGGACTTTCTGGGCAAGCGGGAGTTCCCGGACGACTTCCCGGGCGATGGCGGCGCCGAAGGAGGGCAGGCCGCGCAGCTCGGCCACCCAGTTTTCCCCCCGGAACGAGGCCGGGTCAAAGGTGAGGGTGAGAGTCGACCGGGAGGAACCCGCGGCCCCGGAAGGGCTGCGGGGGTCCGGGGGTTCCCCCTCGCTCGCGGCGGGGGACCGGGAAAGGGCACCCTCCATGAGGAAGGCATAGGGACTCACTGCGAGGGTCTGCGTGTCGAAGGCGAGGTAGAGCGTGCCGGGCCCCTCCCCCTCCTCGAACGTCCAGCGAAGGTAGTGGGAACCGTCGGCGGGAATGAGGTCGATTTCCCCGGGGTCGAGCAAGGTGAGGAGGATCGAAAGCACGGCCTCGGGATCGTCCAAGGGCAGGCGGGCGATCCAGCCGTCCGGCGGGAAGGAAAGGTCGACGGCGATCGGCCGGTCGAGAGCGAGGCCGAAGGCGCGGGTGGGGTCGTCGAGGGCGAACTCCCGGCCGAGCATCCCGGCGGACAAGGCGGAGAGGAAGCCCCCCGGATTCTCGAGGAGGGGGCGCACTTCCGGCGGAAGCATCCGGACGAGGCCGAGGGTGTCCCGGGTGGTCTCGAGGCTCTCGAGAAAGCGGGGGAGATCGTGGAGCCGGAGGCGGAGGAAAGCGGGGTCCTCAAGGGAGAGGGCTTCGGTGGTCGGTACGACCGCGGGCGACGGCCGGATCTCCCCCTCGAAGGCGTCCAACCGGACGAGGAGGAGGAGGGGTAGCAGGGAGAGCAGGGCCAGGGGGACGCGGGACGCGCGGGGTCGGGAGCCGGGAAAGGGATTCATGGCGGTTGGGACGGGGTGGGGCGGGGAGGATCACGGTGAGGTGGATCCCGCAAGGACAACGCGGCCACCATGGCGCGAACCGGGGCGGAAATCCAGAGTGGACCGGCGATCCTCATGGGGGAATCCCCTCCGGTCTCCCGGGCATCTCCCCCGGCCGCCGCCGCGATCCTCCGTTCCGGATCCGTGTGCAGAGGGCGACGGCCTCCCGCCCCCGGTGGTAGGCTCGGGCCGATCTTGGACTTGGAACCGGGGCATGGATCAGTCCTTGAAGGGCGGATCGGCGGGTGAAGGGTCGGCCTCCTCCCGCCGGTCGGCGAGCACGTATTGGTCAAAGTTGGACACGGCGTTGCGGGTGGGCCAGACGAGATCGGGACCGGTGAGGATATCGCCGTAGAGGAAGGAAAGGATGTCGATCCCCTCGGCCGCCACGAATTGGGGGAGTGCTCCCGGCGGCTCCGGATCACCGGAGAGGAAGGCGACAAGGTCGTCGGTCGCCCGCTCGAAAACGGCAAGGCTGAGGGTGGAGCCGGTGGGGGTCGGGTCCCCCTCCAGCCGGTTCTTGATCTCGTTCGCGTAGAGGAGGAACTGCGGATCGGAGCGAACCACCCGGACGTCGCCGAGGGACCGCAACTCCCGCTCGAGCAAGCTCTGCACCCGGCGCGGTTCGCTGGCGGCGTCGACCACGACCTGGACGCGATGGAGGGTGATCTCCTGTCCGGGGAGGAAAAGTGGACAGAGGAGGGCGAGAAAGCAGGGGAGGGTGCGGAGCAACGGCATGGCACCCAGACTGACAGGGACGGTCGGACATCCGTGGGGGCAGGAAGGATCCCCCGGTACGGGCCGGCAAGGGGATCCCGGGCGGGCTGGGTCCGGGAGGAGGCCCGGCTGTGCCGTGGAGGTTCGGGAGGGTCCGGGTTTCCCGGATCCCGGCGGGCGACCGGTCGCGACGGTGGTGCGGAAGCGGGCCGCGGGAGTGGGGGTCCTCGGCCGGGGAAACCACCGCGGGTGCGGGGTGGAACCGGTAGGGGGCGAATGCCAACGGGGCCGTGGATCGGATTGGCGAGGGTCTCTCCCGTGGCCCGGGGAGCGTCGATCGCGGCGCGGGAAGGGGGAGGGGTGGGAGGGGCGCAAAGATTGGGCTCGCCCCTTGGCGGCGGGAGCTTCTTCCTGCGGAGGGATGTCACGAAAGGTTGCCTTTGTCACCGGGATCACGGGCCAGGACGGATCGTACCTGGCGGAGTTGCTGCTCGAGAAGGGCTACGAGGTGCACGGGATGGTGCGGCGCTCCAGCTCCTTCAACACCGGCCGGATCGACCACTTGTTCCAGGACCCGGAGGTGCACGGGGTCCAGCTCTTCCTGCACCACGGGGACCTGACCGATTCGAGCAACCTGAACCGGCTCATCGAAAAGATCGGGCCCGACGAGATTTACAACCTCGGTGCGCAGAGTCACGTGAAGGTGAGCTTCGAGGTCCCCGAGTACACCGCGGAGGTGGACGCGATGGGGACGCTCCGTTTCCTCGACGCGATCCGGGAGACCGGGGTGAAGACCCGCTTCTACCAGGCCTCGACCAGCGAGCTCTACGGCCAGGTCCGGGAGGTGCCGCAGAGCGAGAGCACCCCCTTCCACCCGCGGTCGCCCTACGGGGTGGCCAAGCTGTACGGCTACTGGATCATCGTGAACTACCGGGAAGCCTACGGCCTGCACGCCTGCAACGGGATCCTCTTCAACCACGAGTCGCCCCGCCGCGGGGAGACGTTCGTGACGCGGAAGATCACGCGGGCGGCGGCGCGCATCGCGCACGGGCTCGAGGAGAGGGTCTTCCTGGGCAACCTCGAGGCGAAGCGGGACTGGGGCTACGCGCCGGAGTACGCGGAGGGCATGTGGCGAATCCTCCAGGCGGAGACGCCCTCGGACTACGTGCTGGCCACCGGGACCACCCGTACGGTGCGCGATTTCGCGGACGCGGCCTTCCGGGAGGCGGGAATGGAGCTGGAGTGGGAGGGCGAGGGCGTCGACGAGGTCGGCCGGGAGCGGGCCACCGGGATCGTCCGGGTGGCGGTGGATCCGGGCTACTTCCGACCGGCGGAGGTCGACCTGCTCATCGGGGATCCCTCCCGGGCGGAGCGGGAGCTCGGTTGGAAGGCGCGCACGAGCGTCGACGAACTCGTCCGCATCATGGTCCAGGCCGATCTCGAGAAGGTCGCCGCGCGCGGGTACTGAGGAGGAGGATGGTCGCCGGGGAACAGCTACCGGAGGGTCCGATCCTCGTGGCGGGGGCCCGTGGCATGGTCGGGCAGGCCCTGCGGCGGGCGCTGCGGTCTGCCGGGCGGGAGGACCTTCTCTGCCCGGGGCGGGAGGAGGTCGACTGGACCCGGCAGGCGGAGACGGAGGACTACCTGCGGGCACACCGTCCCGGGGCGGTCCTTCTCGCCGCGGCCCGGGTGGGGGGCATCCACGCAAACGCGACCTACCCCGCGGACTTCCTCCGCGACAACCTTGCCATCGGGAGTCACCTCATCGAGGCGAGCTTCCGGACGGGGGTGCCCCGCCTGCTCAACCTCGGCAGCACCTGCATCTATCCCCGGGAGGCACCCCAGCCCCTCCGGGAGGATTCACTGCTGACCGGCCCGCTCGAGCCGACGAACGAGGCCTACGCCCTCGCCAAGATCGCCACCCTGAAGATGGCGGCGGCCTACCGTTCGCAGTACGGCGTGCTCTACCACTCGGCCATGCCGACGAATCTCTACGGGCCCGGCGACAACTACCACCCCGAGAACTCGCACGTGCTTCCCGGTCTGCTCCGGCGGATGGACGAGGCGCGGGAGCGCGGGGATCGCGAGGTGGTCGTTTGGGGATCGGGGCGCCCGCTCCGGGAGTTCCTGCATGTGGACGAGCTGGCGGGAGCCCTCCTCCACCTCCTCGCGTTGCCGGATCCCCCGGACTGGGTGAATGTGGGGACGGACGAGGAGGTGAGCATCCGGGAGCTGGCCGAGCGGGTGCGGGAGGTCGTCGGTTTTCGGGGGGAGATCCGCTTCGACCCCTCTCGCCCCGACGGGACGCCCCGGAAGAAGACGGACCTCACCCGCTTGCGGTCCACCGGCTGGCAGCCAACCCTCTCGCTCGCGGAGGGCCTGCGGCAAACGTACGACGCCTACCGGCGGGAGCGGGCCGGGGAAGTCCTGCGGGCGTAGGGATCCCCTCGTGGGTGGAGGGCGCGGATCGTGACGGTCTCTGCTCCGGGCCCTGCCGGTGTCCCGGAAGAGGAGCCGGACTCCGAGGGCCCCCGGGCTGAGCCGGAACCTCCGCTCAGCGGACGATGATCAACTCGGCCTTGCGCTGGAGGGCGCGGCCTTCCGGACCGGCGGTGGCGTCGGCTTCCAGGTCTCCCTTCGACAGGGTTTCCATGCGGTTGGGGTCGATCCCCAGATCGGTGAGGTAGTCGACCACGCTCTGGGCCCGCCGCTCCCCGAGGGCGAGGTTGTACTCGGTGGTGCCCTTCCAGTCACAGAAGCCCTCCACGAGGAGGAAGTCCTGTGGGTTTGCCTCGAGGTAGGCCGCGGCCTCGTCGAGGGCCGGGCGGTCGGAGGGGCGGATGAAGCTCTGGTCGAAGTCGAAGTAGACCACCGGCAGCTCCCCCCGGATCTGCTCTCCCTCGAGGATGTTGAAATTCTCGTCGCGGGCGAAGAGACCCTCCTCCTCCAGTTCGCCGTAGATCTCCTCCTCGACCAGCGGGAAGGCTTCCCCATCCCCGACGAGGTCAAAGCGATCCTCGGAGGGACCGAGCACGGTGGCGTCCGGGGTGGGTCCCCCGCGGTTCTGGCATCCGAAAAGGAAGAGGGCCAGCAGGAGGCCCACCAGAAGGGGCCAGGGGCGTTGGGGGAGATCCATCGAGACCGAAAGGTGACAAAATCCTCCGGGCAGGTAAAGGCTTTCTTTGGGAGGCGCGGTGGGGGCCGCCTCAAGCGCCCGTCCAGTTCCCGGCCTCCTCGGGGAAGCGCCCCTCGCGGATACTCTCGCGGAGCCGTTCCATCATCCAGGCGAGAAAGGCGAGGTTGTGCAGGGCGAGCAATTGTCCCCCGAGACTCTCGCCCGCCCGCACCAGGTAGTGGAGGTAGGCGCGGGAGTACTCGCGGGAGGCCGGGTGGGGCACGCGCTCGTCGAGGGGGCGGGGATCGTCGCGGAAGCGGGCGTTGCGCAGGTTGAGGTGCTCCTGCCCCCCGTTCTCTCCCGGCACGCAGAGGGCACCGCCGTGGCGGGCGAGTCGGGTGGGGTGGACGCAGTCGAAGCTGTCGATGCCGTGGGCGGCATTGCGCCAGAGGTCGCGGATGCCCCCGATGCCGAGGAGATGGGTGGGGCGTTCCCGAGGCAGTCCCGCCCGCGACCATGCGACCACTTCCTCCATCTGGGCCGGATCGCTGCCGAGGGAACCCCCGATGGCCTGCCCGAAGAAGGGTTGCCCGGCTACGAAAGCGCTGCTCTCCGCCCGCAGGTCCTCGTAGACCCCGCCCTGGACGATCCCGTAGAGCCCCTGGCGGCCGTCGTCCGTTTCCCGGAAGCGCTCCAGCCCACGCAACCCCCAGCGGTGGCTGCGCTCCATGGACCGGGCGGTGTACTCGCGGTCGACGTGGTAGGGGGTGCACTCGTCCAGCACCACGATGAGGTCCGCCCCGATCCTCTGCTGGGCCTCGACGGCGCCCTCCGGGCTGAGGAAGACCCGGCGGCCATCCACGTAGGAGCGGAAGGCGGCTCCCTCCTCGGTGAGCTCGACGGCGGCCGGGGACTGCCGCTGCTTGCGGCGCCCCTTGATCTCATCCGCCACCGAACCATGCCCGAAGCTGAAGATCTGGAAGCCTCCCGAGTCGGTGAGGAGGGGGCGCGGCCAGTTCATGAAGCGGTGGAGACCGCCGCGGGCAGCGACCGCCTCCGGGCCCGGCTGGAGGAAGAGGTGGTAGGTGTTGGCCAGGAGCATCTGGGCCCCCGTGGCCGCAGCCTGTTCGGCGGTGATCCCCTTGAGGGCGCCGCGGGTGGCGCAGGGGACGAAGACCGGGGTCTCCACGGTGCCGTGGGGTGTGCGGAGCCGTCCGCAGCGGGCGCCGCTGCGCCCGCACTCCGCGGTCGTGGCAAAGGAAAGCCCGTCGTCCGCGCTCATCCGGCCATTTCCGTCGCCGGCAGCGCCCGCCGCCGGGGACGGGCGAGGTAGACGATCGGACTGTCGAGGAGGGCCACGGTCACCCGCAGTCCGTAGGTCCCGAGGATGTAGGTGAAGACGAGCGGCTTCCAGCCGATCGGTTCCGGAGCCAGCACCACGAAGGCGAGCACGCTGAAAACCGTGTTGTCGACGAGGGCGGAAATCCAGGTGGAGGCGTTGTTGCGCAGCCAGAGGAAGCGTCCGCGGGTGGCCGCGCGGATCCGGCCGAAAATCCAGATGTCATTGAACTGGCTGACGAGGTAGGCACACAAGGAGGCCACGAGGATGGCCGGGGCGGGGAGGAAGACCGCCTCGAGGTGCCCCTGCAGGGCGGCGGCCCGCTCGGTGAAGGGATCCCCGGCCGCCTCGATCGGGCGGAAGGAGAGGGCCGCGAAGAGAAAGAGGTTGAAGAGGACGAGGCCAGTGAACCCGAGGAGGACCCCCTTGCGGGCGTACCTCGCCCCGTGGTACTCGGCGAGGATGTCGGTGCAGAGAAAGGTCGTCGAGAAGAGGATGGTGCCGAGGGCTACCGGGTCCGGGAAGACGGAGAACTGGGTGACCTTGAGGACCTGGAGGTTCCCCCCGATGATGGCGATGGCCATGTAGAGGTAGAGCCCGGCCCGACCCGCCCAGCGGTGGAGGGCGAGGATGGACCCGAAAGCGACGGCGAGCAGTCCCAGCCAAAGGACCTCCGGGGGGAGGCCCTGGAGTCGTTCCATGAGGACCTCCATGGTACCGTACCCGTCGACCGCGGTTAGCTATAGTACTCGATGAAGGCCTTCTCCCGGAGGCGCTCCAGCCACCTTTGCTGGGCCTCGCGGGAGAGTCGCTGGGAGAGGATTTCCTCGATTTCCTCGCGGACCTCGGCGAGGGGAAGCACCCCGGGTTCGCGCACGCCCTCGACCCCGAGGACGAAGGCGAAGTCCCCGAGGACGATCACCTCGCTGACCTCCCCGGGCCCGAGGGCAAAGGCCGCCTCGGCCAGCTCCCCGCGCAGATCCTCCCGGCGGACCCAGCCCTGGGAGACCGCCGGGGCGTTCGGCTGGTCGCGGTAGGCCTCCGCCGCCACCTCGCGAAAGGGCTCCCCGGCGAGAATGCGCTCGCGCAGTTCCGCGGCGAGCACTTCCTCGCCGGCGGGGAGAACGATCTGCAGCAGCCGGACCTGGGCCTCCTGGCGAAACTCGTCCTGGTTCTGTCGGTAGTACTCGAGGATCCGCTCCGGGCTGACTTCCGCCTGGCTCCGCCGCATGCGGCCCTGCATGAAATTGATGATCAGTTCCTCGCGGATGTCCTCCCGGAATTCCTCCACGGTCTGGCCACGGCTCTGCAGGTAGGCGAGGTAGCGCTCCCGCTCGCCGTTGAAGTCCTGCTCGATGATGTCCTTGAGCCGGTTCTCGATGACGGACTGGGGGATCTCCCGTTTCCCGTCCTTGCCGAACTCCTTGAGCATGAGGATGCGGTTGATCATGTTCTCGAGGACGGTCCGTTCCAGCTGGCGGAGGGCGCGGTTCCGGTCCTCCACGGTGGTCGCGTTGCGAAGGACCTGGGGGATGAGGGGAGCCATCTCCCGCCGGATTTCCTCGGTCGTGATGATCTGGCCTTCCACGCGCGCGGCAACGCGGTTCGACCGGTTCGGGTCCATCTGCACCCCGCTCCCGGACTGGGCGAGGACCAGTGGGGCGAGCAGGGCGAGGAGGACCGCCGGGAGGAGGAACCGTACTATTCTCTTCATGGGCGGGCGAGGATCCTGCGGATCTCGGTCAATCTGCGATCGGCGTTTCCGGCGGTCAAGCGGGGAAAGCGCGATCCCTGTTTCCAGTACTGGTCGGTGGTGCCGGCCCGGCGCAGCCGGAGGAGGGGACCCTCGCTCTCCACCCGGTCGATCCCCCGGTGCTCGGCCTCCACCCGGATCCGGGACAGCTCGAGCAGCCGGGTGGCCGGGGGGGGCGGGGGGCCGAAGCGGTCCTCCATCTCCTCGCCGATCCGGTCGACTTCCTCCCGGGTGGCGGCCATGCCGAGGCGGCGGTACAGCTCCAGCCGCAGGCGGGATTCCGGCAGGTAGTCGGCGGGAAGCTCGGCGGGGACCGGCCGCAGGCGGCCCGGGGCCTGCTCGAGCTCGCGGAGGGCCCCGTAGCCGTCGCGGCGGCGGGCGGTCTCCGCGCGGGCGCCGGTCCCCTTGCGGACGAAATCGAGCTGGACCTCGGCCCGCACGTGAGAGGCGACCTCCTCCCCCTTCAGGCGGGCGACGCTCTGCCGGAGGAGCTGGCAATACAAGTCGAAGCCGACCCCGGCGATTTCCCCGCTCTGCTCCGACCCGATGAGGTTCCCGGCTCCCCGCAGCTCGAGGTCGCGCAGGGCGATGCGGTAGCCGGCCCCGAGCTGGCGGTACTGCCGGATCGCGGAGAGACGCTTGCGGGCGGTGTCGAGAAGCCCGCCGTGCCGGTGGAGGAGAAGGTAGGCGTAGGCCTGCCGGTTGAAACGGCCCACCCGGCCGCGGATCTGGTAGAGCTGGGAGAGCCCGAAGCGGTCGGCCCCCTCGATGAGCAGGGTGTTGCAGTTGGGGATGTCGAGCCCGCTCTCGATGATGGTGGTGCAGAGGAGGAGGTCGTACTTGCCGGCGACGAAATCGGTCATGGTCCGCTCGAGCGCGTCCCCCTCCATCTGCCCGTGGCCGACCCCGACCCGCAGGTGGGGGAAGAGCTCCCGCAGGGTTTTCTCCACCGCCGGGAGGGTGTCGATGCGGTTGTGCAGGTAGAAGACCTGGCCGCCGCGCCCGATCTCGTAGTCGATCGCCGAGCGGATGATTTCCTCGGAATAGGGCCGCACGAGGGTCTCCACCGGCCGACGGTCGCGGGGCGGGGTCTCGATGACGCTGAGCTCACGGGCCCCGGAGAGGGCGAGGTAGAGACTGCGGGGGATCGGGGTGGCCGACATGGAGAGGACGTCGACCTCGGTGCGGAACTCCTTGAGGCGCTCCTTCTGGCGGACCCCGAAGCGGTGTTCCTCGTCGATGACGAGCAGGCCGAGGTCGCGAAAGCGGACGGAGCGGCTGAGGAGGCTGTGGGTACCCACGACCACATCGATGCCTCCCTCGCGGAGCTGCCGGCGGATCTCCGTCTGGTCGCGCCCGGACCGCAGGCGGTTGAGGGATTCCACCCGCACGGGGAAGGGGGCAAAGCGTTCCCGGAAGGTCTGGAAGTGCTGCTGGCAGAGGACCGTGGTCGGGACGAGGATCGCGACCTGCTTGCCGTCGAGGACGGCCTTGAAGACGGCCCGGAGGGCGACCTCCGTCTTGCCGAAGCCGACATCCCCGCAGAGGAGGCGGTCCATCGGGCGGGGCGCCTCCATGTCCGCCTTGATCTGCCGGAGGGCGGCCAGCTGGTCCGGGGTTTCCGGATGGGGGAAGGAGGCCTCGAGGTCGTCCTGCCAGGGCTGGTCGGGCGCGAAGGCGTGCCCCGGGGAGGACAGGCGCCGGGCCTGCAGCTGGAGGAGGCGGGCGGCGAGGTCGAGGGTGGAGCTCTCCGCGGACTGGCGGGCCCGCTCCCAAGCGCCGGAGCCCGGCTTGCCGAGCCGCGGTCGGCCCTTGCGCAGGCCCACGTAGCGGGTGAGAAGGTGCGCCTCGGTCACCGGGACCTGCAGTTGGATCTCGTCGGCGAACTCGAGCCGAATGATTTCCCGGCGCTCGCCCTCCACCTCCACCTCGCTGATCCCGCGGAAACGGCAGATCCCGTGGGAGAGATGGACGAGGAGGTCGCCCTCCACGAGTTCGGCGAAGTCGAGCGAATCGTCCACGCCGGAGTGGGTGGGCAGGGCGCGGGTGGCCCGGCTCCCGGCGAGCGTGCGCCCCTCCCGGCCGAAGAGCTCCGCATCGGTGAGGAGGATCCGTGGTGGATCCGCCCGCGGCAGCCAGACGCCCCGGGAAAGCTCTCCCCGGAGCCAGGACACGGGACGGCCGGCCAGTCCCGGTTGCTCGTCCCACCACTCGCGGAGGCGGGCCTCCTCCTGCTCGGCGGGCAGGACGACGGTCACCGAGGTCCCCCGGCCCTGCTCCTCGAGGGCCCGGCGGAGCAGGGCCCGCCGGGCCTCTTCCTGTCGCGAGAGCCGGGCCTCGCCGATGGCGGCCCGCGGATCGGCCCCGCCGGGGCGGACTTCCGGCTCGCGGAGGTTGGCAATCTCCCGGGTGTCCTCCTCGCGGGCTTCCTCCTCCCGCGCCCGCGGGAGGGTGCCGGGGGTCTCGCTGAGGGTGAGGGCCTGGTCCCCGCGGGCGGCGGGCCGCTCGAACAGGGGGCGGAGCGAGGCCTCCCCGCGGCCGGCCCGTTCCGGTTGCTCGAAGAAGCCGGGATTCTCGTCCCGGAGTTGCTCCGGCTCCTCGAAGATCCAGCCGCAGGGAAAGTCGAGGTACTCGGCGAGGGAGGCCCTCTCCGCGTGGGCGGCGGAGGTCCCGGCGGCGGGCCGGGCGGGATGCAGGCGGAGGGAGGAGAGGGAGCCGGTGGTGCGCTGGGTGGCCGGATCGAAGGTACGCAGGGCCTCCACCTCGTCCCCGAAGAAATCGAGGCGGACGGGGGCGTCTGCCTGGAGCGGGTAGACATCGAGGAGGTTGCCGCGCACCGCGAATTCTCCGGGTCCTTCGCAGACCGCCTCGTGGTCGTAGCCGAGGTCCTCGGCGAGACGGCGGGCGAGTTCCTCGCGACCGACCTCTTCCCCCACCCGCAGCCGCAGGGCGCGCTCCTCGAGGGAAGTCCGTGGGGGAACCGGGGCGAGGAGGGAGGCCGGACTCACCCCCACCACCAGCGGGCGCGGCGGGCTTCCCCCCGCTGCGAGGAGAGCCTCGAGAACGGCCGCGCGGTCCCAGGCGTTCTCCCGGCGGGGGACCCCCTCCGCCTCCTCGCCCTCCTCTCCGGGAGGGGGCGGGAGCAGGAGGGTATCGAGGGGGTGGTCGGCGAGGGTCGCGTGGACTTCCAGCTCGGCCAGGCGCTGGCGAACCTCGCGGAGATCCTTCCCGACGAGCAGGGCGCAGGGCAGGCCGGTCGCGCCGAGCCAGTCGCAGGCGAGGGCCGCCCGCGCGGGCTCCACGACTCCGGTGGAGCGGCGGAGGCGGCCGGGAAAGACGGCCGGCTTCACGGAAACCGCCGGACCGGGGGGGAGTGGGTGGGAAGGGTCAAGGAAAGGATCGCCTCAGGAAGCGGCCGGGGTGTCCGCGGATTCGCCGGCGGGCGGCAGCATCCGGATCTCCCGCTGCGGGAAGGGGATCTGGATCCCGTTCTCGGCGAAGGCCGTCTTGACCTTCTCCCGGTACTCGGTGAGGACCGTCCACCACTGGTCCGGGGCGACCCAAGGGCGCGCGACGAGGTTGACCCCGCTGTCCCCAAAGCCGGTGATGACAACGGACGGGGCGGGATCCCCGAGGATCCGCTCGTCCCCCTCGAAGAGACCGAGAATGACCGCGCGGGCCCGCTCCACGTCGTCCGCATAGGAGACGGAGACCTCGAGGTCGACGCGCCGGCTGGCGTAGGCGTTGATGTTCGTGATCACCCCCTCGATGAAGCGCCCGTTCGGGACGAGGATCTTCTTGCCGTCGAAACTCTCCAGCTCCGTGGTCATGAGGTCCGTGCCCTTCACCGTGCCCATGACCCCGGCCCCGTCGATGACGTCTCCGGCCCGGAAGGGCCGGAAGAGGAGGATCATCACCCCGGCGGCAAGGTGGGAGAGGGTGCCCTGCAGGGCCAGGCCGATGGCGAGGCCGGCGGCGGCGAGCAGGGCGACCAGGGAGCCCACGGGGATGCCGATCTTGCCGAGGGCGGCGATCCCCGCGACGGCCATGATCCCGAAGTAGAGGAGGCTCCCGGCGAAGCGGATCAGGGAGGGGTCCACCTTGCGGCTGCCGAGGACGCGGTCGAGGACGCGGCCGGCGAAGCGGGCGAGGAGCTGCCCGGCCACGAGGATGAGGATCGCGAAGAGGAGCCGCAGGGCCCAGTCCGCGAGGAGGTTGTCGAGGTTGCTCAGGGAGACGTAGGCGATGGCTGGCAAGTGCATGGGAGGAGGGAGGTTTGGGGGAAAAGTCTTGGGGGTTCCGGCGCGGGGTCAACGACGCAGCCGGAAGCGGGCCCGCGGGTCGAGGCGGTCGCGCAGCCCGTCGCCGAGCAGGTTCAGGCTGAGCAGGGTGAGGGCAAAGAGGAGGGAGGGGCCCACCAGCATCCAGGGATACGCCAGCATGCGCTCGGCCCCCTCGTTGATGAGGATTCCCCAGGAACTGGCCGGGGGTTGCACGCCGAGGCCGAGGAAGCTGAGGACGGACTCGAGGAGGATGACGGTGGGCACGGTGAGGGTGGCGTAAACGAGGACGGGACCGAGGGTATTCGGGAGGAGGTGGCGCAGGAGGATCGTCCCGTGGCCGAGGCCGAGGGCCCGGGCGGCGAGGACATAGGGGAGCCGTTTTCGCGCGAGGATCTCCCCGCGCACGATCCGGGCGGTGGTCAGCCACTCCACGGCGCCGATGGCGAGGAAGAGGAGGAGGAGGCTGCGGGGGAAGACGACCATGAGGAGGATGACGAAGAGGAGAAAGGGCAGGGAGTAGAGCACGTCGACGATGCGCATGAGGAGCGTGTCGACCCGACCGCCGGCGTAGCCGGCGATGCCCCCGTAGAGGAGGCCGATCGTCACGGAGACGAGGGTGGCGGCGAGCCCGACGGCGAGGGAGAGCCGGCCGCCCTCGAGGATGCGCACGGCGAGGTCGCGCCCGAGCTCGTCCGTGCCGAGGAGGAAGCGCAGGGGGGAGGCGCCGACTTTCCAGGTCTGCTGCCAGCCGGGGTCGGGTTCCAGGTGCGGGGCGACCGCGGCGAGGTAGGCCTCCCCTTCCCCGGGCCGCACCCAGGCGGGGGGAACGGGATAGCCCTCCGGGCCGGGGAGGACCGGGGGCACCTGGACCCAGGCGATGGTCTCCCCCGGCGCGGGCTCAAGGGGGGCGCGCCCGGGCAGGAGGTCCCCGAGGGCCCGGTTGCCGTTCGCGGCGAGCCGGTCGGCCCGCGGGAGGTCGAGGAGGCGCTCGTCCCCGGTGGTTTCCAACTCGAGGATCGTGGCGAGGGGTGGAGTGGCTCCGAGGGAGAGGTGGGTGGTCGCGGAGGAGACGGGCCAGACGAGGGGGCCGACCGCACAGAGGAGCGCGATCAGGCCGAGGACGAGGGCGGCCCCGAGGGCGACGGGGGAGAGGGGGCGCCGGGGACGGCCGGCGTCGGGGGGCGGTCGCTCGGTCATCGGTCAGCCCATTTCCTCGCGGATCCGGGGGTTGAGGACGGCCTGGAGGAGGTCGGCGAGGAGGTTGAGCAGCAGGATGAGGGTGGCGTAGAAGACGACGAGGCCGAGGAGGAGGGGATAGTCCCGGTTGATGGCGGCATCCACGAAGAACTGGCCGAGCCCGGGAATGTGAAAGAGGGTCTCAATGACGAAGGAGCCGGTCAGCCCCCCGGCGAGGGCGGGGCCGAGGAAATTGACGACCGGGAGCAGGCTGACGGGAAGGGCGTGCCTCCAGAGGATGCGGGGCCGGCCGAGTCCCTTGGCCCGGGCGGTCCGCACGAAGTCGCTGCCGAGGGCCTCGAGGAGACCGGACCGGGTCAGGCGGGTGACGAAGGCCGTGTAGAGGAAGCCGAGGGTGAGGGCGGGGAGGACCGCGTAGGCCCAGGGCGGGAAGCCGGCCCCGAAGTCGGCCCCGCCGGACCAGCCCACGGTGGGGAGGAGGCCGAGCCAGGCGCCGAGGAGGAGGGCGAGGAGCGGCCCGATCACGAAGGTGGGCAGGCAGATTCCGGCGAGGGCGAGGGTGGAGGCGAGGAAGTCTCCCCAGCCGCCCCGGCGGAGGGCCGCGAGCAGGCCGAGCCCGATCCCGAGGAAAAGGGCGAAGAGGAATCCGGGCACGGCGTAGGCGAGGGTGGTCGGGAAGTGGTCCCGGATGATTTCCCCGACGGTGAATCCCGGGTGGGAGTAGGAATAACCGGGGTCGAGCCGCAGGAGGTTCCCGAGGTAGCGGAGGTACTGCACGGGCAGCGGCTGGTCGAGCCCGTAGAACGCCTCGATCTCCGCCCGGCTCTCCTCGGGGATGCTCTTCTCGGCGGAGAAGGGGTCGCCGGGGGCCGCCCGCACGAGGAAGAAGGTGAGGGTGGCCACCGCCCAGAGGACGGGGACCACGAGGAGGATCCGGCGGAGGAGGTAGCGGGCCACGGCGGGGCGCTCGTTCTCCTCAGGTCGCCACTTCGCTGTACCGGGACTCGCGGATGACGGTGACCTTGATGGTGCTGGGGTAGTGCAGTTCCGCCTCGATCCGCGAGCGGAGCTTGAGGGCGAGGACGCGGGCCTCGGCGTCGCCGAGCTGGTCGGGGTCGACGATGACCCGGATTTCCCGGCCGGCCTGCAGGGCGTAGCAGTCGCGCACGCCCTCGAAGGCGCGGCCGAGGTTCTCGAGGGAGCGGACCCGCTGGATGTAGCCGTTGCTGGAATCGGCCCGGGCCCCGGGCCGGGCGGCGGAGACGCTGTCGGCCAGCATGACGAGGCCGGCGTAGGGAGATTCGGCGGCGACCTCGCCGTGGCTGGCGGCGACCGCGTTGACGACCTCCTCGCACTCCCCGTGGTGCCGGAGGACCTTGGCGGCCGCGGCGGCGTGGCTGCCCTCGAATTCCTGGCCGATCGCCTTGCCGAGGTCGTGGAAGAGGCCAGCCCGCTTGGCGAGTTCGGGATCGAAGCCGATCTCCGCGGCAAGGAGGGAACAGAGGAAGCCGACCTCCTCGCTGTGCTGGAGGGTGTTCTGGTTGTTGGAGTGGCGGAAGTGGAGCTTCCCGAGCAGGGAGACGATCTCCGGGTGGACCCGGGAGAGGTGGAGGCGCCGGAGGCTTTCCTCCCCGAGGGTGGTGATCGTCTTGTCCATCTCCCCGGAGGCCTGCTCGTACTTTTCCTCGATGCTGGCGGGATGGATGCGGCCGTCCTCAATGAGGGCCGCGAGGGTCTGCCGGGCGATTTCCCGGCGGACGGGATCAAACCCGCTGAGGAGGACGGTGTCCGGGGTCTCGTCGATGAGCAGGGAAACCCCGGTCACCGATTCAAAGGTGCGGATGTTGCGGCCCTCGCGCCCGATGATCCGCCCCTTCATCTCCTCGTTGGGAATGGGCAGGGTGGTCGAGGTCTGCTCGCTGAGCGGGCGGGTCGCGATCCGCTGCATGGCGGCGAGGAGGGTCAGCTTGGCCCGCTCCTCCAGCTTGTGTTCCGGGATGTCGAAGAGCTCGTGGCGCACCTGCTCGAGATACTCGTCCGCCTCGGCCCGCAGGTTTTCCACGAGGGCTTCCCGGGCCTGCGCGGGCGTCAGTTGGGCGACCTCGAGGAGTTTGCGGTCGAGCTCCTCGCGCCGTTCCTCGATCCGCTGTCGGGAGCGCTCGAGGCGGTTCTCCACCCCGCGCACCCGCTCGATGCGGCGGCGGAGTTCCTCGGTGCTGGGGGACGGGGAGCTGCGCTCCGCCGCGGGAAAGTCCGGGGTGTCCGGGAGCGGGGCGGCGATCTCCCCCCGGCGCAACCATCGACGGAGCAACCAGATCGCTCCGAATACTGCCGCGAAGATGCTGGCGGCAATGATCCCCGTTTGGATCCAGAATTCGTTCATGTTCCGTTCGCTCGGGGCCGGGGCTTGCCCACGCCGGAGACCATGGCCACAGCTCGGTGGAACGGGCAACAAAAAAGGCCAGGCACCCCACGGCACACGCGGATCTCAGCTACCGTTGCTCCCTTCCGGGCCTGGCGGGGTTTGCTGGTCCTGCGTTGCATGGGACCCGGCCGAGAGAGAGGAGAACGGTTTTTCCCCGGGGAACGCAACCCAATTCGGTGGCTTACCGGCGAATCCCCGCGGGGCCCGTCCTCCCGCGCCCGCTTCCGGTTTCCCCCCAGAACGGGCGCGAAAGGAAGCCATCCGGTGGGCCGGGCCGGGCGCTGGGGTTGCGCATCGGGTTGGTCGCTGTGAGGATAGGGGTCCGCGAGTCATGAGCAGCCACTTCGGACATCTTTTCCGCATCGCCTCCTGGGGCGAGAGTCACGGCGCCGGCATGGGAGTCGTCATCGACGGCTGCCCGCCCCTCCTCCCGCTGGAGGCGGCGGACATCCAGGAGGCTCTCGACCGCCGTCGCCCCGGGCAAAGCGCCCTGACGACCCCGCGCAAGGAGGGCGATACCGTCCAGATCCTTTCGGGAGTCTTCGAGGGGCGGACGACAGGCACGCCGATCTCCTTGATGGTCCCCAATGCCGATCAGCGCTCGTCGGACTACCGGGAGATGAGGGAGACCTACCGCCCCTCCCACGCCGACTATACCTACCAGGAGAAGTACGGGATCCGTGACTACGCGGGCGGAGGTCGGTCCTCGGCCCGGGAGACCACGGCCCGCGTCGCGGCCGGGGCGGTCGCCGACAAGGTCCTGCGGCTCGCCCACGGGGTGGAGATCCGCGCCTTCATTTCCGCGATCCACGGGGTGGAGACCCCGCCGGACCTGCCCTTTCCCTCCCGGGAGGAGGTCGAGGCCACCCCGGTCCGCTGTCCCCACCCGGAGACCGCCGCGCGGATGGAACAGGAAATCGTGGCGGCCCGCGACAAGGGGGACTCCGTCGGGGGAATCGTGGAGTGCCGGGCCCGCGGGTTGCCGGTGGGCTGGGGGGACCCGGTGTTTGACCGGCTGGAGGCGGACCTCGCCCGGGCCATGCTCTCCATCCCGGCGACGAAGGGCTTCGAGGTCGGCTCGGGCTTCGCCGGCACCCTGCTCCGCGGCTCCGAGCACAACGACCCTTTCGAGATGCGGGAGGGCCGGGTGCGCACGACCTCCAACCGCGCTGGGGGGGTCCTCGGCGGGATCACCAACGGGGAGGAGTTGGTCTTCCGGGTGGCCTTCAAGCCGACGGCCACCGTCCGCAAGAAGCAGCAAACCGTCTCGCGGGGGGGCGAGAATACGGAGCTGGCGGCCAAGGGCCGCCATGACCCCTGCGTGGTGCCGCGGGCGGTGCCCATCGTGGAGGCGATGACCGCGCTCGTCCTTATCGACCATGCCATGCGGCAGTTCGCCCAGAACCGCGCCTTCGCCTTCCCGGAGGTGGAATGAGCGCGGACCGGCCGGTCCTCTTCGTGGTCCTGGCCGGCCCGCATCCGGGCCGCTGGGCGCTCGTCGACCAACTCCTGCGGGCGGAACGCCTTCCGGAGGAGGATGTCTGCGTCTGGGCGGCGGACGACGAGGCGCCCGCCCCCGCTGGGCATCCCCCGGTACCACCCTCCGCCTGGCGGGTGGAAGGGGCCGAGGCGATGCCGGCAAGCGCCCTCCAGGTGCTGGTCTACGGCGGGCGGGCCTTTCCGGCGCCCCTTCTCGAGCAATTGGCCGACCGCACCGCGCGCGGCACTCTCGAGGTGGGCCGGGTGACCACCCTCGTGCACGGGCCGGCCTGCCGCGACTCGCGGGAGGCGGATCGCTGGTACGAGGCGGCTATCCATTTCTCGGACCTGGTCCTCATCGATCCCCGGGGAACGGCTGTTTCCGAGAAGTGGATCCGCGACTACGAGGAGCGCTTCCGCAAGCAGCGTTTCCCCTGCCTTTTTGATCGTCTCAAGAAGGGCCGGCCTCGCCACCCGTCGTGGATGCTGGATGAGCAGGCGCGGCGGCTTTCCCAGGCCCTCGAGCCCCCGGACGAACTGGACACGACCGTCGAGGTGGTGATTGAGGAGGGCCTTCCCCCGGGGGAGGAAGAGGAAGGCGGGGACGAGGGACCGGCCGCCGATCCCTACCTCCGCCGGAACGCGGCCGGGGAGTTCGAGCGGTATGTGCCCGACTTGCCGGCCTTCGCGCTTGACGTGGAATCCGGCGCGGGGGAATGATTCCGGCTTGGTCCCTCGCTGGGGTGGCGGAATCGGTAGACGCGCTAGATTCAGGTTCTAGTGTCCGCAAGGACGTGGGGGTTCAAGTCCCCCCCTCAGCACCACCCCCGCCGGGTCTGCCCCGGTCGAAGGCCCACCGATGACCGCGCCGCTCTACCACGAACATCCGCAGCTCCGGGAGGCGCCGGGCGTGGTTCGCTCGATCACCCCGGACGGTGGCGTCGTCCTGGAGGGCTCCCTCTTTTATCCTCAAGGGGGCGGACAACCGGGGGATCGGGGCGCTCTGGTTGCTGGGGGCACGCGCATCCCAATCGCGGACTCCCTTCGCGGGGAGCAGGGGGAGATCGTGCTGGTTCCGGAGCAGCCCGCGGCTGTCCTCGGCCCGGGTACGGAGGTCGTCCAGCTCGTCGATGCGGAGCGCCGCGACCGGCACACCCGTCTCCACACGGCCCTGCACCTCCTCTCGGTGGTGCTTCCCTACCCGGTAACGGGTGGGGCCATCGGCGCGGAGAAGGGAAGGCTGGACTTCGCCATGGCGGAGCTTCCCGCCCCGAAGGAAGAACTGGAGGAACGCCTGCGGGCCCTGGTCGCGGCCGATTATCCCGTCACCACGGAGTGGATCGGGGAGGAGGAGCTCGCCGCGAATCCCTCCCTCGTCAAGACGCTCTCGGTCTGCCCACCCGCCGGAGCCGGTCGGATCCGGCTCGTCCGGATCGGGGAGGGGAACCCGCCGATCGACCTGCAGCCCTGCGGTGGCACCCATGTCGCCGGGACAGCCGCGATCGGCGAGGTGCGCCTGGGCAAGGTCGAAAAGAAGGGACGACAGAACCGGCGGGTGAACCTGCACCTGGCGGATTCGCCCGGCTTCCCGGGACCGCGGGAGTAGGCCCGCGTCCGGCGCCACCCCCTCATGGGATCCTTCCTCCTCGTTCATGGCGCTTGCCACGGGGCCTGGTGCTGGGAACGGGTCATTGATTGCCTGCGGGCATCGGGTGCCCGGGCGGAGGCGATCGACCTGCCGGGCCACGGATCGAGACGGCTGCCAGCGGGCGAAGGGAAGTTGGCGGACTCAGTCGCGGCGATTCGGGAGGCAGTGGGCCGGTTGCCCGAACCGCCGGTGTTGGTCGGGCATTCCTGGGGGGGCTTTCCGGTAACGATGGCGGCGGCGGAGGATCCGGCGGCGGTGGCCGGCCTGGCGTACGTGGCGGCCTATGTTCCGGTGGAGGGGCAGAGCTTTGCGGAGGCGCGTTCGCCCGGGGTGTCGAGGGAGCGGGAGGGCGCGATCGACCGACGGGAGGAAGGATTGGTGATCCGGCCGGATCGAGCCCGGGCCCTCCTCTTTCATGACGTGCCCGAACCGTGGGCGACCGAGGCCATCCGTCGCCTCGAACCGGAGCCGTTGGGCCCCCAGCGGGAGAAAGTCCACCTCGCCCCGGGACCGTGGCGGGAGTTGCCCAAGCGCTACGTGCGCACGGAGGACGACCGGATGATCCCGCCAGCCTGGCAGGACCGCATGGCGGAGCGGGCCGCCCCGGTCACGGTGGTCTCCCTCCCGGCGGGCCACAGTCCCTTCCTCTCCCGGCCCGCGGAGCTGGCGCGTGCCCTGCTCGACGGCTGCTGGCGGTCGCCGAGCCGAGGGGGCGATTAGCGGCCGGCCCGGGCGTCGGCGAGGTCCTCGAGGGGATAGGTCCAGATCTCCGCGAGGGTAGGGTGGTACCAGTGGACCCCGAGGAGGTCCTCCACGGTAGCCCCGAGCCCGACCGCGACGGACATGGCGTGGATGAGTTCGCCCCCGTCCTTGCCGGCGCACTCCGCCCGGAGAACCCGCCCGGTGGCCCGGTCCGCGTAGACTCGGACATAGCCGTACTTGGCCTCCATGAGGATGGATCGGCCGTGGTCGTCGAAGGGGAAGTCCTCCACCAGCAGGTCGCTCCCGAAGCGTTCCTCGAGGGCTTCCACGGGCGGACCCACCGCCGCCAGCTGGGGATCGGTGAAGACGACCCAGAGGAGCTTGTCGTAGTCGGGGGGCTGGGAGGGCAGGCCGAGCGAGTGCCGCACGGCGTGTTCCCCCTGGAGGATGGCGACGTGGACGATCTCGTGCGGGCCGGCGCAGTCGCCGGCGGCGTACACGCCGGGCCGGGTCGTCTGCTGGTGCTCGTCGGTGGCGATGTGGCCACTGGGGAGGATCTCGATCCCGGCCTCGGGGAGTCCGAGGTCGTCGGTGGCCGGCTGGCGGCCGAGGGCGTTGAACAGGTGGGAGGCCTCCCGCTCGACGGTCTCCCCGCCGTGCCGGAAACGCACGCGGACCCGGGAGCCCCCGTCGAGGCTCTCCACGCTCTCGAGAGCCGTCCCGGTGAACAGCTCGATCCCCTCGTCCCGGAAGGCCTGCTCGGCCACTGCGGAGAGGTCGGGAGCGAGGTCCTTGAGGATCCGTCCGGAGCGCTGGATCTGTACGACCTCCGACCCGATCCGGCGGAGGTACTGGGCGAGCTCACAGGCGACCACCCCGCCCCCGAGGACGATCACCGAGGAGGGTACCTCCGCGAGGTCGAGGATGTCGTCGCTGGTCCAGAAGGGAGTGTCGGCGAGGCCGGGAACGGGGGGCACGGCGATCCGGGATCCGGTGGAGAGGAGGATCCGCTCGGCGGTGAGGATCGTGCCGTCGGCGAGGGCAACCCGGCCGTCGGGAAGGAGGGCACCGTGCTGGCGGTAGAGGTCGAACTTTTCCGAGAGGAGCTGCTCCTGGCGGTACTCGGCGAACTCGCCGATGACCTCCCGTTTCCGGCGGTGGAGCGCGGCCATGTCGACCTCGGCGGTGGGAATGTGCAGCCCGAAGCGGGAACCTTGTTGGGCGAGGTGGAGGACCTCCGCGGAGTAGATGAGGGTCTTCGAGGGCATGCATCCGCGGAGAATGCAGAGACCACCCAGTTCGGGGCTGCCGTCGACGATGGCGACGCGGTCGAGGTGCTGGCGGGCCAGGTTGGCCGCGTTGTAGCCGGCACTGCCGCCGCCGAGGACGAGGAAGTCGTAGGGGGATTCGCTCACGGGGGCAGAATGCCCATCGGGGAGCAGTGGGGCAATGGCCATCCGGGGGCGGCGGGGGCGGTGGCCGTTCCCGGAGGGCGGGGTTCCCAGGACCAGTGGGGCGGGGGAAGCGCGAAAGGGTCCTGCCGCTCAGCCGGGGTAGCAGATGGAAGCGGCCACCTCCCCGGCCTTTTCCTCCCCGATGACTTCCCGGATCAGGGTGAGGGCGAAGGGGACGGCGGTCCCGGCCCCCTGCGAGGTGATGAGGGGTCCGGCCACGACGACGGGCTCGGCGGCGAGGTCGGGCAACTCCTCCCGGATCGAAAAATGACCGGTGTAGGGTCGGCCGGGCAGGATACTGGCCTCGAGGAGGACGAGCGGGGCGGCACAGATGGCCCCAAGGGTGCGGCCGGCCTGGTGCTGGGCCCGGGCGCGCTCCACGACGCGCCGGTCCTTGCGCAGGGTGGCCACGCCGGGTCCGCCGGGAAGGACGAGGAGGTCGGGCAGGTCCCCGGGAGAATCGCCGAGGGTGCGGTCCGCGCGCACGGCAATGCCGTGCTTGCCGGTGACTTCGAGGCCGGGACCGACGGCGAGGGTCTCCAGCTCGAAGCCGGCCCGGCGAAGGAGGTCGACAGGAGTAAGGGCTTCCACTTCCTCGAATCCGTCGGTGAGAAGGAGTTCCGCTCGGGGGGTCATGGCGGAATACCATGACGATAGCGGGGAGAGCGGGCAAGGGAGAGCTGGGCGGGGATGGGCCCGGGGGGCGCGGAGCGGCAGTGAGCCTTCGGAGGGGATGGCCGCGACCCTGCCGGGCGTTGTCCGGGGCCAGCGATCCGGGCTCCCCGTTGACCCGGGGGCGGTTCTCGCCGATGAAAAGGGGGTGAGCGAGTTTGTCCTCCAATCCGACTACGAGCCCTGCGGGGACCAGCCAACGGCCATCGCCGACCTGGTTCGCTCGGTGAGGGCCGGGGAACGGTACCAGACGCTGGTCGGGGTGACCGGGTCGGGAAAGACCTTTACCATGGCGAATGTGGTCGCCGAGGTGCAGCGGCCGACGCTGGTGATCTCCCACAACAAGACGCTGGCCGCCCAGCTCTACTCGGAGTTCAAGGCCTTCTTTCCGGACAACGCGGTGGAGTACTTCGTCAGTTACTACGACTACTACCAGCCGGAGGCCTACGTCCCCCAGACGGATACCTACATCGAGAAGGACTCCTCCATCAACGAGGAGATCGAGCGGCTCCGCATCTCCGCGACGAGTTCCCTCCTCAGCCGTCGCGACGTCCTTGTGGTGGCCAGCGTCTCCTGCATCTACGGGCTGGGGAGCCCGGAGGATTTCCAGGCGCTCATGATCGAGCTGAAACCGGGCCTGGAAATCGACCGGGACTCCTTCCTCGAGCGCCTCGTCGAGAACCTCTACGAGCGGAACGATGTCGACCTGCGGCGGGGCAAGTTCCGCGCCCGGGGGGAGGTGGTCGATGTCTTTCCGGCCTACTTGGAGAGTGCCATTCGGGTGGAGTTCTGGGGAGAGGAAATCGAATCGATCCGGCCGTTGGATCCTCTCACGGGAGAGACAGGAGCCCCGCTCGAGCACTTCTCGCTCTATCCGGCCAACCAGTACATCACCACGGCGGGCAAGCGGAAGCCCGCCCTCCGCGCCATCCGCGACGAGTTGGAGGAGCGGGTGAGCGAGTTCGAGCGGAACCAGCGCCTTCTCGAGGCCCAGCGGATCCGTATGCGCACGGAGTACGACCTGGAAATGCTCGAGGAGATCGGGTTCTGCTCGGGGATCGAGAACTACTCGCGCCACCTGAGCGGGAGGAAACCGGGAGACCGCCCCTTCTGCCTCCTCGACTTCTTCCCGGACGACTTCCTCCTCATGATTGACGAGAGCCACGCCACCGTTCCCCAGATCGGGGCGATGTACAACGGGGACCGCGCCCGGAAGCAGCAGCTGGTCGAGTACGGCTTCCGGCTGCCCTCCGCCCTCGACAACCGGCCGCTCCAGCCGGAGGAGTTCTGGAAGGTGACCGGGCAGACGGTCTTCGTGTCCGCCACGCCCGCCGCGTGGGAAAGGGAGGTCTCCTCCACGATTGCCGAGCAGATCATTCGGCCGACGGGCCTCGTCGACCCGGAAATGGAAATCCGGCCGCTCCAGGGGCAGGTCGAGGATACCATTGCCGAGGTCCGGCGCACGGCCGAGGCCGGGGACCGCACGCTGGTCACCACCCTTACCAAAAGAATGAGCGAGGATCTCGCCGACTACCTGCGGGACGCGGGCGTGCGCGTCGAGTACCTCCACTCGGACATCGATGCGATCGAACGGGTCGAGATCCTCCGGCGACTGCGGGCCGGGGACTTCGACGTGCTGGTCGGGGTCAACCTGCTCCGCGAGGGGCTCGACCTGCCGGAGGTCGGGCTGGTCGTCATGCTCGATGCCGACAAGGAGGGCTTCCTCCGCAGCGAGACGAGCATCATCCAGACCGCCGGCCGCGCCGCCCGCCACGAGAAGGGGAGGGTCCTCCTCTACGCCGACGAGATCAACGGCTCCCTCCAGAAGGCCCTCGAGATCACCGGCTACCGACGGGAAAAACAGCTCGCCCACAACGCCGAGCACGGCATCACCCCCCAGGGCGTCCGCCGCCGCGACCAGGCCAGCCTCCATCGCCCGGGTGGGAATTCCGAGGAGCCCGCCGCCGTCGCCGAAACCAGCGGCAAGCCCGACGAGGTCCAGGCGGTCATCGCCGAGCTCGAGTCCGAAATGCAACAGGCCTCCCGGGACCTCGAGTTCGAGCGCGCCGCCCTCCTCCGCGACCAGATCCACGCCCTCCGCAACGGCGGCTCCTCCCCGCCACCCACCAAGCCCGCGGCCACCCGCAAACGCTCCCCCCGCCCCCGCCGCCGCTCCCCCTCCCGCTAGCCGGCCCAGTCAAGTCTCTGGGGCGGAGAGACTTGTTGGTGTCTGACACTTTTGGTTCCTTTCTTGACGTGGGGTGGAACAAATGTGAATTTTTGCGTATGAGAACGCTGAGGTACACTTTGGAGGAGGAGGCGTGCTATTTCCTGCGGACGGAGTTGTCCGACGGGCTGCCGGAGTGGGACGCGGTGGCGCGGGAGGCATTGTTCCGGCAAGTTTTCCGGACGGCGGATTTCTGTGGGGTGAAGGTGGTGGAGGCGGTGGTCCTGCCTCGGGAACTTCTTTGCCTCGCGGTGGTCGATCCCGGGGAGAGGGAGCTCCTCGACGACGGGGAGCGAGTGCGGCGATACCGCGACTTTTACGGGGAGGGGCCGGGTCTCCTCGGCTACGATGCGGAGGAACTGGAACGCTCCCTCGCGCAGGGGGGAACGCGGGCGGAAGGAATTCGGGCCCGGCTGGACCGCAATTTCCACGACCTGTCGGCTTTCATGAAGATCCTCAAGCAGCGTTTCGCAAAGTGGTACAACGCTCATCACCGGCGCCGCGGGACGATGTGGAGGGACCGATTCCAGAGCGCCCTGGTCCAGCAGACAGTCGCGGTGCTCGGCTACTACCGCGCCTTCATCCGGTGTGCCCCGCTGCGGGAGGGAGAAGCCAAGACGGTGGTCGCTTATCGTTGGACGACCGCCCGGGAAAACCCTTGCCGGAGAGGCTTGGGCCCTGCGCAACGGGAGGCGTCGGTCCGGTTGGAGAAATTCATGGAGATCGTTTTCATGCTGCTGATCGAGCCCCTGCAATTGAGGTTTTCCGATCGACCTCAGGACCGTCCGCTGCGCCGGCCCCGCTGGCCCGACTTTCTTGAGAGGGGCGGGATTGTCGGCGAGGCTTCCTTTGTCGAACACCACACGCGCCGGTGGCGGGGGTACGGCAGGGGGGTGCCCCTGCCCGAACTGCGCACCGAGGCCACCCTGCACGCCTCCCATTGGACCCGGCGATGGCGGGTCCGCAGGTGAAGCCCGCCCAACGCCCCGAAAAACGCGCTCCAGGTCGCCCGGTTGCCTGCCGGTGCGACGGCACGGCCGCTGGTTGACCCCGCCGGGTTCGTCCCGGCGCGGCCGCCGGGGAACTCCCCACCGGCGCGCAATGCTCGCACGGAGCCTCCGGAAACCCCGCCGGACCCGTCCTCTCCCGGGGCGGGTCCCGCATCCACACCCGGGGCGATCCTCCGCGGTCCGGACAAGGAACCCCGCAAACGCTTCGGAAGGATTGCTGTTTTGTAAAACACTGTTGGGGAGATGTTTAAAAGTGTCTGACACTACAACTGCCCGAACCCGAAGAGGAAACTTTGGTTGTCCTGGTTGGGTCAGGGGAGGGGGAGGAGGAGTTGGTGGTGGGGGGAGGGGGTGGGGTGGAAGCGGAAGCCGAGGCCGAGGAGGCGGGCGGGGAGGGGGGAGCGGGCGAAGGCCTCGCGGGCGAGGGGGAGGAAGCGGGAGAGGGAGCCGTGGGGGCCGGAGCGGGAGAGGGAGGTGGAGGAGAAGTCGGAGAACTTCACCTTGACGAAGACGCCGGCGACGCGTCGGCGGAGTTCGGGTTGACCGTGGAGGTCGGCAAGGAGTTCCTCGTGGAGGTCGGCGACGCGGGCCTCGAGGTCCTCGGGGGAGGCGACCGGTTCGGGGAAGGTGCGTTCGTTGGAGAGGGATTTGCGGATCCGGGCGGGCTGGACCGGGCGGTGGTCGATGCCGCGGCAGAGGAGGAAGAGCTCCGAGCCGAAGCGACCGAATTCCTGTTCCAGTTCGTGGGCGGACCATTGTTGGAGCTGGGCACAGGAGTGGACCCCGTGGGCGCGGAGGCGTTCCTCGGCGCGGGGGCCGATGCCCCAGAGGCGGCGGACGGGGAGGTCGCGGACAAAGGCGGGGACCTCTCCGGGGGGGAGGACGAACTGTCCGTTCGGCTTGTTCCAGTCGGAGGCGATCTTGGCGAGGAGTTTGTTGGGGGCGACTCCGGCGGAAACCGGCAGGCGGAACTCGTGGCGGATGCGCTGGCGGATTTCGGTGGCGATGGTGGTGGCGGGGCGGCCGGCGTCGGTGACATCGAGGTAGGCCTCGTCGAGGGAGAGCGGTTCGACCAGGGGGGTCCAGGAGCGGAGCAGGGCGCGGATTTCCCGGGAGAGGGCGCGGTACTGTTCGAAGCGCGGGGGGACGAGGACCAGGTGGGGGCAGCGCTGGAGGGCGAGGAAGACCGGGAGGGCGGAGTGGACCCCGAAGCGGCGGGCCTCGTAGTTGGCGGTGGTGACAACGCCGCGCCGGGAGCTTCCGCCCACGGCGAGGGGGACCTCGCGGAGACGGGGGTCATCGCGCATTTCCACGGCCGCGTAGAAGCAGTCCATGTCGACATGGATGATCTTGCGGACCTCGCTCACGGGTCGGGGCGGCTCGTCCGCGCGCGTTTCAGTGGGTCCGCTCGCGGAGGTAGGCGAGCATTTCCCGGAGGAAGTCCCCGTCCGGGAGGAGGAGGTCGAGCTGTCGGCGGGCTTCCTCGGTATGGTGGTGGGCGCGCCTGCGGGTGGCCTCGACTCCCTCGAGCGCGACCAGGGTGTTCTTCAGATTGGTGGCGTCCTGGCCGGCGGTCTTGCCAGTCTCCTCGGCGGAGGCGGTGGCATCGAGGACATCGTCGATCGCCTGGAAGGCGGCGCCGAGTTCATGGCCGACGGTCCGCCAGGACTCGCGTTGGGGGGGGGCGGCCCCGGCGAGGATGGCTCCCATGGCGGTGCAGGCCGCGAAGAGGGCCCCCGTCTTGCGCTCGTTGATGGCGGCGAGCTCGGCGGCGGAGGCGACCTGCCCGTTGACGGCGAGATCCATGGCCTGGCCCCCGACCAGTTGGCGGCTGCCCGCGGCGGTAGCGAGCTCGGCGACGAGGAGGCCGGCGAGGCCCGGTGGGTCCGGATACTCCGTCGCGAGAATCTCGAAGGCGAGGGTGAGGAGGGCGTCCCCGGCGAGGATGGCGGTGGCCTCGTCGTAGGCCCGGTGGCAGGCGGGCCGTCCCCGGCGGAGGTCACTGTTGTCCATGGCGGGGAGGTCGTCGTGGACGAGGCTGTAGCTGTGCAGGCATTCCACGGCGGCGGCCGCGGGGAGGGGATCGACGGTGGCCCCGAGAGCCCCGGCCACCTTGCAGAGGAGGACCGGGCGGAGCCGCTTGCCGCCGGCCTCCACGCAGTAGCGGAGGGCGGCGTGCAGGTCGGTCGGCGCCTCGTCGGCGGCGGGGAGCTGGCGGCGGAGTTCGGCCTCCACGGCCTCGCGGCAGGCGTCGAGCTCGGCGAGAAAAGCAGCGCGGTCCACGGGGCCGTTGTCGACAAAAACTTGCCTCGAGGCAAATGCTTTGCTTGCAAGGAAGGCTTTTGCGCGATGCCCACCTACGATTACGAATGCTCGGCCTGCGGCCACCAGCTGGAAATTTTCCAGTCGATGAAGGACGCTCCCCTCAAGCGTTGTCCCGAATGCAGGAAGCAGAAACTGCAGCGGAAGATCGGGACCGGGGCCGGCCTGATTTTCAAGGGCGGCGGATTCTACGAGACGGACTACAAGCGCGCGAGAAGCGGCGAGGGCTCGGCGGAGGGCAAGGAGGCCGCGGGCGGTTCCGGGAACGGCAAGGAAGGTGGGGAAGCCAAGCCTGCCGGCGACTCCGGGAAGGACGGATCCGCCAAGCCCGCGAGCGGGGAACAGGGCGGCGCGAAGGGTGCCGCGGCATCCCCGTAGGCTGGGATCCTCGCGTTCTCCGGGAGGGGGCGAAATCTCGGCGGGGTCGGTCCCGCGGTGGCGTCTCCGGGGCGGCGCTTTCTTGACCCGCGGTGGTGGGCGGGGCAACCTGTCTCCCCCAGCCCCGTCTTTCATGAATCAGCACAGTTTCGCGACCCGCTCCAATTCCGACATCATTGAGGACCGTTTCCGGGTCTGGAAGGAACACCCGGAGGAGCTGGACAGCCAGTGGCAGGCCTTCTTCGAGGGATTCGAGCTGGCGGCCAGTTCGCTGGGCCAGTACGGCAGCAGTGTCGGGGCCGTGCCGATGGTGGCACCGGACGGGACGGATGTGGACTTTTCCGAGCACGCGCGGACCCAGGCGCGGGTGATCGGGCTGATCTACGCCTACCGCTCCCTCGGGCACACCGAGGCGAGGATCAATCCCCTCTTGCGGGAGGCACCGTCGAATCCCCGCCTTTCCCTTGAGCGTCTCGGCCTCGAGGGGGTGGACCTCGACCAGGCTTTCGATACCGGCAACTACCGCAGCGACCGCCCCCTGAGCATTGGCGAGCTCCTCGAGCGGCTCCAGCGAACCTATTGTGGTTCCGTGGGCATCGAGTACCTCCACCTGCAGGATACCCCGAAGCGGCGTTGGATCCAGGCGCGCATCGAGCCGGACTGCTTCCAGCCGCGCTTCTCCAAGGAAGCAAAGGCGGAGCTGTACTCCAAGCTCGCGGAAGCGGAGGACTTTGAAAAAATCCTGCATTCCCGCTTCACCGGCCAGAAACGGTTCTCCCTGGAGGGCGGCGAGTCCCTCATTACCGCCCTCAATACCATCGTGAATCGGCTGCCGCAGATCGGGATGAAGGAGATCGTCATGGGGATGGCGCACCGCGGCCGGTTGAACGTGCTGGCAAACGTGCTTCGCAAGTCCCGCTCCTTCATCTTCCGGGAGTTCTCGCCGGACTACGCCCCGGACGAGGGGGGAGATTCGCCCAGTGGCGACGTCAAGTACCACCTCGGCTACGACAATGTCGTGGAGACTGCCGGGGGGGAGACCGTCGAGATCCGGCTGGCGGCCAACCCCAGCCACCTCGAGGCGGTGAACGCCGTGGTGGAGGGCCGGGCCCGCGCCCGCCAGCGCATTCTCGGGGACCTCGCCCGCGAGCAGGTCCTGCCCATCCTCATCCACGGGGACGCGGCCATCGCCGGCCAGGGAGTGGTGGCGGAGGTCTGCAATTTTTCCAAGCTGCCCGGCTACCGGACCGGCGGGACCATCCACATCGTGGTGAACAACCAGATCGGTTTCACCACCAACCCCGAGGAGGCCCGCTCCAGCCGCTACTGCACGGACGTGGCCAAGATGATCGAAGCTCCCATCCTGCACGTGAACGGCAACGACCCCCTCGCCGTGGCGATGGCGGCGGAGCTGGCACTGGACTACCGGGCTGCCTTCCAGGAGGACATCTTCCTGGATATCGTCTGCTACCGGAAGCACGGGCACAACGAGGCGGACGAGCCCCTCTTCACCCAGCCCCTCCTCTACAAGCAGATCAACGAGCTGCACTCCCCGCGGGAGGAACTCTCCCTGCAGCTCCGGCGGGAGGGGGAGCTCAGCGGGGACGAGATTGAGGAGATCGACCGCGGGGTGAAGGCGATGTTCGAGGACGCCTACGAGAAGGCGGCCCTCGGCAAGGTGGAACCCCTCTCGGACATCTACGAGGAGTCGACGGCGGCTTTCCAGCCCGACTACAGCTTTGCCCCCGTGCCCACCCGGGTCGACGCCGAGGCCTTGCGGCGGGTGGCCCGCGGGCTGACCACCGTGCCGGAGGGCTTCCAGCTCAACCGGAAGATCCAGCGCCAGCTCACCCACAAGTGGAAGTCCTTCGAGGAGGACAGCGGGATGGATTGGGCCTTCGGGGAGGGTCTCGCCTTCGGCACACTCCTCGTGGAAGGCAGCAACGTGCGGCTGTCCGGCCAGGACAGCGAGCGGGGCACCTTCAGCCAGCGGCACGCGGTCTTCTACGACACCGCGACCCGCGAGGCCTACTGCCCCTTCGACCACCTCGCCCCCGACCAGGCCCGCTTCTGCGTGCACAACTCCCTCCTCTCGGAGGCGGCCGTGCTCGGCTTTGATTTCGGCTACTCGCTGGAGTACGAGAACATGCTGGGGCTCTGGGAGGCCCAGTTCGGGGATTTCGCGAACGGGGCGCAGGTCGTCATCGACCAGTTCATTTTTTCCAGTGAGGCGAAGTGGCGGCGGGTGAGCGGCCTCGTCATGCTCCTGCCCCACGGCTACGAGGGGCAGGGCCCCGAGCATTCCTCGGCGCGGCTCGAGCGCTACCTGCAGAACTGCGCGGAGAACAACATCCAAGTCTGCAACGTGACCACCCCGGCGCAGTACTTCCACGTGCTTCGGCGGCAGATGAAGCGAGAGTTCCGCAAGCCCCTCGTGCTGATGACCCCGAAGAGCCTCCTTCGCCACAAGTGGGCGGTGTCACGGCGGAAGGAATTCACCGACGTGGATTTCCAGACCGTGCTCGACGATCCGGAAGCACCCGAGAATCCCGAGGTGGTGGTCTACTGCTCCGGCAAAGTCTACTATGACCTTCTTGAGGCCCGGCGCCGGGAGGACGGGCCGAAGGGGGCAGCCCTCGTCCGCCTCGAGCAGTACTATCCCCTCGACCGCGAGGAGCTCCTCCGCGTGCACCAGCGCCATGCCGGAGCGCGCGAGGTGGTCTGGTGCCAGGAGGAGCCCGCGAACATGGGGGCCTGGTCCTTCCTGCAGCCGCAGTTCGAGGAGATCCTCGGGTGCCGGCCCCGCTTTGCCGGACGCGCCGCGAGCGCGAGCCCGGCGACCGGCTTCCACGCCCGGCATGTCCTCGAGCAGGAGGAGCTCGTGCAGGCAGCCCTGCGCGGGCGGGCCGCCGCCGTCTGATTCGTTTCCCACCCCCGAGCAAGCCCATGGCCATTGAAATCAAGGTACCCACCCTCGGAGAGTCCGTGACCTCCGGCATCCTCGCAGCGTGGAAGGTCGCCGACGGCGACCTCGTGGAAAAGGACCAGGTCCTTTACGAGCTGGAGACCGACAAGATCACCTCCGAGGGCACTGCGGAGGCGAGCGGCCGGATCGAGCTGAAGGTCGAGGAGGGAGAGGAAGTCGAGATCGGCGCGCTGCTCGCGGTGATCGACGAGACCGCGGAGGTGCCCGCGGCCGGTAAGGAGGAAGCCTCCGCGGGGAGCGCGGGGGAACCGGCGGAAGCGAGCGCTGGCAGCGAGGAGGAGGGTGAATCCGGGTCCAGCGCCCCGTCCCCCTCCCCGGCCGTGCGGAAGATCGCGGAGGAGAGCGGGCTCGACCCGGCGACCGTGGCCGGTACCGGCAAGGGCGGTCGGGTGACCAAGGCGGACATGCTGGCGGCCCTCGAGGAGAGCGGGAGCGCCCCCGCGGAGGAAACGGCGGCGGCCCCGGCCTCCGGCGAGATCCGGGAGGTGCCCCCCCCGGCCCCGGCCCCGGCGACGGCGACGGCGACGGCGAACGGGGAGCCCGGGGAGAAGCCCGTGACCCGCGCGAAGCTGAGCCCCCTCCGCCGGAGCATCGCCAACCGACTCGTCTCCGTGCAGAACGAGTCGGCGATCCTGACCACCTTCAACGAGGCGGACATGAGCGGGATCATGGGGCTGCGCAAGAAGCACCAGGAGGAGTTCGTGGCCCGGCACGGGATCAAGCTCGGCTTCATGTCTTTCTTCGTGAAGGCCTGCGTGGAGGCGCTCCGGCAGGTGCCCGGGCTGAACGCCCGCATCGAGGGCGACGAGCTCGTGCAGAACCACTTCTACGACATCGGGGTCGCCGTGAGCACCGATCGCGGCCTCCTCGTGCCCGTCCTGCGCGACTGCGAGCAGAAGTCGATGGCGGCCATCGAGAAGGACATCGCCGCCTACGCCGGCAAGGCCCGCGAGGGCAAGATCGGCATCGAGGACCTGCAGGGCGGGGTCTTCTCGATCACGAACGGAGGGATTTTCGGCTCGATGCTCTCCACCCCGATCCTCAATCCCCCCCAGGCCGGTATCCTCGGGATGCACAACATCACCGAGCGGCCCGTGGCGGTGAACGGGGAGGTGGTCATCCGCCCGATGATGTACCTCGCGCTCTCCTACGACCACCGGATCGTCGACGGCAAGGAAGCCGTCACCTTCCTCGTGAAGGTGAAGGAAGCGGTCGAGGATCCCGTGCGCCTGCTCTTCGGGGAGTAGGTAGGCAACCGACGCCTCGGGTCGGGCAAGGCTCCCTTGCCCGGACCCCGCCGGGGCGAGGCGGGCGCTGCACCGTTGCCTTCTCCGGGGGCTTGGGCGTCCGGTGGCGAGCGGGCTGTGGAGGCCCAGGGGAGTGAAGGCGCCCGGGGGCGTAGCGGTTCCCCCATGAGTCGGCGCAAACGGTTCGGCCCTACCCAAGGGCTTGCGGCCTGGGCTGAACCAGGGGCGGTGTGCGCGTAGGGAATGGCGTGGAGTCCTTCCCCAACGGCCGGTGGAAAAGGGGTACCGTGGGGCGCCGACGGCAGGCTGAAGGTCGACCGGTAGCGGGCCAAGGATCCCTTGAGTCCCGTTCGCGGACGTGTCCGCAGTGGTCTTGGCTTCGGGGATGGGCGCGGGCGCTCGTCGTTCACCGAAAGACTGCGGGGGCTTGTCGGCCAATCACGAGCGCCCCACAGCAGCGTCGCTCACCTCCAACCCATCCGACCCGAGGGAGGCCACGGACCCGTCCCTCCATGGGTTTGGTCTCCTCTTTCCGGCCCGGTTGGATCCCACGATCCCGGCAGTGCGGCTCGGGCGGGTCGGGAGGCTGGGTTAGGTTTTGCGATCCATTAAGGACCGTACCAATGCGGTGCGGTCTTTATGAACTTATGGGACTACGCGCGTCTTCGGAGCTCCAACGCGCACGGCCGTGGTTCAGCCTTCAGGAACAGGGGCGGAGGATCCACTCCGCCCGGATCGCACCCTTCATCGGTGCAGCGCTTGCCACCTTGGATGGGATTCTCCGGGGCGTGGGAAAGGGCGACGGCTCGCTACGGATTGGGCTCCGCCGGCGCCCACTCCATGGCCTTTGCTGGCCCCCTGCGATCAGCGATTCCAAATGCTCCCATCGATGTTGATGGGCCGATGAGCCCGCCGATCCCTCTCCCTTCCAATCGGCTCGTGGGCATCTCCCGTCGACCATGCCTTGGCCCGCGGGGCACAGAGAGTTCGTCTCAGGGGTTATAGACCGTTTGACCGGACCGCGCGTAGGCCTTCAACACGGCCGCGGCTTGGTCGCGCAAACACTCCAGCTCGACCCGAATCCCCCGCCCGGCAAGGTCAGCGACCCACTCGGAGGATCGAGCGCCTTCGTCAAAGCCGACCGCCTCGACCTCCGTTTTCGTCGCACCGCAGATCACTTGCCGGACACCCGACCATGGGATCGCGCCCAAGCACATGGCACAGGGCTCTGCCGAGGTCACCAACGTCAGCGGGGCATCAGGTGTGGCGGCGAGGTTCCATTGCGCATATCGCTGCTGCGCGAGGGAGAGGGCCATGATTTCGGCGTGCGCCGAAGAGCACGATTGCGCCTCGACGCAGTTGACCGCCGCTGCGATCACCTTCCCCGCGGCCAGAGACACCACCAGGGCCCCGAAGGGTCCGCCCGTTTGGTGAACGACATTCTGTCTCGACAGCTCGATGGCCAGAGACATGGCGCTGTCGGCACAATTGGGCTCGAATGCCCACGGCAATGCGTCCGTGGTGAGCCAGTCGGGCAGATTCAGCGTCACCACGGACTTCGGTTGGTCTGTCTTAGCGTTCATGCCCCAAGAACCACGCCTTGCGATCGATGCCCGGGTCGTCGTCACCCAGTCGGCCGTTTTCGGCCACGACTCGATGGCACGGAATCACCACCGGCAACCGGTTGGCACCGTTGGCCTCAGAGCTTCCCGCCGTAGACCGCGTTGTCACCGAGCTGTTCCTCGATCCGGAGCAGCTGGTTGTACTTGGCGACACGGTCCGTCCGGCAGAGGGAGCCCGTCTTGATCTGGCCGGCGTTCGTGGCCACGGAGAGGTCGGCGATCGTGGTGTCCTCCGTTTCGCCGGAGCGGTGGGAGATCACCGAGGTGTAGCCGGCCTCGCGGGCCATCTCGATGGCGTCGAGGGTCTCCGTGAGGGAGCCGATCTGGTTGACCTTGACGAGGATGGAGTTGGCCACCCCGCTCTCGATTCCCTTGCGGAGGAAATCGGTGTTGGTGACGAAGAGGTCGTCCCCGACGAGCTGGGTGGTCGCGCCGAGCTCGTCGGTGAGGTGCTTCCAGCCCTTCCAGTCGTTCTCGTCGCAGCCGTCCTCGATGGAGAGGATCGGGTACTTGGCCTGGAGGTCCCGGTAGAACTCGACCATCTCGGCGGCGGAGCGGGCGGCCCCGTCGCTCTTGTGGAAGACGTACTTCTTCTTGCCCTTCACGTAAAACTCGGAAGAGGCCACATCGAGGGCGATGAAGATTTCCTTGCCGAGGCCATAGCCGGCTCCCTTGACCGCGGCGGCGATCGCCTCGAGGGCGTCCTCGTTCGAGGCGAGCGCCGGGGCAAAGCCGCCTTCGTCGCCGATGGCGGTGCTCAGCCCGCGCCCCTTGAGCACCTTCTTCAGCTCGTGGAAGATTTCCGCGCCCATGCGAAGGGCTTCCCGGAAGGAGTCGGCCCCCTTCGGCATGATCATGAACTCCTGGATATCGATGGGGGCGTCCGAGTGCGATCCCCCGTTGAGGATGTTCATCATGGGGACCGGGAGCACTTTGGCGTTGGGCCCTCCGAGGTACTTGTAGAGCGGCTGCTCGAGGGTCTCGGCGGCGGCGCGGGCGGCGGCGAGGGAGACCCCGAGGATGGCGTTGGCGCCGACCTTGCTCTTGGTGGGGGTGCCGTCGAGGGCGAGCATGGTGCGGTCGAGGGCGACCTGGTCGGTGACATCCATGCCGAACAGCTCCGGCCCGAGCACCTTGTGGACATTCTCGACGGCCTTCAGGGTTCCCTTGCCCCCGTAGCGCTTGCGGGCGTGCGAGCCCTTCGGGAAGGCGTTGGCGGGCAGGCCGCCGTCGCGCAGCTCGAGGGCCTCGTGTTCGCCGGTGCTGGCCCCGGACGGCACGGAGGCGCGGCCGGTCACGCCGGAGTCGAGCTCCACTTCCACCTCCACGGTGGGGTTGCCCCGGGAGTCGAGGATTTCGCGGGCACGGATTTCGATGATGTTGGTCATGGGATCTACGGGTGCGGGTCGGGGTGAATGGGTTGCTCGGGGGAGGCAAGCCCCACGCTCCCGCCGGGTCAAGGCAAGCGAGGGCGAGTCGGGGCCGGAGGGCGCCTCCCGGGAGGCCCGGCTCACTCCCCGAGCCCGAGGGCGCGGCGCAGGAAGGGGCCCGTGGGAGAATCCCGGCGAGCGGCGAGCTCTTCGGGGGTTCCGGCGAAGAGGAGGCGCCCGCCCGCCTCCCCGCCCTCTGGTCCGATCTCGAGGAGGTGGTCGGCCTCGGCGAGGACGGCCGGGTGGTGCTCGAGGACGATCACCGTGTGGCCCTGGTCGACCAGCCGGTGGAGGATCCCCGTCAGCCGGGTGCAGTCGGAGAGGTGCAGCCCGATGGTGGGCTCCTCGATCAGGTAGAGGTTGCGGGCGCGGGTGGCGACGGCCCCGGGCCCGGCGGAAGCGGCCAGCTCGGAGACCAGTTTCAGGCGCTGGGCCTCGCCCCCGCTGAGGGTGGGGGAGGGCTGGCCGAGGGTGAGGTAGCCGAGCCCGCTCTCCACCATGAGGTCCAGCATGTGCTGGATTCGGGTGTCGAAGTCGAAGAAGTCGGCGGCCTCCTCGAAGCTCATCCCGAGCACCTCGGCGATGTTCCGGCCCTTCCAGCGGATTTCGAGGAGATCCTCGCGGTAGCGCTGTCCCCGGCAGGATTCGCAGGCGACCGCGGCCTGGGGGAGAAAGCTCATCTCCAGCTTCTTCTGGCCCGTGCCCCGGCACTCCTCGCAGCGGCCCCCCTTCGTGTTGAAGGAGAAGGCGCTCGCGCCGAGCCCCCGCAGGCGGGCCTCGGGCAGTTGGGCGAAAGCTTCCCGGATCCGGTCGAAGACCCCGATGTAGGTGGCCGGGGTGGAGCGGCTCGTCTTGCCGATCGGGGCCTGGTCGATGCGGACGACCGCGCGGAGGCCGCGGTAGCCGGAGAGCCGGGCGGCCGGGGCCGGGGCACCCGCGGGGACCCCGAGGGTCGCGCGCAGCTCGCGCTTGCCGAGCTTGTCGAGAGCGCCGCGGAGTCCGGCCGCCACCCCGCGGCCGAGCACCTCGCGGACCAGGGAGGACTTGCCGGCCCCGGAGACCCCGCAGACCGCGGTGAGCCGGGCGCGGGGGAATTCGACGGAATCCCCCTGCCAGTTGCGGAAGCGGACCTCGCGGAGGCTGATCCAGCGCGGTTCGCCCGGCCCGCGCCGCGGGGGCAGGGGGCGCCGGGCGCCGCGGACCGGGTGGCGGGGCGGCTCCCGGAGCATCTGCCCGGTGCGGGACTGTCGGCTGCGCAGCAACTGGCGGGGGGTGCCGGTGGCGACGACCTCTCCCCCGTGAACCCCGGCGCCCGGCCCGATGTCGATCACCCGGTCGGCCGCGCGGATCAAGTCCTCGTCGTGCTCGACCACGAGGACCGTGTTGCCCCGCTCCTTCAGTTCGCGGAGGGAGTCGACCAGGCGGAGGTTGTCGCGGGCGTGCAGGCCGATGGTGGGTTCGTCGAGGACATAGAGAACCCCGGTGAGGTTGGAGCCGAGCTGGGCGGCGAGGCGGATGCGCTGGGCCTCCCCGCCGGAGAGCGTGCGGGTGGCCCGGTCGAGGGTCAGGTAGTCGAGCCCGATCCGGCCGAGAAAGGCGAGGCGCTCGCGGAGGGCGGGGAGGAGCTCGTTGAGGATGCGCCGGTCGCGGTCGCTCCCGGTGAGCGACTCGAGGACCCCGAGGAGGGCGGCCGGGCGGAGGCTGAGCAGGTCCGGCAGGTGGTAGCGCTCCTCCCCGGCGTGCAGGCAGACCGCGCGGCTGCGCTCGGAGAGGCGGGTGCCCCCGCAGTCCGGGCAGGTCGGTTCCCCCTCGCCGTCCTCCGCCTCCAGGGACCCTCGGCCCCGGCAGGTGGGGCACCATCCGCGGGGCGAGTTCCAGCTGAAGTGCTTCGGGTCCAGCGGGGGGAAGCCCTCGCCGGTTTCCGGGTCGACCCGGGAGCGGGAGAAGAGCTGGCGGCGGCTCTCCCCTTCCGCGAGGAAGACCGATCCCTTGCCGAGGCGGAGGGCCTCGTCGAGGAGGGCGTCGCGCTCGTTGGACGGGGTCTCCCGGTGGAGCGGCCCGAGGATCAGGTCGAGGTCGTGCTCGCGGTAGCGGTCCAGCTTCTGGAACTGCTCCGGCCGGACCCAGCGGCCGTCGCAGACCAGGTAGGGCCATCCCCGGTCGGCGGCCCAGTGGGCGAGGGGCTGGTAGTGCCCCTTGCGACCCCGGACGAGTGGGGCGCCCAGCCAGCGCGGTTGGCTGGGGGGCACCATGGCGATGGCGGCGGCAAAGGCGGCCCGCAGCTCCTCCGGGGAGAGGGCCCGGACCGGGTGTCCCGTGCGCGGGTTGTACTGGGTGCCGATCCGGGCGAAGAGCAGGCGCAGGTACTGGGCGACCTCCGTGATGGTGGCGACCGTGGACTTGGCGGTGCCGCGGTTCACCCGCTGCTCGATGGCGACGCTCGGGGCCAGTCCGCCGAGGGAGCGGACCGCCGGCTTGGGCAGCTGCTCCACGAACTGGCGGGCGTAGGGCGACATGGACTCGAGGAAGCGGCGCTGGCCCTCCGCGAAGACGATGTCGAAGGCGAGGGTGGACTTGCCGCTGCCGGAGACCCCGCTGACCACGGTGAGCTGCCCGTGGGGAATCTCCACGGAGATATCCCGCAGGTTGTGCTCGGTGGCGCCCTCCACCCGGACCGCGCGGGGCCGGGGGAGCCGGCCGTTCCGGCGGAGGGCCGCCGACGTGCCGTTCCCGTCGGAGGGCGGGATCGGTGGTTCGAAAAGGTAGGGGGCGGTCGGGGTGGATCCCGCGGCAATCCCGGCGGGGGTCCCGGCGGCGATCAGCCGGCCGCCGGCGGCCCCGGCTCCCGGGCCCAGCTCGAGCAGCCATTCGGCGGCTTCGAGGAGATCCGGGTGGTGCTCGACCACGACGACGCTGTGGCCGAGGGCGACCAACTGGCGGAGGACCGCGAGGAGGCGGGCCACGTCGGCGCGGTGGAGTCCGGTCGTCGGCTCGTCGAGGAGAAGCAGGCTCCCGTGGTCCCGCGGACGGAGGCGCCCGAGGTGGCGGACCAGTTTCAGGCGCTGGGCCTCGCCCCCCGAGAGCTGGTTGAGGGGTTGGCCGAGGGGGAGGTAGCCCAGCCCGACGGCGTCGACCGGGCGGAGCTTGGGGGCCACGCCCGGGATGCTCCCGAAGGTGCGGAGGGCCTCCCCCACCTCCATGCGGAGGAGGGCGTCGACCGGGTGTCCCTGCAGCTCGACCGCGAGGACCTCCGGCCGGAAGCGCCGGCCCTCGCAGGCCGGGCAGGGGAGGAAGAGGTCGGAGAGGAACTGCATCTCGACCTGCTCGTAGCCCAGTCCCTCGCAGTGGGGACAGCGGCCGTCGCCCGAATTGAAGGAGAAATGGGAGGCGTCCATCCCGGCGGCCCGGGCCTCCTCGGTGGCGGCGAGGGCCTTGCGGAAGTCGTCCCAGGCGCCCGTGAAGACGGCGGGGTTCGAGCGGGGGGTCTTGCTGAGCCCGGACTGGTCGACGAGGACCGGCCCGGTGAAGGGAAGGTCGGCCTCGATCGAGTCGACGGTGGCGGGATCCTCGGCGGGCTGCCCGAAGTGCCGCCGGACGGCGGAGAAGAGCACGTTATGGAGAAGGGTCGACTTGCCCGATCCGGAGACCCCGCTGATCGCGACCAACTGCTGGAGGGGAAGGTCGATGGCGAGGTCGCGAAGGTTGTTGCGGGTGGCCCCGCGGATGCGGAGGGAGCCGCGGAGGGCGGCCCGGCGGTTGGCGCGGAAGGGCAGCGGATCCTCGGCGGCCCGCGCGGGAAGATCCTCCCCGGGCCCGGCGCCGGTTGCCGTGCCGGCGAGGAAGGGACCCGTGGCGGTACCGGTGGCGCGGGCGAGCTGGGCGGGGGTGCCGCGGAAGAGGAGGCGGCCGCCGCGGCGGCCCGGCTCGGGGCCCAGCTCGAGGACATGGTCAGCGGCCCGGATGAGGCGGTCGTCGTGCTCGACGACCACCACGGTGTTCCCCTGGTCGGTGAGCGCGCGGAGAACCTCGATGAGTTGGTCGATGTCCCGCGGGTGCAGGCCGACGGAGGGCTCGTCCAGCACGAAGAGCGTCTCCACCATGGAAGTGCCGAGGCAGGTGGTCAGGCTGACCCGCTCGGTCTCTCCCCCGGAGAGGGTGCGGGTGGCCCGGTTCAGGGTGAGGTAGCCGAGGCCGACCTGCTCGAGAAAGCGGAGGCGACGCTGGATCTCCGCGAGGACTTCGGCCCCCGGATGGCTGGAGGATCCGTTGCCGTTGGTTGCGGGGGGTGCCGGGTCGAGGCCCCCGTTGGGGGATGGCGGCGACTCCCGCGCGAGGAGGCGGGCCAGCTCGTGGATCTCCATTTCGTAGAGGTCGGCGAGGGTGTGGCCGTGCCAGCGCCAGCAGAGGGTTTCCCCGCCGAAGCGGGCACCGCCGCACTCCGCGCAGGTGTCGTAGGAGCGGTACTTGGAGAGGAACACGCGCACGTGCATCTTGTAGACGTTGCGCTCGAGCCACCCGAAGAAGCGGTCGATCCCGTACCATTGGAAGCGCCAGGCGTCGTCGTCCTCGGTATCGTAGTCCGCCTCTCCCTCCCAGACGAGGCGCTGTTCCCGCTCGGAGAGTTCGCACCAGGGCACGCCCATACGGATGCGGAGGCGGGGGGCGTGCTGGTGGAGGTCCTCGAGGCAGTTGGAGTAGACCTTGCCCTGGAAGGGACGCACGGCCCCCTCGGCGAGGGAGAGGGAGGGGTCGGGGACGACCAGTTCCGGGTCGATCCGGATCTGCCGCCCGAAACCGCGGCAGGCCGGGCAGGCCCCGAGCGGGGAGTTGTAGGAGAAGAGGGAGGGGACCGGGTCGCGGAAACGGCGGCCGGTGACCGGGCTGGCAAGGGTTTCCGAGAAGGAGCGGAGGGAGCCGCCGTCCCCACGGAAGAGGCGGAGCGTACCCTTCCCCTGGCGGAAGGCGGCGGTGCAGGCCTCGAGGAAGCGGTTGCGCTGGTCCGGGCGGGGGCGGACGCGGTCCTGGAGCACCCAGAGCGTCTCCCCCGGGGCAAGGTCGTCGGCCCCACCGTCCTCGAGGCGGAGGACGGTTTCCCCGCGAACGGCGCGGAGGTAGCCCTGCCGGAGGAGCGGCGCGATGACCTCGCGGGGTTCGTGGTTGTCGGGGCACCGGACCGGAAAGGCAACGAGCACCGCTTCCTTCCCCGCTTCCCCGCGGGCGGCCTGCCAGACGGTCTCCGGGGAATCCCGACGGATTTCCCGCCCGTCGGCCGGATCCACCAAGCGGGCAGCGGTGGGGAACCACGCTTTGAAGAAGTCGCAGAGTTCGGTCATCGTCCCGACGGTCGAACGGGAGGTCTTCACCGAGTTCTTCTGCTCGATGGCGATGGAGGGGCGGATGCCGTCGACGGTGTCGACCTCGGGCCGTCCCATCATCTCGAGGAACTGGCGCGTGTAGGCGCTGAAGGTCTCCACGTAGCGGCGCTGGCCCTCGGCGTGGAGGGTCTCGAAGGCGAGGGAGGACTTCCCGGTACCGCTCAGGCCGGTGATCACGGTCCATCGCCCTACAGGGATCTCAAGGTCGAGATCGCGCAGGTTGTTCTGACGGACGCCGCGAAGCTGGATGGCAGAGGGGCCCGGTCTCATGGACGGCCGGTCGGCGGGTGGAGCGGGCCGGACGGGACCGGCCATGGCGAGGGCGATGAGGGAATACCGGGCATCAAGACGGGGAAGAATAGGGAGGTGCGGTCCGATTGCAACGCGGCCACCCTCCGGCCGTAAGGAAGGGGTGCGGGAGACCAAAAAAACGACCTTTTGCTTGCGTCCTTTCGGGATGGTTCCAAGGTTTCGCTCGAGCAAAGCGGGCCGCTGGTCCCCTTGGACTCACCACCTCCACCTTTCAAAATCCGGACAGTTATGAAGCAAAACGGGACCGAATTGGGGTACAATTCCAAGGTCGAGGGTGATGTCGTCGTCACCAAAGCGGATGCCGTCATCAACTGGGTGCGCAGTCATTCGGTCTGGCCGATGCCCATGGGCCTCGCCTGTTGCGCCATCGAGTTGATGGGAGCCTCGGCCTCGCGCTTCGACATCGCGCGCTTCGGCATGGAGGTGATGCGGTTCTCTCCTCGGCAGTCGGATTGCATGATCGTGGCGGGGACAGTGACCTACAAGATGGCGCCGGCTGTTCGTCGCATTTATGACCAAATGGCGGAGCCGAAGTGGGTGGTCGCGATGGGTGCGTGCGCATCGACCGGCGGCATGTACCGATCCTACGCAACCATGCAGGGCGTGGACCACGTTGTACCTGTCGATGTCTACATCAGCGGCTGCCCGCCGCGCCCGGAAGCGCTCCTCGACGGGATGATGCGCCTGCAGGAGAAGATCCGCACCGAGCACTCCTCGCGGGAACTCTTGGGAGGTCGCGAGGAACAGATGAAGCTGCGGGCATGAGCGCTGGAGAAGGAGTTGATTCCGGTCCCGCGACGGGGACCGGCGAGCTGCTGGATTCACTCGGGCCGCGTTTTGAGGGTCTTGAGCCCCGGCCGACCACGGATCATCCCGCCACCCGGTGCCGCGCGGAATTCATCCGGCCGCTCCTGAAAACCCTGCGGGATGAATACGGCTATCTCATGTTGATGGACGTGACCGCGGTCGACTGGGATGAGGAATCGCCCCGTTTCACCGTCTTCTACCACCTGCTCAACCCGAAGACCGCCCAGTATGCCCGGGTCTCCGTGGACTGCCTGGACGACGACGAGCCCGAGGTGCCGTCGGTGGTGTCGCTGTTCGCGGCGGCCGAGTGGCACGAGCGGGAGACCTACGACATGTTCGGGATCCGGTTCACGGACCATCCCGACCTGCGGCGGATCCTCATGTGGGAGGGTTACCCCTATTTCCCCCTGCGCAAGGAGTTTCCCTTGGCCGGAATCGAGACCGAATTGCCCGATTCCGAGGTGGGGGAGGCGACCGAGGCGAAGGTGCTGCCGGCCCCGATGATGGGGGGACCCTTTGTTGCCCAATCGGGCCAGCCGATGAGCGCTTCGGAGCCGCGCGGCCGGGACGAAAGTTGGACCGAGCACCACCACCGCCCCGAGGATTTTGACGCACTGGAGGGCCCCGAGCAGCCGGAGACCCTCGAGGACCGGTCGGGCGACAAACCACGGATCGAGGACTGACATGGCGGAGACCAAGGAAATTTCGGTAGGGGACATGGGGGCCCGCGCGGGGGAGCTGGCCGAGCGGCGGGCGGAGGCCAATGACGGCGCTGGAGAGGAGATGGGCCTGAATGTCGGTCCCTCACACCCGACGACGCACGGCGTTCTCCGACTCCTCATGCAGCTGGACGGGGACACGGTGACCAAGTGCGAGCCCGTGATCGGTTACCTGCATCGCGGGGACGAGAAGATCGCGGAGAACATGACCTACAACCAGTTCGTTCCCTACACGGACCGCCTCGACTACCTCTCCCCCCTGGCCAACAACGTGACCTACGCGATGGCGGTGGAGCAGCTCGCCGGCCTCGAGGTTCCCCCGCGTTGCGAGGCGATTCGCCTGATCATTTCCGAACTGGCCCGTATCTCCTCCCACCTTCTCGGCATGGGCGTCTACGGGATGGACGCGGGCGCCTGGACCGCCTTCATGTACACCTTCACCGAGCGGGAAAAGCTCTACACTCTTTTCGAGGAGTTGACCGGCGCCCGCTTCACGACCTCCTACACCCGGATTGGGGGGGTCGCCCGGGACATTCCCGAGGGCTGGCTCGATCGTGTTTCCGCCTTTCTCGACCAGTTCCTGCCAATCCTCGAGGAGACCCAGCGCCTGCTCACCCGCAACCGCATCTTCCTCGATCGCACCGAGGGGGTCGGGGTGATCACGAAGGAGGACGCCCTCGCCTACGGGCTGACCGGGGCCAACCTGCGGGCCTGTGGGGTGGACTTCGACCTGCGGAAGGATCGCCCCTACCTCGGCTACGACCGGGTGGATTTCGACGTGCCGATTGGTACCCGCGGTGATTGCTACGACCGCTATCTCGTGCGGGTGGAGGAGCTCCGGCAGAGCGTACGGATTCTCCGGCAGGTGATTGCCGATTTTCCAGACGGCCCTTGGTACGCGGAGGACGCGAAGGAGATCTTCGCGCCCCGCAAGGACAAGATCGTGACCAGCATGGAGGAGCTCATCCAGAATTTCATGCTCGTGACGGAGGGGCCGCGCATGCCCGCTGGCGAAGTCTACTTCGAGGCGGAAAATCCGAAAGGGGCGCTCGGCTTCTTCGTGGTGTCGAAGGGTGGGGGAGTGCCCTACCGGCTGAAGATCCGCGGCCCCAGCTTCTCCAGCCTGAGCGTGCTCCCGAAAATCGTGCCTGGGCACATGCTCACCGACATCACCGTGATTCTCGGGAGCCTCGATTTCGTGTTGGGTGAATGCGACCGCTGAAGGCGGGGGCATTGCGGAAGGACAGTCATGGAAACGAATGCGACGGACACCTTTGAACTGAGCGAGGAAGCCCGGGCGGAGATCGATCGGGTCGTGCCCCGCTACCCGGAAATTCGCAGCGCGGCCCTGCCCGTACTCTACATCGTTCAAGGCGAGAAGGGCTATCTCTCCAACGAAGCGATTGAGTGGGTGTCCGCCCGGCTCGAGCTGGAGCCCATCAACATCTACGAGCTCGTCACCTTCTATCCGATGCTGCTGCGGGAACCAACCGGGAAGCGGCACGTGAAGGTCTGTCGCACCCTCTCCTGTGCCCTGAACGGGGCCTACCGGGTCTGTGACCGCTTCCGGGAAGCCTTTGATTGCGAGCTCGACGAAGTCTCGCCGGACGGCGCGGTTACCGTGGAGTACGTCGAGTGCATCGCCAGCTGCCATACGGCACCCGTAGTGCAGATCGACGAGGAACTGTACCACAACGTCGACGAGGATCGGACGGAGGAACTCATCCAGATGATCCGGTCGGAAACGAAATCGGGAAGCTGAAAGGAAAAACGATGCCCCATCCGAAAGAACGACGACTTTTGCTGAGCCATGCCGACGAGCCCGGGTACACCGGCTCCTACGAGGACTATACAGCGCGGGGAGGGTACAAGACCCTCGAGGCGGCGATCCGGCGCGAGCCCGCGGAGATCAAAAAGGAGGTGCTCGACGCCAACATCCGCGGCCGGGGAGGGGCTCTCTTTCCGGCGGGCCGGAAGTGGGGCTTCCTCGACCCGAACAGTGACAAGCCCGTCTACCTGATCTGCAACGCCGATGAGTCCGAGCCCGGCACTTTCAAGGACCGCCAGCTCATCCACAAGGACCCTCACCAGTTGATTGAGGGAATGATGATCTCGGCCTACGCCACCGGGACGAAGCTCGCCTTCATTTACATCCGCGGGGAAATGTTCGGGGGCGCCCGGATCCTCGAGGAGGCCATCGAGAAGGCGCGGGCGAACAACCTCGTGGGCGAGAACATCCTCGGCTCCGGGTACAGCTGCGACCTGATCGTACACCGTGGGGCGGGGTCGTACATTTGCGGCGAGGAGACCGGGCTGATTGAATCCCTCGAGGGCAAGCGGCCCTACCCCCGCCTCAAGCCCCCCTTCTTCCCCGCGGCGAAGGGTCTCTACATGTGCCCGACCATCGTCAACAACGTGGAGACCCTCTGCCAAGTGAAGCACGCGGTGGAGCTGGGCGGGAAGGAATATGCCAAGATTGGGGTGCCGAACTGCACGGGGACCCGGATCTGGTCGCTCTCCGGCCACGTCAACAACCCCGGCTACTTCGAGGTGGAAGGTGGGGCCTACACCTTCGGGGATCTCATCTACGATATGGGGGGCGGTCTCCGGGAGGGACGCTCGCTCCTCGGCTTCATCCCGGGAGGCTCCTCCACCAAGGTGATCAAGTACGACCAGCGCTACCGGGGCAAGCTGCAGGACGGTACGGAGGTCGACTGGGGCGTGGAGGACATCCCCCTCGACTGCGACGGCTGCAATTACTTTGGCTCGTCCAGCGGTTCCGCCGCCGTCATGGTGATGGACGACACCACAGACGTCGTGATGGCCCTGGCCAACCTGAACGCCTTCTACGCCCACGAGAGTTGCGGCCAGTGCACTCCCTGCCGGGAAGGCTCCCTTTGGCTGAAAAAGATCACCCACCGCATGATTGCGGGGGAGGCCCGCGAGGAGGACGCCGACTTGCTCAAGTCGATCGCCGACCAGGTGGAAGGGCGGACCATTTGCGCGCACGGGGAGGCGGTGGCCTGGCCCGTGCAGGGCTTCATCCTGCGCTTCCGGGACGAGTTCATCGATTACGCCCGCCGCCAGGCCCGGGAACGGGCGGCCCGTGAGCAGGAAACCACGGCAGCGGTCGCCTGAACCCCGGCCGACCCGAGGACTGAGAGGAGACCATGGCCGAGACCAACGGAAGCGACACCGTCACTGTTTACATCGACGACGAACCCGTGGTGGTTCCCAAGGGAATCACCATGATCGAAGCCGCGGAGCACGTGGGGAAGGAGATCCCGCACTACTGCTACCACCAGAAGCTCTCCGTGGTCGGCAATTGCCGCATGTGCCTCGTCGAGCTCGGCTGGCCCATGAAGGACCGGGCGACCGGAGAGCCGATCCTGGAGGAGGACGGCAGCCCGAAGATCGGGTGGGGTGGGAAGCCCGGGATCGCCTGCAACCAACCGGTGGCGGAGGGCATCCGCATGCGCACGGATTCCGACCTCGTCCGGGACTGCCGGCACGGGGTCATGGAATTCCTCCTCGTCAACCATCCGCTCGACTGCCCGATCTGCGACCAGGCCGGCGAGTGCAAGCTGCAGGAGTACGCCACGGAGTACGGGCGGGGTTATTCCCGCTTTATCGAGGAAAAGAACCCCAAGCCCAAGCGCACTGTGCTCGGCCCCCGGGTGATCCTCGATGACGAGCGCTGCATCCTCTGCTCGCGCTGCGTCCGCTTCATGCAGGAGATCCCCGGGGACGACGTGCTCGGGTTCATCGACCACGGCAGCTACAGCACGCTCACCTGCTACCCGGGGCGGGAGTTGGACAGTAATTACTCCCTGAACACGGTCGACATTTGCCCGGTGGGCGCGCTCACCAGCCGGGATTTCCGGTTCCAGATGCGGGTGTGGTTCCTCAAGCCCGTCGACAGCATCTGTACGGAGAGCAGCGTGGGCGCGAACACCCAGGTCTGGGCGCGGGAGGGCAAGATCTACCGGATCACCCCGCGGCAGAACGACGCGGTGAACGATACCTGGATGACGGACAGCGGCCGCGACCTCTACAAGCAGGTGGAGGCCGAGGACCGTTTGACGACCCCCTTCGTCCGGGGGATCGAGGCCACCCCCGTACAGGCGCTTCGCGAGACCGAGCGCCTCCTCCGGCCCTCCGAGCGGGTGGCGGTGGTCGCCTCGACCCACTCCTCAGTGGAGGAGCAGTATTTCCTCCGGCGGATCGCCGATCGGACCGGGGCCCAGCGCTATGCGGTCCGCCATTGGGGCGAGGAGGATGGTCTCCTGCTGAGCGCGGACCGCACCCCGAACACGCGGGGTGCCCTCCTCACCGGCCTCCTTGACGAACTGCCCAAGCCGGACCTCCGAGAGCTGGGCGCGGCGATCGACCGCGGGGAGATCGACACCGTCCTCTGCATCCACGAGGACCCGCTCGCCTGCGGACTCACCGTAGAGCAGGTCCGCAAGGTTGCCTGGGTCCGGATGGCGACCCACGCCTCGCCGGCCGACGAGCACGCTTTCATCGCCCTGCCCTCCCTCACCGTGTTCGAGCGCTCCGGCACCTTCATCAACCAGCAATTCCGGCTGCAGAAGTTCCGGGCGGTGGTGCCGGGTCCGGCCGGCCTCCTCACCGACCTGCAGCAACTGGCTTCGCTGAACTCCCTCCTCGAGGATGGCCCGGTGGCCTCCGTGCAGCCCGACCATGCCTGGAAGGAGCTGTCCGCCGAGCCGGGACCTTTTGCCGGCCTGCGCTTCCGCACCCTCCCATCGGAGGGGGTGGCCCTCGACCCTGGAGAGCACGCGCGGCATCCCTTCCCGGAGCGCCAATCCCTCAAGTACGAGGCCGACTCCTTCCTTGCCTCCCTTCCCGCCGCGACGACGGCCTCCTGACCGAGGTCACCCGCTGAAGCCATGGAACTTGTCCCGCTCCTCCTGAAGATTCTCTACGCGGCCATCATGCTGGTCGTCGTCCTCACGATTGCCGGCTACTCGGTTCTCATCGAGCGGAAGGTTTCCGCCTACCAGCACGGCCGGATCGGCCCGAACCGAACGACGACCCCCTTCATCCGGCCGATTCCCGTGATCGGGCCGCTTCTTACCCGGCTCGGGATCATCCAGCTCCCGGCGGACGGGCTCAAGTTCCTCTTTAAGGAGGACTTCACCCCTCCCTATGTGAATCGCCCCTTCTTCTGGGCGGCCCCCCTCATCGCCTTCGTCCCGTCCCTCGCGGTCATCGCGGTGATCCCTTTCGGTCAGTACACCAGCCCGCTGACCGGAGAGATGATTCCGCTGGTGCTGGCCCCGATGGATCTCGGGGTGATCTTCGTCCTCGCGATCGGTTCCCTCTCGGTGTACGGGGTCGTGCTCGCAGGGTGGGGCTCGAACAGTAAATATTCCTTCCTTGGGGGAATCCGCAGCTCGGCCCAGATGATTTCCTACGAGCTGTCGCTCGGGCTCTCCATTTTCCCGGTTTTTCTCTGGATGAACGCCCCAGGATCCGACGCCGGGCTGAGCCTGAGTAGCGTGGTGGAGGCCCAGAACACGATGTGGTTCCTCATTACCTGCCCGCTGAGCGCCTTCCTCTTCCTTGTCGGGATCTTCGCGGAGACCAATCGGCTTCCCTTCGACATGGCGGAGTCCGAGACCGATCTCGTGGGCGGATTCCATACGGAGTATAGCTCCTTCAAGTTCGGCCTCTTCTTCGTCGGAGAGTACGGGGCCATGGCCGTGGGCTCGGCCCTCTTCGTCCTCCTCTTCCTCGGTGGCTGGAACTTCCTGCCCTTCCTCGCGAATCCTTGGCCGGCGGGCTGGATCGGTTCGGTCCTCTCCGTGCTCTGGTTCCTCGTCAAGGTCGTGGGCATGATCACCTTCTTTGTGCTGATCCGCTGGACCCTGCCGCGCTACCGCTTCGACCAGGTGATGAAACTCGGTTGGACGGTTCTCTTGCCTCTCGCCATCGCCAACCTCATCGTGAATGCTGCCGCGGTCGCGATTCACGACCTCTGGTAGCACCTTCTCTCCACTCCCCTCCCACCACCGTCCCCCCCACGACCCATGGCAGAAACCAAGGTACTCGAGCGAAAGCCCCTCAGCCTGGCGGAGCGGTCCAACCTCCCCCAGATCGTGTCGGGCCTCAAGACGACCGTCTCCCATATGTTTCGGAAGAAGGTGACCCTCCAGTATCCGGAGGTTCGCCCGACCCTCCCGGAGGGCTACCGCGGGGTACCGACCCTCGTGCACGATCCGCACGGCCGGGAAAAGTGTGTCTCCTGCCAGCTCTGCGAGTTCGTCTGCCCGCCCAAGGCGATCCGGATCACTCCCGGCGAGATCGACCCGGAGGCGGAGACCGCCCACGTGGAAAAGGCGCCGAAAGAGTTCGAGATTGACATGCTCCGGTGCATTTATTGTGGCCTTTGCGAGGAGGTCTGCCCGGAAGAGGCCATCTTCCTGCAGGACGTCTACTCGATGACCGGCTATTCCCGGGAAGAGATGGTCAACAACAAGGAAAAGCTCTACGAGCTGGGGGGAACCCTTCCGGACCACCACTATAAGTGGGACAAGAAGCGGGCCGCGGAGGACGCGGCGAAAGCGCGCGGCTACGCCCACTCCTGAGCGGGCTCCTTCCCGCGGGCGCCAATTTTTGCCTTCTCTCACAGGAGGGAAACTGCAGGTTGGGATCCGGTGGACATCTTCTTCATTCTCTTCGCTCTTCTCACGGTGGTTCCCGCCTTCCTCATGGTGGTGACCCCGAATCCGGTGGCGGGTGCGGTCTTTCTCATTCTTTCCTTCATCGGGATGGCCTGCCTCTTCGTGCTGTTGGAGGCCTTCTTCCTGGCCGTCCTGCAGATCCTCGTCTACGCGGGGGCGATCATGGTGCTCTTCCTCTTCATCATCATGCTCCTCGATGTGCGTGAGGTGGAGAAGCTGCGACCGAACACCGTGACCGCGGCGGCCGCCGGGGTGAGCTTGCTCCTCCTCGTGCTCGGGTTGATCGCCGTGCTCGCCGGGGACGGCCTGTCCGGCCAGCTCCTCAGCGCGCTCCCGGCCGTGCCGGACTACCCGGCCGCCGACGAGCCCCTCGGCCTCGCCCAGAAGGTCAAGGCGTACGGGTACGGACTCTTCACCAAGTACATGCTCCCCTTCCAGCTCACCGGGATCCTCCTGCTCATCGCGATGATCGGGGTGATCGTGCTGAGCAAGAAACGGGCGGCTGAAGAGGGCGCCGAATCCGCCGGCGCCGACTCCTGACTCCTTCCCCATGCTCTCCCTGAACGCCTTCCTGCTCGTCTCCGGTTTGCTCTTCGCGATCGGGTTTTTCGGAGTGCTTCTCCGCCGGAACACCCTCGTGATCTTCATGTCGCTGGAGCTGATGCTGAACGCCGCCATTCTCGCCCTGGTGGCCTTCTCCCGCTTCAACGGGATCATGGACGGGAACCTCTTCGTCTTCTTCATCATTACCGTGGCGGCCGCGGAGATCGCCGTGGGCCTGGCCATCATCGTGGCGCTGTTCCGGAAACGGCAGACGGTCATGGTGGAACAGCTCAACAGTCTGCGTCACTGATCCCATGGAAGGCCTCAGCACCCTCGCCACCGTCCTCCTGCTCGTCCCGCTGGCCTCCGCCGCGGTCATCACCCTCTTCTTCCGCCGTTCCGGCAAGGCAGCGGAATGGGTATCGGTGGTCGCCGCCGGCATCATCATGGTGCTGGCGTTCGTGCTCATCTTCGCGTGGTCGGGGAGCGGGTCCCTGACCGCCTCGATCCCCTGGCTGGTCCTCGGGGACTTCCGGATCGAGATGGGCTTCCTCTTCAACGCGGAGGCCGCCACGATGCTCGCGGTGGTCGGTTTCATCGGCTTCTTCATCCACCTGTTCAGCATCGGCTACATGGATGACGACCCGGCCCAGGGCCGATTCTTCGCCGGTCTGTCCATCTTCATGTTCTCCATGCTGGGGATCGTCCTCGCGGACAACCTCTTCATGCTCTTCATCTTCTGGGAGCTGGTCGGCTTCAGCTCCTACATGCTGATCGCCCACTACTGGGACAAGGACTTCGCCTCCGCAGCGTCGAAGAAGGCGTTCGTGGTCAACCGGGTCGGGGACTTCGGCTTCCTCATCGGGATTGTCTGGGCCTACCATTACTTTGGGACGGCCAATATCTCCGAGATGTCCGCGCTCGTGGCGAGTGGGGAGAAGGACGTGGTCACCGGGATCGGGCTCCTTCTCATGTGCGGTTTCGTGGGAAAGAGTGCCCAGTTGCCCCTGCAGGTTTGGCTGACCGACGCCATGGCGGGCCCGACCCCCGTGTCCGCGCTCATCCACGCGGCGACCATGGTGGCGGCGGGGATTTACTTCATGGTCCGAATCTTCGGGATCCTCTCCCCCTTCACCCTCGACTGGATCCTCTGGTCGGGGGCGATCATGACGACCTTCGCGGGAATCTGCGCGCTGGGGCAGGATGACATCAAGAAGAGCCTCGCCTACTCCACGCTCGCCCACCTCGGCTACATGGCGACGGCCATCGGGCTCGGCTTTCCGGGGCTCGCCATCATGCACATGGCGATGCACGCCTGCTTCAAGGCGACCCTCTTTCTCTGCTCCGGCTCCGTGATCCACGCCTGCCACCACGAGCAGAACATGTTCAAGATGGGGGGCCTCCTCCGGCGGATGCCGATCACTGGCATCGCCTTCCTCATTGCCAGCCTCTCCATCTCGGCCGTCCCCTTCACCGCGGGGTACTACAGCAAGGATACCATCATCGCTTCGGCGTGGGGTCTCTTCGCGAACGGTTCCGGCGGCGAATACCTCGGTGCCTACATCCTCACCGTCCTCGGGGCCCTCTTCACGGCCCTCTACATGGGCCGGATGTTCTTCGTCGTTTTCCTCGGCAAGCCGAACAGCGAGAAGGCGGCAAAGGCCCGGGAGAGCAGTGTCTGGATGACCCTCCCCCTCATCGTGCTCGGCTGGGTGCTTTCCCTCGGGGCCGGCTGGTTCGTGCAGCCGGGGCTCGACGGCAGCTGGCTGGGTGGGGCGATGACCTCCCTCCTGCCCACCCATGCCGTCGAATTCATGGTGCAGGGCTTCGGCAATGATGGCTGGAAGGCCGCCCACGCGGTCTACGAGGCCTCCGGTGCCGGTTGGGTGGAGTGGTTGAACCTTGCCTGCGTCCTGGCCGGGTTCGCGTTCACCTTCTTCTACTACGGCCGGGGCCCCTCGGCGGACCGCCTCGAGGTCAACCACCCCGCGGTCTTCCAGGCGGTCGAGCGCCATGGCTGGTTCGACGACCTCTATGACTGGTATGTGGCCAAGGTGCAGCAGCGCTTCGCCGACATTCTTGGCTTTCTCGACATCTTCCTCATCGCCGGTCTCCTCGTGCGGGGTGCCGCCGGGGTGGCCGGTCTCACGGGAACTCTCCTGCGGAGCCTGCAGGTGGGCAGCGTCCACAGCTATGTCTACTGGTTCCTGATCGGTATCGTCTTCTTTTGGATCTTTGCCGCCACCTGAGGCCCCTCCCCGAGTACCATGGACGCCTTCTTCCTCTACCTCGCGATCTTCCTGCCCTTTGGACTGGGGATCCTCCTGCTCTTTCTCCCCGAACGGACCGGGGAGGGTGCGGTGCGCGCGCTCGGGGTCCTCGGCTTCGCCGTGCCCCTCGCGGTTGCCCTCTTCCTCGCCCTCCGCTTTGGATCGGCCCCGGTGGAGGATGGCTACCGCTTCCTCACGGCCATCGATACCGGGCTCTCCTCCCTCGGCATCGAGCTGCGCCTCGGCCTGAACGGGATCTCCCTGCCCCTCTTCCTGCTCGCCGGGATCGTCGGATTTGCCGCCGGGTTGCACGCCCTCCAGTCGAATGCTCCCCGCCTGCGGCTCTACATCGCCCTCCTGCTGGTCATGCAGGCGGGCCTCATGGGCACCTTCTCCTCCGTCGACATCTTCTTTTTCTACTTCTTCCACGAGTTCGCCCTCGTGCCGACCTTTGTCATGATCGGGATCTGGGGTGGGTTTGGGCGCCGGTCGGCGGCCATCGAGATGACGATCTATCTCACCCTCGGGGCTCTCCTCTCCCTGCTCGGTCTCCTCCTCCTCTACGTCCAGTCCGGAGCGGAAAGCTTCAGCCTGCCGGCTCTGCGCGACGCGCTGGCGGCCCAGCCCCTCGGCGAAACGGTGGCGAGCAACGCGTTCGCCCTCCTCCTCTTCGGCTTCGGCATCCTCGTCTCGCTGTTTCCCTTCCACAGCTGGGCGCCGCGAGGCTACGCGGCCGCACCCACGGCGACGGCCATGCTGCACGCCGGCGTGCTCAAGAAGTTTGGCCTCTACGGGCTCATCCAGATCGCCTATCCGCTGCTTCCGGAGGGAGCCGGGAACTGGCAGGGGCTCCTCGTCTGGCTGGCTTTGGGCAATGTCGTCCTGCTCGGCTTTGTCACCATGGCCCAGCGGGATCTCAAGCAGATGATCGGCTACAGTTCGGTCATGCACATGGGCTACGCCTTTCTCGGCCTGCTCGCCTTCAGCACCGTCGGGGTGGGGGGCGCGGTGCTCCTCCTCTTCGGGCACGGGCTCTCCGTGGCGCTGCTCTTCATGCTCTCCACCGCGGTGTACCACCGCACCCAGACCTACGATATGCAGGAGATGGGCGGCCTCATCGGGAAGGCCCCGATCCTCGCCGCCTTCTTTGCGGCCGCTACCTTTGCCAGTGTGGGCCTGCCGGGTTTCGCGAACTTCTGGGGGGAATTCACCATTTTCATTTCCCTCTGGGAGACCTACGCATGGGCGCTGATCCCCGCGGCCCTCGGGATCATCATCTCCGCGATCTACGGGCTGCGGGCTTTCTCCCGGATCTTCATGGCCGAGCCCTCCGATGCCCTCAAGGAGCATTGGGAGGAAAACCAGGTGCAGGACCTCCAAGTGCGTGAGCGGGTGCCCGCCTGCATCCTGCTGGCCGGTCTCCTCGTGGTGGGCTTTTTCCCCGCCGTGGTGACCGGTCCGCTCGACGCCGACCTTCCCGGCCTCCAGCCCGCGGCCGCCGAGGCCTCCGAGACGATCCTTCCCCACGATGCCACCGAGTCCTCCCGCCTGGCCGCCACCGCGCCGGCCGCCCAGGAAGGGAGTGCAGTACGATGAACCTGGAAGCTTTTCAAAAGATCGCGGCCTCCAACCTCTGGGGCAACCTGCTCCCGGAAATCTACCTGGTGGCCCTTTGTCTCCTCCTCCTCGTCTTCGAGATGGTCTTCCGGAGGCAGGACCTGCTCCTCCTTTTCCGCGTGGCTTTGTGGGGGCAGGTCCTGCTCCTCGTCCTCATGGGCCTCAGTTACTTCGGGGGATTCCCCAGTGGGCGGGAGGAACTCTTCGGCGGACTCCTCGTGCAGACTCCGCTGACGGAGACGATGCGGCTGTTTTTCCTCTTCGGGTCCCTGCTCGTCAGCTACCTCGGCACGCGTTTCCTCCGGGCGCGGAACCTCGCCCGCACGGAGTTCTTCGCGATCACCCTGCTCGTCACGGCGGCGCTCATGCTTCTCGTGCAGAGCAACCAGTTCGTCCTGCTTTTCGTGGCGTTGGAGACCGTCACGGTGGGATTCTATGTCCTCGTCGCCTATGCCCGCACGAGTGGCTACTCCCTCGAGGCGGGCCTCAAGTATCTCATCATGGGGGCCCTCAGTTCCGGGCTGCTCCTCTTCGGGATTGTCCTTCTCTACGGGGTGGCGGGGAGCCCGGACCTCGCGGGGGCGGTGGGTGACCCGCTGCACTTCCCCTCGCTGGCCCAATTCATCGCCGCGCATCCCGACAATACCCTCGTGCTGGCGGGCAGTCTCCTCGTCCTGTCCGGGATTGCCTTCAAGGTCGGCGCGGTCCCCTTCCAGATCTGGATTCCGGATGTCTACCAGGGAGCTCCCACGCCGGTCTCCGCCTTCCTCGCGGTCTCCTCGAAGGCGGCGGGGATCATCGTGCTGCTCACGCTCGTGACCGGGCCCTTCGCGGCTCTCTCCGGTTGGACGATCCCGTTGATCTCGACCGTTGCTGTCCTCACGATTCTCTACGGGAACCTGACGGCCCTGCCGCAGCGGAATGTGAAGCGGATCATGGGCCTGTCGGGCATTGCCCACGCCGGCTATCTCCTCATGGGAGTGGTCGCGGCGATGACCGTGGATTGGGCGGTCGGGGCGATCGTCTTTTACCTTTTCACCTACCTCCTCGCCTCCTTCGGCGTGTTCGGGGTAATGGCCCTGCTCTCCGAGGGCCAGGATGCCGACCAGGAACTCGACCACTACGAGGACCTCGCCAAGCGGCAGCCCCTCCTCGCGGCGGCCCTCACCGTGGGCTTGGCCAGTCTGGCGGGGATCCCCCCGCTGGGTGGCTTCATCGGCAAGCTGGTCCTCTTCATCGCCGCGTTCCAAGCGGGCCTGTACACCTTGCTGGCCTTCTCGGTGGTCGGGGTGGTCCTCTCGATCTATTATTATTTCGGATGGGTGCGCGAGGCGGTGTTCCGCGTCTGGCGGAGCGCGGAGGGAGCCGGCTCGGCCACGCCCGCGCTGCCCGAGCCGCGCAGCCTGACCGGTCTCGATCGGACCGCCCTCGTCGGCCTTTCCGTGCTCACCCTGATCCTCGGGGTGGCTCCGTTCGTGCTCACTTGGTTCCTGCAGCTCTGAGGGGGGGAGGCCAGGGGCGGCGGCTCGCCCGCTTGACCCCCGGACCGCGGCCGGAGAAAAAACGCGGGTGAACCTGCCACCCCGGGTCTTCCTCCTCGGCATTGGGGGCACTGCCATGGGCAATCTCGCCCTCGGGTTGGCTCGGCGTGGAGTGGTGGTCGCCGGGTCCGACCGGGGCGTCTATCCGCCCATGTCGGATCTCCTCGCGGGGGAGGGGATTCCGGTGCACCCGGCGGGAGAGCTCGGGGTGCTCGCGGACTGGGAGGACGCCCTCTTCGTGGTGGGCAATGCCCTCTCCCGGGGGTGCCCGGAGGTGGAGTGGCTCCTTGCCCGGCCCCGGATTGCCTTTGTTTCCCTGCCCGCCTTTCTCGGCCGCTGGATGCTGGCGGCAAGTGACAATTTGGTGATCGCGGGGACGCACGGCAAGTCGACGACCACGGGGGCGGCGGCTTATCTCCTCGCACAGCTGGGCGTGGAGGGCGCGGGTCACCTCGTCGGAGGTGCCCTCGCGGACGGTTCCCCGGCTCTCGTCCTCCCCGCGGGGGAGGCTGTCCCCTGCGTGGTGGAGGGGGACGAGTACGACTGCGCGTTTTTCGACAAGCGGCCCAAGTTCGTGCACTACCGTCCTACGGTTCTTGCCTTGACCCACCTCGAGTTCGACCACGCTGACCTCTACCGCGACCTCGAGGAGGTCCGGCGGGCCTTCCGTCAGGGTCTCGCGGTGGTTCCTCCGGGAGGCATCCTGCTCGCCAACGGGGACGATCCCGAGCTGCGCTCCCTGCTCGAGGTGCCGTGGGCGTCGACCGTCACGGTGGGCTGCGGGGAGGGAAACGATTGGATCCTCCAGCGGGAGCCTCTCTCTTACGGGCAGGAAATCGTGCTCTCCCCGGGGTCGGCCGTGGGCGGCGGGGAGGCCCTCCGGGTCAAAGCGGCTCTCTGGGGAGAGGCGAACGCCCGGAATCTCGCCCTCGCCGTCCTCGGCTGCCGGGCGCTCCTGCCGGATTCCCTGCCCGCGGGCACGGTTCTCGACCTGCGCGGATACCGCGGACTGCGTCGGCGCCAGGAAGTACGGGTGGACGCCGGATCGGTGGTTCTCGTGGAGGACTTCGGTCACCATCCCTCGGCCTTCCGGGAGACCCTGCGCTCCCTGCGGGAAAGGTTTCCGGGTCGATCGGTTCATGCCTTTGTCGAGCCTCGGAGCAATACGCTGGTCACCTGCCGTTTTCAGGCGGAGCTGGCCGCGGTCCTCGCGGAGGCGGAGGCGGTCACCCTCGCACCCCTGCACCGGGAGGAGCGGCTTCCCCCGGAGGAGCGTCTCGATCGGGGCGCGCTCCTCGGGTCGTTGGCGGCGGCGGGGGTGGATGCGGCCGCGGTGGATACGCCCGGGGGGCTCACTGCCCGTTTCCGGGCGGCGGTGGGGAAGGCTCGGGATTCACGGCAGACGGTAGTCGTGGTCTTCTCCAACGGCGGGTTTTACGGCCTGCTCCCGGAATGGTGCGCTTCGCTCGGGGCGGAGGCCGGCTGACGGCGACGCGTCGGCGCTGGCGGCTCAGGGCATCCACTGTTCCCGGCGGTACGCGCTTTCCCAGAACATGTACTCGAGTCGGCTGGAGAGGACAAAGAGCCGGCGCATCTGTCTCCATTCCTCCGGGGAGGCGCTGTTGGCGGCGTCCTCCGTGGCCGCGAGGGCGTCGTCCACGGAGGCGGCAAACTCCTCCCCAGCGTAGGTGTCAATCCACTCCCGGTAGGGATTGTCGTCGGCAGCCTGCTCGTAGATCGTCCGCCCGACCTCCCGGTAGATCCAGAAGCAGGGGAGGAGGGCCGCCATGCTCTCCGCCTCCGAGCGGGTGGTGGCCACCGAGAGGAGGAAATTCGTGTAATGGGAGCAGGTGGGGGACCGTTCCTCGGCAGGGCCGACCCCGTAGCGCTGGAAGAAGGACTCGTGGAGCGCTCGTTCCGTGACGATGGCGCCCCGGGCGAACTCGACGAAGCGGAGCAGGTTGGAGGGGCTGGCGGCGCGGGCCCCGGTGATGGCGAGAGCGCGGGCAAAGTCCTCGAGGTAGACCGCGTCCTGTTGCAGGTAGAACTGGAAGGGTTCGAGGGCGAGCTTCCCGGAGGCCAGCTCGCGCAGGAAGGGCAGCTCAAGGGTCTTCTCGTAGATGGGAGCGATGTCGTTCCAGAGGGTGTCAGTGTACATGGCAGGAGGGGGAGGGGGATACGATGGATCGGTGGTGGGCTCAGGACCCGGCAGCTCCATTCGGTGGGGGTGGCAGGATCAGGTGGTTGGTGGGTCGGTGTCCCCCGCCGAGAGCGGGGCCGGCCTCGATGGCCCGGGTCAGGAAATCCTTGGCGTCTTCGAGAGCCCGGAGCGGATCCCGCCCGAGAGCGAGACCGGCACAGAGGGCCGCTGAGAAGGTGCACCCGGTCCCGTGGGTATTCCGGCTGTCTATCCAGGGCCGACGGAGGTAGTCGATCGCGCCGTTATGGGCCACCACGTCGACAGCCTCTGCCGCCCCCGCTTGGTGGCCACCCTTCACGACGGCCCACTGGGCTCCGCGCGCGAGCAACTCGCGGGCGGCTTGTTCCATGTCGGCAAGGTCGCGCACGGGTCGGCCGAGCCACTCCCCGGCTTCCGGGAGGTTGGGGGTGACCACGGTGGCGTGGGGAAGGAGCTCGTCCCGGAGGACGGCGCGGGCATCCTCATCGAGGAGGGGATGGCCCCCCTTGGCGTACATGACGGGGTCGATGACGAGGCGGGGAAGCCGGCCCTCCTCGGCGAGGGTGGCCACCGCGCGGACGATGGCCGCGTTGGCGAGCATACCGGTCTTGACCGCATCCGCGCCGAGGTCATCGAGGACAACCTCGGCCTGTTGGCGGACGAAGGGCGCGGGAAGAATCTCGACGCCGTGGACGCCGAGGGTGTTCTGGGCGGTGATGGCAGTGAGGGCGCTGGTGCCAAAGACCTGGTAGGCGGAGAAGGTCTTCAGGTCCGCCTGGATCCCGGCACCGCCCCCGCTGTCCGATCCGGCAATGGTGAGGGCTGTTTTCATGAGGGGGTTGATTCCTGGGTGAAGGCTTGCCGGAGTTCCCGGGCGGTGGTGGCGGGGTCCGGCGAGCGGAGGAGGGCGGAGACCACGGCGATGCCATCGGCCCCCGCCGCGGCCACGGAAGCGGCGTTGGCCGGCTGGATTCCGCCGATGGCCACGAGGGGGAGGTCGGTGGTGGCGCGCGCGTCCCGGAGCAGGGCGAGTCCGCCGGGGGCCTCCGCGTCCGGCTTGGTGCCCCGGGCCTCGAAGATCGGCCCGATGCCGAGGTAGTCGGCTCCGGCTTGCTCCATCTGTCGCGCGGTGGCGAGGGAGTGGGCGGAACCGCCGATGCAGGCCTCCGGTCCGAGAAGGCGACGGGCCACCGGGACCGGGAGGTCGGCGAGGCCGAGATGGACCCCGTCGGCCGCGCAGGCGAGGGCAAGGTCGATGCGGTCGTTGACTAGCAGGGGGACCCGGTGTTTCCGGGTGACCTCGCGAAGTTGAAGGGCCCAGTCGAGGAACTCCCGCTCGGGAGCCTCCTTGGAGCGGAGCTGCAGGCAGTCGACCCCGCCGGCAAGGGCGGCCTCGACGGTCCCCATGAGATCGCCGCCGGCGAGGGACGGATCAGCTACAAGGCAGAGTTTCCAGGGAAGCTTCACCGGTCCCTCAGCTCGCGGATTCCGAAGTGCGGGCGGCGAGGGCCTGCCCGTAGGCGCTCCAGAAGGGATCGGTGCGGGGATGGACAAGGGCCCGCCGATCGCCATCGGTCCCCTCGATCCAGCTTCCCTCCTTCTCCGGCAGGCAGCTACCGATCCGCGCCGCGGTGATGCCGCGGTCGTGGAGGCGCTCGAGGATCGCCGCGCTGAATCCCGGGCGGCAGGTCAGCAGGAGGGTCCCCTCGCTGATCGAGATCATCGGGTCGATCCCCCAGTGGTCGCAGATGCGCCGGACGGTCGTGGGCATCGGGATGGCCTCCTCCTCAATGCGCAGGCCGATTCCGGAGGCCGTGGCAATCTCGGAGAGCCCACCCCACACCCCGCCCTCGGTCGCATCGTGCATGGCGGTGACTCCGTTGTCGCGAAGCCCGAGGGAGGCGGCCGTGAGGGCCTCGTCCACGACCGACATCTGGCCGAAGAGGCCGTCAGCTTCCCGGGCAAAGGCCTCCCCGTAGGCCGTGGCCAGCTCCTCCCGGAAGCTTGTTGCGAAGAGGGCCGCGGCTTCGATGGCCGGGCCCTTGGTCAGGAGCACCTCGTCGCCCGGCTGGGCCATCGCGGGAGTGACATAAGCGTCCTCGGCCGCGAAACCGAAAATAGTGGCACCACCGACCATGGGATAGGCACAGCCGCCGTAGCGGCCGGTATGGCCGGCGACGATGGCAATGCCGAGCCGGTCGCACTCGCGGTGGACGGTTTCCCAGACCTCGGCGAGCTCCTCCCGCTTCATTTCGAGGGGCAGGTTGAGGTCTACGGTGAGATGGGTCGGGGCGACCCCAGAGGTTGCGAGGTCGGAGGCGAGGATGTGGACGGCGAACCACGCCGAGCGCTCCCAGCCGGCCCCGGGGTCGAGGAAGAAGGGATCGGTGCTCGTGACAAGGACGCGCCCGTCCCCGAGGGAGAGCACCCCGACATCGACTCCGTTGCGGGGGCCGACCACGACGTCGGGACGCGGCCGACCGAGGCGGGGGAGGATGAGGCGGTCGAAAACGGAAGCATCGACCTTGCCGACGGTGGGAAGTTCGGGAGGGGAGGGCTGGGAGCTCATGACGGGAACGGAGGGCCGTTTTCGGGTCGAGGGGAATGGTGGCCCATCCGATGCTCCACTCCCTTCGCTGGCATGATCCAGTGCAGGTTCGTCGGGTCTGTTCTCAGCCCAATCCCCGAAGGACCGGACACCCCGTGTGCAGTCGACAGCCAAGACGGGGAGGCAGCCAAAGGCAAGAGAGGAGGTGAGGAATTCCCAACGGGCGCAAAAGCGTTTCCGCGCTTTGTTCGCCGCGCGCGCCGGACGGGAGTTCCGTTCAAGGTCTCTGGCGGAGCCAGGCAGTCAGAGCGTCGAGCGCCCTCCCGCGGTGGCTGAGCCGATCCTTCCGGGCGGGCTCCATCTCGGCAAAGGTGCGGGACTCTCCGGCGGGCACGAACAGCGGGTCGTACCCGAATCCGCCCTCGCCCCGCTCCGCGGCAAGGAGATGGCCCTCGACGGTGCCTTCGCAGTCGTATCCGCCCGGGCCGTCCGTCGCCGGTGGCAGGAGGGCAAAATGGCAGCGGAAGCGGGCGATGCGCGCGGCAGGATCCGGATGCTCCCGGAGGCGCGCAAGGAGGAGGGCGCGATTGTCGGCATCACTGGCGTCCTCCCCGGCAAAGCGTGCCGAGCGCACCCCGGGCGCACCCCCGAGGACGTCCACCTCGAGGCCGCTGTCGTCGGCGAGGACCCAGGCCGTGGCGGGAGCGAAGGGCCGGAGGAAATGGGCCTTGCGGTAGGCGTTGGCCCGGAAGGTTGCCCCGTCCTCGACGCAGTCCGCCATGCGCGCGTAGCCCAAGGCGGTCTCGAGCTGCACGGGGAGTCCGCGGATCGCCAGGCCTTCGGCGATTTCCCTCGCCTTGTGCGCGTTTCCGGAGGCGAGGACGATGGGGAAGGGAGGGGAGGAGGGAGGGCTCATGGCGTTACCGGGGGAGGCGCGAGAAAGCCGCGCACGAGTTGATCCTCGCCGAGCGCGGCCTGCCGCACGTCCCGCAGTCGCAAGCCCTCGGCGGGGGTCCGTGGGGCGAGACCGGAGGCCGGACCGGGGGCTTCCTCGTCGAGGAAAAGGAGAGGAGCCCGGTAGGCGAAGAGATAATCAACAAGGCCGCGGCGGAGGAAATCGGAGTGGAGCCGGGCCCCGCCCTCGAGATAGAGGCCGGGAGCCTCATGCGCCTCGAGCACGCCCGCCAGCCAGTCCCGGTCGGGACCCTCGGCGGGCAGGATCTCCCGCCGGATGCCGGGGAGGGAGGCGAGGACCCGGTCGGCCGCTTCCTCCCGGCAGAGCAGGACGGTGCGGTCGGCAAAGGAGTCGGTGAAGACGTGGCGGTCGGGGTGGGCGGCGAGGCGGCCGGAGGGGTCAAAGATGAGCCGGAGGGGGCAGTGGACGGGTTCTCCGGGAAGGCGGGCCGTCAGCTGGGGATCATCGGCCATCACCGTGCCCGCCCCGGCCCCGATCGCCGGAAAGTAGCGCCGCCAGCGGTGGACATCCTCGCGGGCAGTCTCGCCGGTGATCCAGCGGGATGCCCCGGTCCGGGTGGCGGTCCGCCCATCGAGGGTGGCCGCCCATTTCGCGGCGACAAGCGCCCGTCCGGTGGCCGCGCGGAAATGGAAAAGGAGGTTGAGATCCCAGGCTTCCCCGGCGAGTACCCCTCCCACCACCTCCACGCCCGCCTCCCGCAGCTGCCGGGGGCCGCGTCCGCGGTGCCGCGCATCCTCGTCCGCGGCCGCGTAGACCACTCGACGGACGCCCCGGGCGAGGATCAGGTCGGTGCACGGGGGAGTGCGCCCGGTGGACGCACAGGGCTCGAGGGTGATGTAGAGGGTGGCCTCCGCGGGCACCGGGTCCGGCCAGCGGTCGAGGGCGACGCGCTCGGCGTGGGCCGCGCCGGCCCTCGGGTGCCAGCCCTCGGCGAGCACCTCGCCCCCGGCCACGAGAACGGCCCCGACCATCGGGTTCGGATGAGTGCGCCCCCATCCGCGGCGGGCGAGGTCGAGGGCCCGGCGCATCCACCGGCTGTCGGCGGCTTCGGCCACGGTTGCGCGGGACCACGCAGGCCGGCCCTCAGGCGGCCGGCACGAAGGGGTTCTCCGCCTTTTCCTCGCCTACCGTGGTCGCCGGGCCATGGCCGGGGTAGACAACGGTGCCGGCGGGCAGGGTGTAGATCCGTTTGCGGATGGACTCGACGAGAGCCTCGGGTCGGCTCCCGGGGAGGTCCGTCCGCCCGACCCCGCGCCGGAAAAGGGAATCCCCGGAAAACGCGATGCCCTCGGAGGGAAGGTGGTAGAGGACATTGCCGGGCGCGTGCCCGTCCACGAGGCGCACTTCGAAGCGGAGGCCCATCTCGAGGAAGCGGTCAGCATCGTGCACCCAGTGAGTCACGTCGATCGGTTCGAGGGAGAGCGGAAGGGGGAGAAAGGACCGCATGACTTCCGGATGTTCAAAGAAGGGCTGGTCCCCGGGGTGCCCATAGACACGCAGGCCCCGCCGGGCGAGGGCCGCGGCGTCGACGATGTGGTCCCAGTGACCATGGGTGAGGAGGAGGGCCTCGAGCGTCGCCCCTTCCTCCTCGAGAAGGGCGTCCACGGCCGTCGCCGCTCCCTCCGGGGCATCCACGAGGACGGCGCGGTGCTCGTGAATCAATAGGTAGGCGTTCGTTTCCACGGCGCCGAGAGTGAGGGAGTGCAATTTCATGGACGGAACGCTTGGACCGTTCGCTGGCGAGGGCAAGGCAAGGTTGTCGTGAGGGCAGGACGGCCGGGGATCAAGGGACCGCTGCTTCAGCAAGGGTCCTTCCAGACGAGCCGCAGGGGAGCGGCCGCCCATTCCGGGCCGGCCGCATCAATCCCGATCCGCGGGGTCCGGCGGATCCGGTCGAGGGGGAGAACGGGAGCGGCCCCCACGTAGCAGCCGGAGTGCGGGGCGACCGGGGCACGGTCGAGGGTGGGACCCATGCCAAGCCCGCGGGTGAGCTTGCCCGGCCCCGTCCAGGGGCCGACACCGCGGAGGAGTACCGCGGCGGGATAGTGGCGGGGGCCGGTCACGATGTTGGCCAGCCAGTGGACCCCGTAGCAGAGGTAGACGTACCAGTGACCGGGGGGTCCGAACATGACCTCGTTGCGGGGGGTCGTTCCCCGGGCGGCATGGCTGGCGAGGTCCCGGGTCCCCTCGTAGACCTCCACCTCGGTGATGCGATGACACTGGTCCCCGCAGCAGAGGGGTTTGCCGAGTAGGTCGCGGGCGACCGCGAGCGCGGACCGCCGGTAGAACTGCGGGGGTAGTGGACGGGGTGGCAGCGGGCCGGGCACGGTTTTCTCTCTTGCGCCCGGGAGCGGACCGGAGCAAGACTCATCGTTTCGACTGACCCAAGGGTCGCCTTCCCCGCTTTGCCATGAATGAGATCCATCTTCCCGTCCAAACCCGGGCCCGTGTGGGCGGCTCGGGCGCCAGCCAGCTTCGGCGCGAGGGCCAGATCCCCGCGGTTGTTTACGGGCGCGGGGGAACCCGTCCCCTCAAGGTCGAGTACAGCTCCTTTCTCAAGGTCTGGAAGCAGGCCGGGCAGTCCTCGATCGTGACGATCGAGGAGGAGGGGAAGGGGAAAACAGCGACCCTCATCCAGGCGATCCAGCGCGACCCGCGCACGGATGTCTTTCTCCACGTGGATTTTCTCGAGCTCACCCGCGACCACGCGATCACCGCACCGATCCCGCTGAACTTCCTCGGTGAACCTGTCGGGGTGCGCACGGAGGACGGCGTGCTCGACGTGCACAGCCACTCGGTGGAAGTGAAGTGCTTGCCCGCGGACCTGCCGCACCAGATCGACGTCGACATTGAGAATCTCCACGCCGGCGACATCCTTCATATCGGCGATCTTCCCCAGCTGCCCGGGGTGGACTACACCTCCGAGCCGGAGGTGGCGGTGGTCTCGGTCGGCCAGCAGAAGGTCCGGGCCGCAGCCGCCGAGGAAGGGGAGGCTGCCGAAGAAGCCGGGGTAGCGGAGCAAGGCGGCGAAGCCGCCGAGGGAGAGGCCGCCGGAGAAGGCGACTCGGGGGAGTCCTGAGGCGCGGGCCCCCGCCAGCCCTGAGAGTTCACCCATGAGCCCTCCCGCTCCTCGAATCCTTGCCGGGCTCGGCAATCCCGGTGAGGAGTACGCGCGGACCCGGCACAACGCCGGCTTCCGGCTCGTGGACTTCCTCGTGCAGGAGGCCGGGCTCCTCTGGACCTGGGAAAAACGCTTCCAGGCGGACACGGCGCTGCTCGATGTGGGCACCACCTCCCTTCTCCTCCTGAAACCGCGCACCTTCATGAACCGATCCGGGGAATGCCTGGGAAAAGTGGCCCGTTACTACCGCTTCCCCGCGGAGTCCTTCTGTGTGGCCTACGACGACACGACCGTCGCGGCGGGCCGTTCCAAGCTTTCCCTGGACGGGGGTAGCGGCGGGCACAACGGGGTGGAGAGCGTGCTGCGCCATCTCGGCAGCGGATTCTCCCGGCTGCGAATCGGGATCGGCGGTAAGCCGCACCGGGAAATGGTCCTCGCCGATTACGTTCTTGGGAAATTTTCGGCCGGGGAGGAGCAGATCTTCGAGAACCAGCTCCCACGCCTCGCCGAGGGGGTCCGCCTGTTGGTGCGGGAGGGACCGGAACGGTGCATGAATTGGATGAATACTAAGGCAAAAGCATCATGAGTGTGGAAAAGACACGAAACTACCGGGCGACCTTCGTCCTCGATACGCGGGGTGTGGAAACGCCTCTGGAGGAACTCGCGGAGAACTACCGCGGTCTCATCGCCGGTCTGACCGGAGGGGAGGTCACCCTCCTTGAGAATCAGGAGAACCGGGCACTGGCCCGCCCGGCCCGCACGGGCCTGGACAGCGCTTGGATCCTTGCCTTTGACTTTGTCGGGTCTCCGTCCGCGCCGGCCCAGCTCCAGGAAAAGGTCCGTCTTGACCGCAAGGTCAACCGGGTCATGGTAGAGCAAGGGGTGACGGCGGGCGCATCCGCCTGATCCCGCACCCGTACGAGCCATGGCTTCCTTTAACCGCGTCATCCTTCTCGGGAATCTCACCCGGGATCCGGAGGTCCGCTTTTCCAGCGGCAACAACGCCATCTGCAAGCTGGGGCTGGCGGTCTCCCGCAACTACACCACCCGGGATGGGGAAAAGCGGGAGGAAACCACCTTTGTCGATGTGGATGCTTTTGGCCGGGTGGCGGAAATCCTCGGCAAGTACCTCTCGAAGGGAAGGCCCGTTCTCATAGAGGGTCGGCTCCAGCTCGACACCTGGGAGAGTCGGGAGGGAGAAAAGCGCTCCAAGCTGAAGGTGGTCTGTGAGAATTTCCAGTTCATCGGCTCCGGGGGTGGCCCGGGAGGCGAGGGCGGAGCCGGGGGCGGGGGTGGTTCTCCCTACGAGCGCTCCGCACCTCCACCGCGGGAGGGCTCGGGCCGATCGGAGGCCCCGGCCGAGAATTTTGACGACGAAGATATCCCTTTTTGAGAACCATCATGGCACAAACCGAAGTACTTCTCCTGCAACCCCTTCCCAACCTCGGCGGTGAGGGGGAAAAGGTGCGCGTCCGCTCCGGCTACGCGCGCAACTACCTCCTCCCGAGAAAGCTGGCCATCCCGGCGACCCGCGCCAATGTCCGCCAGGTCGAGGCCCTTGAGGCGCGTCGACTCCAGCGGGAACAGGCTGAGCGGACGACCGCCGAGGAACTCGCCTCCCGGGTGGAGGCGGTCCGTCCGGTCGTCGTCGTGAAGACCGGCGAGGGGGGCAAGATGTTCGGCGCGGTCACCGTGCGCGACCTGCTCGAAAAACTGGAGGAGGCGGGCGTCTCCCTCGACCGGAAGAAAGTCCACCTGCCGGCCCCGGTGAAGACTCTCGGCGAACACGAGGCAAGGGTGCGTCTCCATCCCGAGGTGGAGCGGGCTCTCCGTTTCGAGGTCGTCTCGGAGAACCCCATCGAGAGCGGCCCACCGGAGGGCGACGGCGAAGCCGGCGCGGAGGACTGACCGGCCCGGCGTCGGCAAGCGCGGCGGGGAACCCATCGACATGGCCGAATCTGGCGGGGCCCAGCGCCCTCCCCGTTCCGGGAGACCGGCGGAGCGACAGGCTGACCCGGCCCTTCTCGCCGATCGCCTCCCGCCGCACTCGGTGGAGGCCGAGCGAGCCCTCCTCGCGGCCTGCATGCGGGAGAACGGTCCGGAGGTTCTCACGGATTGCCTGACCCAGAAGATCGACGCCGATTCCTTCTACCGCGCCGCCCACCGCAACCTCTATGCGGCCCTTCTCGAGCTGAACAGCCAGGGACGGGAGATCGATGAGATCACCGTCGAGGAAAAGCTCCGCACGATGGGACTGCTCGAGGCCACCGGAGGCCGGGCTGCCATCAACGAAGTGGCCGAGTCCGTGAACTCAACGGCTTTCGCCTCCACCTGGCTGCAGATTGTCAAGGAGAAGGCGGTCCTCCGCCGGCTGATTCGCCTGGCCACCCAGACGGTCGAGCGTTCCTACGAGTCCCCCGACGACATTCCCGCCTTCCTCGCGGAGGTCGAGTCGGAAATCTTCCGGATCGGGGAAGCACAGGTCTCGGACTCCGCCCAGCGGATCGACCAGCCCCTCGACCAGGTCATCCGGATGATCAATGACATCCTCGCCCGTCGCCACACGAGCTTCGGGGTGCGCTCGGGTTTCTACGACCTCGACAAGCTGACCTTCGGTTTCCACGAGCAGGAGATGATCGTGCTGGCAGCCCGGCCCTCCGTCGGGAAAACCAGCTTCGCCATGAATGTGGCGGAAAATATTGCCATCCGCACAGCGCAGAATCCCGAGCCGAAGGGCGTCCTGGTCTTTTCCCTGGAGATGAGCGCGGAGAGTCTCGCCCAGCGTCTTCTCTGCAGCCGGGCGGAGGTGAATATGAACAAGCTCCGGGACGGATTCTCCACCTCGGAGGAGCAGCGCCGGATCGTGGAATCCGCCGGCGAAATCAAGGAGGCCGATCTTTTCGTGGACGATGAGGGCAGCCTCAACATCCTCGAATTGCGCGCCAAGGCCCGCCGCATCGCCACCCGGAATAACCTCGGCCTGATCGTGGTGGACTATCTCCAGCTGGTCGCGGGAATGGACAACCGCGCTTCCCGGGAGAACCAGATCGCGGAGATTTCCCGTGGCCTGAAGGCAATGGCCAAGGAGCTGAATGTACCGGTGCTGGTCCTCAGCCAGCTGAACCGCGAGAGCGAACGCGAGAAACGGGAACCGCGGATGTCCGACCTGCGGGAATCGGGCTCCATCGAGCAGGACGCCGATGTGGTCATGCTCCTGCACCGACCCCGCAACAACGAGGAGGAAGAGGGGGAGAACGAGGGAAGCGGGGACCGGGAGAAAATCCGCCTGGTCCTCGCCAAGCAACGGAATGGTCCGACGGGGGCGATCGATCTGTCCTTCCTGCGCAGCTGTACCCGTTTCGCGAATTATGCCGCCCTCGAAGAGGTCTCCGGTTGACGGGACCAGGTGTCCAGCTTTCTCCCTTGACCGGGGGGGGCGGCAGCCCCACCGTCATGGGCATGAACAGGCAAGGTCAAGGCGGGGATCACCCCGCCAATTCCCCGTTTTCTTGGGGGGATCCCTCTGCCTCCGAAGGGAGCCTCGTGAGCCCGTCTGGGGCTCGGGGGCGTGGGCGCAATGCCCGCTGAAAGTCGAGATGACAGGTCCAGATAGGGCGCCCTGCGCGCCAGAGACCCTCCCCGTCTCGCTCCCTTCTCGCCTTTCCCGCGTTGGCGGGAAAACCCCCAGTGGTGCGTACGGGAGGCGTCGGCCCGCACGTACCGGAATCCCATCGGCGCACGACTAGTCAAAGGAATACAGTGGATATCTACGTGGGAAATCTTCCCTTCAGCATACACGGTGAGGAACTCGAGGACCTCTTCGGGGCTCACGGCACCGTCGACCGGGTTTCTCTGGTGGCCGACCGGGAAACCGGGCGTCCCCGGGGCTTCGGCTTCGTCACGATGAACAACGACGCGGAAGCCCGCTCCGCCATTGAGGCCCTCAATGGCAGCGAGGTCGGAGGCCGCGCCCTCAAGATCAACGAGGCCCGGCCCCGCGAGGACCGTCCTCCGCGCCGCTAAGGCCCCCCAAGGGCAAACGGGGCGGAAGGCCGGACTCGGTCCGCTTTCCGCCCCTGCCTTTCAGCCCGCTCCGGCGGGCTTTTTTCGGTCCCCTCACGATTTTCCGGCGGATCCAATCGCCACCGTACACCTGCACTGTCGCGACCGGATGGATCACCACGGGACTTCAAGGACGAAAGGAACCTCACCCCGTCCTCCCCACCCACCAGCCGACGACCCCCACCTACCGGGAAAATCAAGACCACCCCCGCAACCCAGAATTCCCCGAGGAAAATCAGACCCCCCAAAAAACCTCCGATCCCCTACCAACGGACCAGACAATCAACACCCCACGTCCGCAATTCTAACCCGTCGCCCATGCAACCACTTTACGTCTATTCGCTGGAACATAGTGTCAGGCTTTCCACACACTTGACTTCTAGGGTGAGTGGTGCTGGGGTGGAGGCATGAGACGGCGGCGATACAAGTTGAGGGGGGAGGGGTACTACTATTTGCGGGGGGAGTTGGTCGGGGAGTTTCGGTTGGGGGCGGAGGAGCGGGAGTTCCTGATGCGGCTGGCGGTGCGGGCGACGGAGTTCTCGGGGGTGGATGTGCTGGAGTGCGTGGTGTTGCCTACGGGGATTCAGCTGGTGGTGGTGGCCGATCCGCGGGAGCGGGGGGATGTGGGGGCGGAGGAGCTGGTGGCCCGGTACCGGGCGCTCTACGGGCGTGCGGTGGGCTGCCTGGGCTACGACGCGGACGGGCTGGAGGCGGTGCTGGCCAAGGGGGGCGCGGACGCGCGCCGGGCCCGGCGGTCGCT